>NZ_VIUJ01000011.1:0-219393 GCF_007993905.1 Pseudomonas sp. SJZ077
CGAAAACTGCGTAACTCTTTGTTTACCAAGGAGTTTTCCGTTTCGACTGCGCCGGAAGTGGGGCGAATTATAGACTTCCAGAATCTGCCGTCAACACCTATTTATGCTTTTCTTGCAGAAGGCGCTTTTTTGGCTATTAAACGCGGGATTCGACGGGCCACAGGCGGAATGCGCAACACTAATAGCAGCGCACCTATAGAAGCATAGATCGCCCATTCCTTGAGATCGGCACGAACGATCCACAACATATGCAGCAATCCAAGCCCGAGAATGACATACACCAGCCGATGCAGCTTCTTCCAACGAACACCCAGCCGGCGCTGACTGTAACGATTAGAAGTCATCGCCAATGCCAATAAACAGAGAAACCCCAACGTCCCGACAATGATGTACGGCCGTTTGCGCAACTCAACACCCAGCTGCGACCAATCAAATCCAAGAATGAACGCCGTGTAGCCGCTCAGATGCAGAACCACATAAGCGAAACACCACAACCCCAGCTGCCGGCGCACAGCGATCCACCCCGCCCAACCGGTGAGTTTCTGCAGAGGCGTCATGCTTAACGTTATTAGCAGCAGGATAAGCGTCCCCAGCCCCAGCCGATCAACCAGGACCTTGCCCGGATCGGGACCCAACACATCCTGCCAGGCCTGATACAACCAAAGCAGCGGCCAGACCGCCGCCGCTATAAAGACGCCAATTCGCCAAAACGGATAACGCATCAGTAGTTCTTCCGCAGATCGAGCCCTGTATAGAGAGAAGCGACTTCATCCGAGTAGCCGTTGAACATCTGTGTGTCCCGAACATTGGGCTTGAACAGGCCGCTCGGCAAACGACGCTCACGAGCCTGAGTCCAGCGCGGGTGATCAACTGTAGGGTTCACGTTGGCGTAAAAGCCGTATTCATCCGCGGCAATGCTCTGCCAGGTGGTTTTCGGCTGTTCGCTGACCAGACTGATCCGCACGATGGATTTGACGCTCTTGAAGCCATACTTCCAGGGCACCACCAAACGCAGAGGCGCCCCGTTCTGATTCGGCAGTTCACGCCCATACATGCCCACCGCAAGAATGGCCAACGGACTCATCGCCTCATCCAGGCGCAAACCCTCTACATAGGGCCACTCGATCAAGGCAAAACCAGAGCGCTGCCCAGGCATGCTCTTGGGATCTTGCAGCGTTTCAAAGCGGATGAACTTGGCCTTCGATGTCGGCTCGACTTGCTTCAGCAACGCCGAAAGAGGAAAACCAATCCAGGGAATAACCATCGACCAGGCCTCAACACAGCGAAGACGATAAATACGCTCCTCCAGTTGATAGGGCTTCATGAAGTCTTCCAGCGCATACCGCCCCGGCTTACCTACCTCTCCATCCACCACCACGGTCCAAGGCTCAGTCTTCAGCGAACCGGCATTGGCGGCAGGGTCGCCTTTATCAGTGCCGAATTCGTAGAAGTTGTTGTAGTGGGTCGCATCCTTGAATGGCGTGATCGCCTCATCCTTGACGTTGACTGCCCCCCATTTAGTGGCAGGAAGCTTTTCGGCAAACCAGGAAGGCGCCTTGCCTGGCTCGACATCTGCGTAACGAGCGGCTTCGTCAGCACTGGCCCAGCGCGGCAGACTGCTCACGGCCAGACCGGCAACGGCTGCACCCAGTAGATTGCGTCGAGAAAAATAGAAGGATTCAGGCGTGACGTCCGACTCGTGACAGTCAGACGCTTTGGGGACTTTAATCAGCATGGCAACTCCGCAGCATTGGAGGACAGATGCACCAATAGACTGCGGAGTATGAGGGAAATTACATCACTCGGCGTTTTTGTGCCGACGAAGATGCAACAGGTATTGCACCGGACCAGACGCCGCGTAAGCGAGAAAAACCAGCAGTAGAATGCGCGGCGGATCACTGAAGACCACGGCAAACACCAGGACTACCGCGAGGATCGCGACAAAGGGCACTCGCCCCTTCAAGTCCAGCTCCTTGAAGCTGTTGTACTTGATGTTGCTGACCATCAGCATGCCGGCGGCGGCCACCATCAGCGCAACCAGGAACGACATCTTGGAACCCTGAATGCCGTAGTCACTGAACGCCCAGACAATCCCCGCGACAACACCCGCTGCAGCCGGACTGGCCAGACCGATGAAGTAGCGTTTATCCGCGGTGCCGACTTGCGTATTGAAGCGTGCCAGGCGCAACGCTGCACCCGCGACATAGATGAAGGCAACCATCCAGCCGACCTTGCCCATGTCGCCCAACGCCCAGCCAAACGCCAGCAACGCCGGCGCGACACCAAAAGCGACCATGTCCGACAGCGAATCGTACTCGGCGCCGAAGGCACTCTGGGTATTGGTCATGCGGGCAACGCGACCATCAAGGCCGTCGAGCACCATGGCGACGAAAATCGCAATCGCGGCAAACGCAAAATACTTGCTCGCGCCAATCGAATCACCGGCACTCAACGCACTCTGGGCGCTCATCGAGCTGATGATGGAATAAAACCCTGCGAACAGGTTCGCGGTGGTGAACAGATTCGGCAGAAGATAGATACCACGATGCCGGACTTTACGACCTTCAGCGTCATGCCCTTCCTCGATGTGTTCATCGATGGGCAGCAGGCTTTCGGCGTCAGAAGCCTTGTTTGGCTCTTCGGGACGTTCGCTCATGGACATTACCTTGCAACGGGGTGGAAAGTTTCGACAGGTGTCTGGGACGACGGTTCGGCCGCAAACGATGCAGCTTTATACCAGAACCTTTCAGCCCAAACGAAAAAACGCGGCCTAAGCCGCGTTTTTCGTACAAGTGCGCGACTTAGTTTTTAGCTTTGTCGACGATCTTGTTGGCACCGATCCACGGCATCATGGAGCGCAGTTGCTCGCCGATGATTTCGATACCGTGAGCGGCGTTGTTACGACGCTTGGCGGTCATCGAAGGATAGCCGGTCGCGCCTTCGCTGATGAACATCTTGGCGTATTCGCCGTCCTGAATACGTTTCAGGGCGTTGCGCATAGCCTGACGGGACTCGGCGTTGATCACTTCCGGACCCGTCACGTACTCGCCGTATTCAGCGTTGTTGGAGATCGAGTAGTTCATGTTGGCGATACCGCCTTCGTACATGAGGTCAACGATCAGCTTCAGTTCGTGCAGGCATTCGAAGTAGGCCATTTCCGGCGCGTAGCCAGCTTCAACCAGGGTTTCGAAACCGGCTTTGACCAGCTCAACGGTACCGCCGCACAGAACGGCTTGTTCGCCGAACAGGTCGGTTTCGGTCTCGTCCTTGAAGGTGGTTTCGATGATGCCGGTACGACCGCCACCGACGCCTGCGGCGTAGGACAGTGCAACGTTTTTGGCGTTGCCCGAAGCATCCTGATAGATAGCGATCAGGTCAGGGATACCGCCGCCTTTGACGAACTCGGAACGCACGGTGTGGCCCGGTGCTTTCGGCGCGATCATGATCACGTCGAGGTCAGCACGCGGAACAACCTGGTTGTAGTGGATCGCGAAGCCGTGGGAGAAGGCCAGGGTGGCGCCTTTCTTGATGTTCGGCTCGATTTCGTTTTTGTACAGGGCAGACTGGAACTCGTCCGGGGTCAGGATCATGACCAGGTCGGCAGCTGCAACAGCGGAAGCAACGTCGGTCACTTTCAGGCCGTGAGCTTCGGCTTTGGCAACAGTGGCCGAACCTTTGCGCAGACCGACAGTCACGTCAACGCCGGAGTCTTTCAGGTTGCACGCCTGAGCGTGGCCCTGGGAACCGTAACCGATGATGGCAACTTTCTTGCCCTGGATGATCGACAGGTCGCAGTCTTTTTCGTAATAAACTTTCATGAAATTCCCCTATATATCCAGGCCGTTCAGGCCGTTCGCTAATTTGGTTTAGATGCTGAGTACTTTGTCGCCGCGAGCGATACCGGTTACGCCGCTACGGACGGTTTCCAGGATCGAGGCGGTGCCAATGGACTGAATGAAGCTGTCGAGCTTGTCGCTGGTACCGGTCAATTGAACGGTATAAACGCTGGCGCTGACATCGACGATCTGTCCACGGTAAATATCGGTGGTGCGCTTGATCTCGGCGCGCTGGGCGCCGGTAGCCTTGACCTTGACCAGCATCAGTTCGCGCTCGATGTGAGCACTTTCCGACAGGTCGACCAGTTTGACCACTTCGATCAGCTTGTTCAGGTTTTTGGTGATCTGCTCGATGATTTCATCGTGGCCGACAGTGGTCAGCGTCAGACGCGACAAGGTCGGGTCTTCGGTAGGGGCCACGGTCAGGCTTTCGATGTTGTAGTTGCGCTGCGAGAACAGGCCGACTACACGAGACAGAGCGCCGGGTTCGTTTTCCAGAAGCAGGGAAATAATATGTCGCATGATTAAGTACGCTCCGTCTTGCTCAGCCACATATCGCGCATGGAGCCGTCTTTGATCTGCATCGGGTAGACGTGTTCAGCTGCGTCGACCTTGATGTCGATGAACACCAGACGATCCTTCATCGCGAAGGCTTGCTCCATCATCGGCTTCAAATCCTTCAAGTCCGTGATGCGCATGCCGACGTGACCGTAGGCTTCAGCCAACTTGACGAAGTCCGGCAACGATTCCATGTAGGAGTGCGAGTGACGCGCGCCGTAACTCATGTCCTGCCACTGACGGACCATGCCGAGCACGCCGTTGTTGAGCAGGATGATCTTCACCGGCAGGTCATGTTGCAGGCAAGTGGACAGCTCCTGGATGTTCATCTGGATGCTGCCTTCACCGGTCACGCAAGCCACATCGGCTTCCGGGAAGCTCAGTTTGACGCCCATTGCTGCCGGGAAACCGAAGCCCATCGTGCCCAGGCCGCCGGAGTTGATCCAGCGATTAGGCTTGTTGAAGCGGTAGTATTGCGCCGCGAACATCTGGTGCTGACCCACGTCGGACGCAATGTAGGCATCGCCCTTGGTCACTTCGTGCAGGGTTTCGATAACGGTTTGCGGCTTGATGATGCTGCCGTCCCCTTTGTTGTAAGGGAACATGTCGCGATCACCGCGCCACTCTTCAACCTGCTTCCACCAGGCAGCCACCGAATCCTTGTTCGGGGTCTCGCCGATTTCCTTGAAGGTAGCGACCATCTCGGTCAGTACGCTTTCCACCGGGCCTACGATTGGAACGTCGGCCTTGATGGTTTTGGAGATCGAAGCCGGGTCGATGTCGATGTGGATGATCTTGGCGCTTGGGCAGAACTTCGATGCACCGTTGATAACACGGTCATCGAAACGCGCGCCCACGGCCATGATCACGTCCGCATGGTGCATCGCCAGGTTGGCGGTGTAGCTGCCGTGCATACCGAGCATGCCAAGGAACTGACGGTCGCTGCCCGGATAGGCGCCGAGGCCCATCAAGGTATTGGTGACCGGCACGTTAAGCAGTTGCGCCAGTTCGGTCAATGGCGCGGAGCCGTTGCCCAGAATGACGCCGCCGCCGGCATAGATGATCGGCCGCTTGGCCGCCAACAGCATTTCCACCGCTTTGCGGATCTGGCCCGAATGGCCACGAACCGCTGGGCTGTAGGAGCGCAGCTTGGCTTTTTTCGGGAAGATATATTCGAACTTCTCGGCCGGGTTGGTCATGTCTTTCGGAATGTCGACAACGACAGGACCAGGACGACCCGATTGCGCGAGGTAGAAAGCCTTTTTCATGATCTCCGGGATTTCCGAAGCATGCTTGATCATGAAACTGTGTTTCACGATCGGCCGGGAGATACCGATCATATCGGTTTCCTGGAAGGCATCGGTCCCGACCATGGTGCTAGGCACCTGGGCGGTCAGGATCACCATCGGAATCGAGTCCATGTACGCGGTAGCAATGCCGGTAATGACGTTGGTCGCACCGGGACCGGAGGTCACCAGTACAACGCCTGCCTTGCCGGTGGCGCGCGCATAGCCGTCAGCCATGTGAGTGGCAGCCTGCTCATGACGAACGAGAATATGTTGAACGGCTGGTTCTTTGAACAGCGCGTCGTAGATATGCAATGCGGCACCACCTGGGTACCCATAGATATATTTAACGCCTTCGTCACGCAAAAAGCGGACGAGCATCTCACCGCCAGATAAAAGCTCCACGTTGCTCACCTCTAAAACGCCAGAATACCGCCCACATAAACGGGGACGGGTCTTAATAGGTTTACTTCTCAGCAGAGCATGAGCGACGGTGGTCGCCGACTACGTCAGCACTGACTGAGCAAGTATTGGGATCGTCCCAAGTGTTGCGGGCCTTTCCCACCCAGCGCGAGGTAACGCGTTGCGGGTGTAACAGGTCGGCGCGGATGTGCGCCTCATGATCTGCTGAGTGGGTCTGCTTCTGGCAGTCCCTCTACAGCGGACTTTGGATTCTTCTGTTTCGTCCTCTGCAAGTCAAGCCGTCTATGTGCTTTATTGAAGTAAGCACATGAGAAAGCAAGAAAAAACCGCTAAACCGCAACTGTGTTAGCTTCAATTGCGCAACTCTGGCAAGGAAATGGCATGCGAACGTTCTTAATGGTCACTTTGCTGATCAGCCCTTTGTGTATGGCCGCTCAGATCTATAAATGGGTCGACGCCCAAGGCGTTACCCACTTCGACGCGCAACCGCCTCAAGGCCAGGAGGCCACCACCGTGGTGACGCCCTCCCCGCCTGCCGGCAAACCCGCCGCACCAACGCGCAGCACGGCGATTGGCGATCAACAGGCCATCGACAACACAGTGAAAAAGCAGGTTGCCGAGCAGCAAGCCCAGCTAAAGGTATTCTGCGAGCAGGCGCGAACGAACCTGGCCCAGCTGCAGAACAATCCGCGATTGCGTGAGGACGTGGACGGTGAGAGGCGCCGCCTGACCGATGAACAACGTCAGGAGCGCACTACCGAAGCACAGAAACAGATTGCGGATAACTGCCAGTAGACACTGGCAGTTTCCGGTTCAGCGAGAGGCGGTGATCAGCAGATCGAACTCTTTGAGCAAGACCTGCAACTGCCGGTCCCTGCCTTGGACATTGCGGGCGGCGAAGACCATTTCGGCCATCTCCTGAATCCCCGATGCGTTGGGCAGCGGTAGATCCTGTTCGAGGATGACCTTCATCTTCGGCAGGAAGATCCATTGCAGCCACTGCTCGAAATCGAGCGTATCGACCGAAAACGGTTCAACGCTGGATAACGCTTCAGCGGATGGTGAAACGTCATCCCACCAACCCTGAACCCGTAGCTCACGCTCGATCAACAGCAGTTGCTCGGCAATCTTGGGGAAGCGTGCGTCCATCACGACACAACCTTGGCCTTCTGACGGGCCAGTGCCGCACCTGCGGAATCACCCTGTTTCTCACGCGCCTGGGCGATCAGTTCCCACAGGCTGGCCTGAAGCGCCGGACGACCATTGGCGAACGTCAAGCCACGACGGGCGAACTGTTCAGCCTGTGGAGCATCGCCTTGGGCCATGCGCACCTGAGCCAGACGATAAAGCACTTGCGGCTCACGCGGTGCAACTCGCTGGGCGCGCTCAAGGCTGGAGGACGCACCGTTGAGATCGCCGCTGGCCTGTTGCTGCTGAGCAGTGGTCAACAGCGCCAGCACCGGACCGTCCAGTTGCTCATCGGCAGACAATCCACCGGAGCTCGCCGAAGGAATCCCGCTCGGCGTCGACGGCATGCTGTAGCTGCCCTGATTGATCGGTGCCGACTGTACCGGCGAGGTGTCGATCGGCCCTGGGGTAATCGGGCCAGGCGTAATCGGACCGGTGCTGATCGGGGCCGACGCCACTGCGCCGCCACCTGGCACCATCACGACGACACCCGTGTCACCTTGCGGAATCGCTTGAGTCTGGGCTTGCACAGGACGTTTAGTCGTCGTCTTGCGGAAACCGCCATTTGCCGACACTCGCTCACTGTTGGAGACAGCACTGCCAGAGTCCACAACCGGAATCGAACCGCGTTGTACGGAGGAACAACCGCTGAGCAAAGCCACGGCGGTAACCGCTGGAATCAACCACTTGTTCACTTGAAACCCTCTTTGCTTAATTCATCCAGCCCTTGACCCAATCCATCACCGTTTCGCCGGATGCGGGACTGTCGCCACCGCAAGCCGCGCCGGGAGGCGGTTCGCTGCCGCGAATATACGGCATCTGCACGGCACCTGGGCAGCTGCCGTCGGAACCTTGCCCGGTCCGCGAATCGACCCAGGCCTGAACAACATTGTCCGGTTGCGGCATGTCCAGCGGCAATGGATCGGCCTTGCGCATGAAACTGGTCCAGACCTGCAATGCACCGGTGGCACCGGTGAACGGGGTCTTGCCGTTGTCATCGCGTCCCAGCCACACCACCGCCAGCAAGTCCTGGCTGAAACCGGCGAACCAGCTGTCTCGCGAGTCGTTACTGGTACCGGTTTTACCCGCCAGGGTCAGGGTTTTCGGCAGCACGTTGTAAACCGAACTGCCGGTACCTTCACGCATGACTCGCTGCATGGCGCTCTGGATCAGGTAAATGGAGGCCGGATCGAAACGCTGCTCAATCTGGAACGGATAACGCTTGAGCGGCTCGCCTTCGGCGGTCAATACGCTACGAATCCCGCGCATCGGCGTATTGAAGCCGCCGTTGGCCAGCGTCTGGTACATGGTCGCCACTTCGATCGGCGTCAGACCACCAGCCCCCAGCAACATCGAAGGGAACGCCGGGAACTCGCGACTGACACCCAGGCGCGCCAATGTTTTCAGGACATTCGGCACGCCAACCGCCAACCCGAGGCGCGCCGTTGACAGGTTGTAGGAATGGGCCAGGCCTTGGTACAGGAAAACCGTACCGTGGGAACGGCGATCGTAATTCTGGGGTTTCCAGACCTGACCGTCCGCGCCTTTGACCGAGAAGGATTCGTCCGACAGCCAACTGGTCAGCGTGTACTGGCTCGGCTTCTCAAGGGCTGTCAGATAAACCGCAGGCTTGATCAACGAACCGATTGGTCGCACTGCATCCAGCGCCCGGTTGAAGCCGGCGAAACTTGCCTGACGGCTGCCGATCATGGCCTGGACTTCACCGGTTTCCGGGTTGGTCACGACCATCGCCGCCTCAACCTCATCGGAACCCTTGCGTCCGGACAAGCGTTTAAAGGTGTCGTTGACCGACGCTTCGGCTTTCATCTGCAGGATCGGGTCGAAACTGGTGAAGATCCGCAGGCCTTCTTCGGTCAAGTCTTCGTCGCGATAGTCTTCGCGCAGCTGACGTTTAACCAGGTCGAGGAAGCCCGGGAATGAACTGTCCGCCAGCTTGCCGCGCGTCGTCACGCCCAGTGGCATATTCTTCGCCGCTGCGACCTGCTCGGCGGTGGCGACGCCTTGTTGCTCAAGCACATCGAGCACCAGATTGCGCCGCTCCAGCGCCCGTTCCGGGTTGCGACGCGGATTGTAATAGGACGGCCCCTTGACCATCCCCACCAGCATGGCGACTTGATGCAGTTTCAGCTCGGACAATGGCTGCCCGAAGAAGAACTGGCTGGCCAGGCCGAAACCGTGCACCGCGCGCTGCCCATCCTGACCGACGAACACTTCATTGAGGTACGCCTCAAGAATTTCCCGTTTGTCGTAATGCAGCTCAAGCAGCATCGCCATCATGGCTTCGGTGAGTTTGCGGGTCAGGCTGCGTTCGCTGGTCAGGTAGAAATTCTTCACCAACTGCTGGGTCAGCGTACTGCCGCCCTGGGTCATCTTGCCGCCGGACGTGTTGACCCACACGGCGCGGGCAATCGACTTGGGCGACACGCCCCAGTGGCTATAGAAATCCCGGTCTTCCACGGCGACCAGGGTTTCCAGCAGGTACGGCGGGACCTGATCGATTTTGATCAGAATGCGGTCTTCAAGATTTTTCGGGTAAATGCCGCCGATCAGCAGAGGCTCCAGACGCACGACAGAAAGCTTCGAACCGTTGGTCGCCGAAAGGTCAGCCACGTAATCGCCGGAGAAACGCACGCGCACCGGCTGAGCTTTTTCCAGGCCTTCATAGAACTGGAAGCCACGGGTATTCAAGTCGACGGTGTTGCCGTTGACCGCCGCTGCGCCGGGGCCGTTGCTCACGGCTTCGCGGCGATAGCCCAAGGCGTCGAGCTCGGTGAGGAAGTCTTCCTTGCTCAGTTTCTGGCCGGTGAACAGCTCCAGCGGGCGCGCATACACCTTGGCCGGGATGGTCCAGCGCTTGCCGGAGAACTTCTCCTGGACCACGGCGTCGAGGTAAACCGCGAATCCGGCGAGCACCACGAGGCCGACCAGACTGAGTTTAAGGGCCCAGCCCAGCCAGGGGCTCAAGCCCCGGGAAGGTGGTTTTTTGGGGGTACGGGGGGATCGAGTACGAGTCATGGCGGCGGATTATACGCACTTTATTCATACTCAACAGGAGCCCTCCGAGGTTTGCGTCAGACGGACTTGCAGCCATAATGGCGGCCGTGAATTTTCCCCAGACTCTGAAGGATCGCCTGTGAGCCAGTCCCTGATCGCCGCCCTGCAAAACCCGGCCCTCTACCCGCATCCTGTCGACGGGTTCCAGGTCATCGAGACCCACATCTCCTGGGTCATCCTCACCGGTCCCTTTGCTTATAAAGTGAAGAAGCCCGTGAATTTCGGCTTCCTCGACTTCACCAGCCTCGACGCTCGCGAGCATTTCTGCGGCGAAGAGCTGCGCCTCAACCAGCGCCTGACCCACGATTTGTACCTGGAAGTGTTGCCTATTACCGGCAGCGAAGCTGCGCCACAACTGGGCGGCGAAGGTCCGGTTGTCGATTTCGCACTGAAAATGCGTCAATTCCCACAAAGCCAGTTGCTCAGCACCCTGCAAGCCAATGGTGAGTTGACCACCGCGCACATCGACGAAATGGCCGCACAGATTGCCCAATTCCACCTCACTGCACCGAAAGTGCCTGGCGAACACGAAGCCGGCACCCCGGACAGCGTGATGGCACCGGTACGCCAGAACTTCGAACAGATCCGCCCGTTCCTCAGCGACAAGGCCGATCTGCTGCAACTTGATGCGTTGCAAGCCTGGGCCGAAAGCAGCTTCGAACGCCTGAAGCCGCTGTTCGCCCAGCGCAAGGCTGAAGGCTTCATCCGCGAATGCCACGGCGACATCCACCTGGGCAACGCCACCGTGATCGATGGCAAGGTCGTGATCTTCGACTGCATCGAGTTCAACGAACCGTTCCGCTTCACCGACGTTTATGCCGACACCGGTTTCCTGGCCATGGACCTGGAAGATCGCGGCCTGAAAAGCCTGGCGCGTCGTTTCATCAGCCAGTACCTGGAACTGACCGGTGACTATCAGGGCCTTGAGCTGCTGAACTTCTACAAAGCGTACCGCGCACTGGTTCGCGCCAAGGTCAGCCTGTTCAGCATGCCGGCCGAAGCCGACCCGGTGCAACGCGCCACCACCCTGCGTCAGTACCGCAACTACGCCAACCTGGCAGAAAGCTACAGCACCATTCCTTCGCGGTTCATGGCGATTACCCACGGCGTTTCCGCTGTCGGCAAAAGCCACGTCGCCATGCGTCTGGTGGAAGCGCTGGGCGCCATTCGCCTGCGTTCGGATGTTGAACGCAAGCGTTTGTTCGGCGAGCAAACCGTACCGAATGACCCGCAGGCCGGCATTTATAGTGCCGACGCGAGCGCCGCCACTTACAGCCGCCTGCATGAGATTGCCGCGGTGATCCTGCGCGCCGGTTTCCCGGTGGTCATCGATGCGACATACCTCAAGCGCACTCAGCGCGACGGCGCGGCGAAAATCGCCGAAGCCACCGGGGCACCGTTCCTGATCCTCGATTGCAATGCACCACAGGCAGTCATCGAGAGCTGGCTGGCCTTGCGTCAGGCAGACAAGAAGGATCCGTCCGACGCCAACCTCGCTGTTATCGCCGCCCAGCAGGCGAGCCGTGAGCCCCTGACGCCAGCAGAAATTCTGTGCAGCAAACGCGTCCAGACCAATGAAAGCGGGACGCTCGACACCGTTGTTGCACAGATTCGCCAGCGCATGCCGGGCCTGTAAAAACTATTTCAGCCGTGAAGCCATCGCCGGCTTCACGGCTGCCAAATAGTGGCACTATACTGGCGTCATAAAACCATCAGGTGATGCGACATGAGCCAGCCGAAACTTCTCGACACCCCGCTTTATGCCTTGCTGCACAAAGACGACATCGCAGGCTTCAATGCCGAGCGCGCCAGTCATGCCTCTGTCGACATGGTCGGCGGCGATTTTCGTGGTCTGGACCTGCGTGAGCTGAACGCCGATGGCGTCGATTTCACCGATGCCTATTTCCGCTCCGCCGATTTGCGTGGCATCGACTTCCGCAACTCCTGCCTGGAAGGCGCAAGCCTGGCTCACGCACAGATCTCCGGCGCCTACTTTCCGCCAGAACTGAGTGCTGACGAGATCCTGATGTCGATGAATTTCGGTACTCGCCTGCGTTATCGCACCCGCTAAAAACGACGTTCTACCTGACAAGTCCAGCGCCCCCGCTTCGCGCTGGGCGCTGGATTTTTTGTCGGGAAAGTTGATTCCTCCGCGCTTCCTCCGACTGCTCCCGCAGACCTTCACGCAGCTATCTGAGTCTTCCTCTTAGAAGCTTTTGCGTCGAAACCGACCAAACAATCACGCTTTTCCTACTGATGGCTACACTCCTGAGAGGCTCGCCCACGCACCGTTCGGCCGTCGCAAGGAGGCTTGATGAATGATGAACTGCAACACCTGAAGAATCTTGGCAAGACGTCGGCACAGTGGCTGCATGCCGTGGGCATCCACAGCGCGTCGGACTTGCGCCGCCTGGGAGCGGTGGATGCTTATCGGGCCGTGCGTACGCGCGGGTTCCGGGCGTCCAAGGTGTTGTTGTATGCGATCGAAGGCGCGCTGATGGACGTGCACTGGAACGACATTCCAGCTGATCGCAAAGAAGCCTTGAACAAACAACTGGAAGCCATCTCGTCCCGTCACAAGAACTGAACAGGCAGATTCGCCTCAGGATTACCGACTCAGGCGCAATGATTACGGGCTTTCGCGCAAGGAAAAAGGGGAATGCAAAGAAATCAAAAAAACAGCAGTTGACTTGGTAATGAGAATCGCTATGATTATCACAACTGGTCGCGAGACTGGTCGATATTTGAAAAGCCCTTGGTTCGGACTCTCAGATATCTCCTCATCAGGCTAATCACGGTTATTTGACCCGGCTCTTGCCGGGTCTTTTTTTGCCTGTGGAAAAGTCGTCTGTTTACTTGCCGAACTGCTTACGCATTTGCGCACAGTAATCCTGAGCCGGCGTGGCAGGCGTGTACCAGACGTAATCAGCCATGGCCGACGTGACCTCACCCCCCTCCTCCGCCAGCATCAACACCTTCAGTGCTTCAGGCTCGCCAAGATCAAGGACGTGGATCGGCACGCCAACATCCTTGCGCGCGTGGTAAGCGCCGGCAAACAGCAGCGAAGGCGTCGGTGCCGACAACAAGCGCTCGGCCATCCGACGATCACGTTGTTGCTGGACCGCCAGCATCGCGGGCATCTGCGAGGTGGGCAGCAAGCCGCAATGGGAGTCGTTGATCTGCGCCAGCAACTCATCCTTGACCGACGGAGCATTGGAAAGCCGACCGTTTAATGTCGGGGGCTTGGCATAAACGGTACGGACTTCAAGAGTGTCCAGATTGGCCGCCAACAGCGGGTAGGGTTGAGTCAGCACAAAGCGCACGATCGGCCCGTACAGATTCCAGTCCCACCCCGACTGCCAGTTCAACGCGCCGGGAAGATCTGCGGGTAGCGTCGAGGCACGGCGAATGTCATCGACGCGCGATTGTTGATCCGGCGTGAGCATTTCCAGCAACAGACTGCCTTGGGGTCGACGTTCGCCCAACGCCTGTAGCAACCACAATTGCAGTTGATGGTGATCAGAATTGTCGTGCTGCTCACCGACGATCAGCCGCGACGGCACGGCCAACCGTTCGACCAATTCCGCGGGTGTCAGGATCTGGCCACTGCGCAGGTCCTGAATATCACCGACGACCGGAGGCGGTGCCGAAACGTGCTGGCAGGCACTCAACAACACGACCGCCAGTAGCAAAATTCCTCGCATGCTCACCTCGATGTCATTCTCAGCGGGCGATGATCAGCGGATGACCACGCTCTGGATGCCGCTGCACCAGCACTTCCAGCCCGAATACCGCTTTGAGTGGTTCCGGGCGCAAGACGTGCTCAGGGGTGTCCAGCGCCACGGGCCGCCCACCTTCGAGCAGTAACAGGCGATCACAATAGCGCGCCGCGAGATTCAGATCATGCAGGATCACCAGCACCGCAGCGCCATGATCGGCGAACTCGCGCACTGCTTGCAGGGTGGTGTGCTGGTGCAGCGGGTCGAGCATCGAAGTCGGTTCATCGAGCAACAGCGTCTGCCCCACCTCCCCCGGCCAGAGCTGCGCCAGTACCCGCGCCAGGTGTACCCGCTGCCGCTCGCCGCCGGACAGCGCCAGATAGCTGCGGCCACTCAGGTGTCCCGCATCGGCAGCGTGCAAGGCGGCGGCGACGATCTCGTCATCCCGGACCCGCCCGCTTTGATAAGGCAAACGCCCCATGCCGACCACTTCCTCCACACGGAAGGCGAAGTCCAGGGTCGACACCTGCGGCAAGACCGCCAGTCGCTGGGCTCGCTGCGCGCCGGTCCAATGGCTCAATTCGCGCTCATCGAGCCAGACGCTGCCGTGGTCAGCCTTCAACTCGCCGCACAAGGCGCCGAGCAAGGTGCTTTTGCCAGCACCGTTGGGGCCCAACACGCCGAGCACTTCACCCGGCCTGAGCTCAAGCGTGATGTCCGTCAGTACGATTTTTGCGCCTCGACGGATTTGCAGGCTCTGGGTTCGCAACATCAGGCACGCCCTCTGAGCAGTAAATACAGAAAGAACGGCGCACCGATGAAGGCCGTGACAATTCCGATCGGCAACTCTGCTGGCGCCAGGGCCAGCCTTGCGACCAGGTCGGCAAACAGCAGGAGACTGGCACCGGCCAGCACTGAGGCCGGCAACAACACCCGATGATCAGGACCGGCCAGCAGGCGCACCAGATGCGGCACCACCAGACCGACAAACCCGATCATCCCCGCCGCCGCCACGGCCGCGCCAACCCCCAGCGCGGTGCAAAACACCAATTCGCGCTTGAGCCCTTCGACGTCAATGCCCAGATGACCGGCCTCCGACTCGCCCAGCAGCAACGCATTCAAGGCCTTGGCCCGACGCGGCAACCAGAGCGCCACACCGGCGCTCACCAGCAATAAAGGCCAGAGCCGTGAATAGCTGGCGCCGTTCAGGCTGCCGAGGTTCCAGAACGTGAGGGTGCGCAAGGTTGCGTCGTCGGCCAGATAGGTGAACAAACCGACCGCCGACCCCGCCAGCGCCGTTAACGCAATACCGGCCAGGAGCATGGTCGCGACGTTCGTCTGCCCATTGCGGCGACCCAGCCTATACACCAGCGCCGTCACACCCAACCCGCCGAGAAATGCGCACACCGACAACAGATAAGGCCCGAACGATTCAGGCAGACCGCCAAACACAGAACCACCGACAATCGCGATCGCAGCACCCAGCGCAGCACCGCTGGACACCCCGACCAACCCCGGATCAGCCAGCGGGTTACGAAACAATCCCTGCATCGCCACGCCGGACAACGCCAGTACGCCGCCCACCGCCAAGCCCAACAAGGTTCGAGGCAGGCGTATTTGCCCGAGGATCAGCTCGGCCTGCTCCAGCCCATCAGGGGCAATGGGCAGGCCGATCATGCGCAACGCCGCACGTAGGGTATCGAATAAAGGCAGGCTGACCGGCCCCAGCGCCAAGGACAGCCAGATCGCCACTAAACACAGCAGGCTCAGGCCAATGAACAACGCACGGGGTTTAACCAGAACGGTCATTGGGCCGTATTGCCTGGGAAGAAACCATCAGACAGCGTTTTCAACGCATCGGGCAAACGAGGCCCCAATCCACCTACCAACAAGGTCGGATCGAGCTCCATGACGCGCCCGTCCCTGGCCGCACGGGTCGAGGACAGAATCGGGTTTTCCTTGAACAACGCCGCGCGCGCGGCATCGCCGGTCATCGCTCGGTCAGCAAACACCAGCACGTCGGGGTCAAGACTGACCAGCGACTCAATGGAAAAGGGTTTGTAGCCAGTGTGCGTGGCCAGATTGTGCCCGCCGGCCTTTTGGATGAGCCAATCGGCGGCGGTGTCTTTGCCGGCGATAAGCGGCTTGCCGCCCGCATGGCCCAGCAGCAACAGCACGCCCGGCGATTTTTCCTTCAACTGTGCGCGAGTGACCCGGACCTTCTGCTGTTCGAGTTGCTGCTGGTAGGTCTGGAGCAATTGCGCAGCCCGGTCTTCAGCACCGAGCAACTTGCCCAGATGCGCAAGATTGCCCCGCAGCGTCGGCAGATCAGGCTGGGCCGAGAACAGTTCGACCTGCACGCCCGCGCTACGAACCTGCGACAGCACCGGCGGCGGCCCCATTTCTTCGGTACCGACCAGGATCTGCGGGCGTAAGCTCAAGATGCCCTCCGCCGACAGTTGCCGCTGATAACCGATGCTCGGCAGCGCCTTCAACGAGGCCGGATGCTGACTGGTGGTATCGACACCGACCAATTTTGACTCACCGCCCAGCGCGCTCACCCACTCCGACAAGGCGCCACCGGCACTGACCCAACGCTGTGGCAACTCGGCCGCTGCGGCATGGTGGCTGACGAGGAGTCCGACACACAGCGCAACAACGCGGGTACTCAGGCGCATAAACAGCTTCCTTCTAAGTTTTCCCAGGCATCGAGATGACAGGCCAAGTATCCTCGGCATCCGGCACCTGCACCCAACGGGGCGAAGCGGCCATTTGATAATTGTTTGCATTTGAACGTCAAGCTCGGACATATCCGGTCACGAGCCGCCGAAACTGAGGATAGACATGAAGTTGATTTGTACAGGTGCCGAACTGGCTGACAACAGCAGTCGCGGATTCGACATCGACAGTCAGAAACTTTTTGCTGTGCGCCGGGGCGGCCAAGTGTACGTCTACATCAATCGCTGCCCGCACCGGGGTGTCGGGCTGGAATGGAAACCCGATCAGTTTCTCGACCCCAGCAACAGCCTGATCCAGTGTGCAACCCACGGCGCACTGTTCCTGATCGAAGACGGCGAATGCGTCGCCGGCCCGTGCGCCGGGCAATCCCTCACCCCCGTTGCCTGCCGCGAAGACGAACAAGGTATCTGGATCGACCTTTAACTGTTCAGCAGCACCTCCAGGCGTCGATCGACCACCATCTCTTCATGGGTCAATCGCACGCCATAGGCCATTACCTCGACGCCGCATGCCACCGCCTCTCGCAATGCCACTGCGTAGGCCGAATCGATCTCTTCTGCCGGACGCACCGCTTCAATGCCGGTCAGGTTGACGCAATACAACTGCACCGCGCGAATCCCGTCCCGAGCCAAGTGAGCCAGTTCCCGCAAATGCTTGGCGCCCCGTTGCGTCACTGCATCGGGAAATGCCGCCACCGATGAACCGTCGAAGCCCAGGGTCACGCTTTTGACCTCTACATACGCCGGCCCGCCCGGGTAATCGAGACGGAAATCGATGCGGCTGCTTTCCTGCCCGTAGGCCACTTCGCGTTTCAACTCGGTAAAGCCGTTCAGTTCGGTAATCACGCCCGCCCGCAACGCCTCTTCGATCAACCCGTTGGCGCGCCCGGTGTTCACGCAAAACAACCGGCCTTGCGGGGTTTCGCCGACTTCCCAAGTGCCGGGCAATTTGCGTTTTGGGTCGTCGGAGCGGCTGAACCAGACCTGCCCGCCTTCCACCTGGCAATTGAGCATCGAGCCGGTGTTGGGGCAGTGAATCGTCAGCAACTCACCGCCAACGGTTTCGATATCGGCGAGAAAACGCTTGTAACGACGGATCAGGCGACCTTCTTCGAGGGGAGGATGAAAACGCATCAGCCTTGCCAGCTCCGCAATCCACGTGCGATCCGCTCGACCGCTTCTTCCAGGCGCGGCAGGCTTTGGGTGTAGGCAAAACGCACATGGTGCCCAGCCTGATAACGTCCAAAGTCCAAGCCCGGGGTAATTGCAACATGCTCGGTTTCGAGGAAATGTCGGCAGAATGCGAAGGCATCGCCGCCGAACTTGCTGATATCGGCGTACAAGTAAAACGCGCCTTCCGGCTCGACGGCGATCCCGAAGCCCAGCTCTCTCAGAGCCGGCAACAGGAAATCCCGTCGACGACCGAATTCGGCCCGACGCTCTTCCAGAATGCTGATCGTGGCCGGCTCGAAGCAGGCCAGCGCGGCGTGCTGGGCCATGCTCGGGGCGCTGATGTAGAGGTTTTGCGCAAGTTTTTCCAGCTCGCCGACTGCCGCTTCAGGGGCGACCAGCCATCCCAGCCGCCATCCGGTCATGCCGAAATACTTGGAAAAACTATTAAGGACAAAGGCGCTGTCATCGACTTCCAGCACACTGGCGGCATCGGTGCCATACGTCAGGCCATGGTAGATCTCGTCCACCACCAGATGACCGTGTCGCTCCTTGATCGCAACCGACAAGCCCGCCAGTTCGTCACGGGTCAGGATGGTCCCGGTCGGGTTGGCGGGTGAGGCCACCAAGGCGCCGACGCTGTCTTGATCCCAATGGCGCGCCACCAGGTCCGGCGTCAGCTGATAGCGAACGTCCGGGCCGACCGGCACCAGTTGCGCGGCGCCTTCGACCAACCGCAGGAAATGCCGGTTGCAGGGATAACCCGGGTCCGCCAGCAGCCAATGTTTGCCCGGATCGACGAGCAAGGCGCTGGCCAGTAACAAGGCGCCGGAACCGCCAGGCGTGATGAGGATTCGCTGCGGGTCGATGTTCAACCCGTAACGCTGCTGATAAAAGCCCGAAATGGCCTCACGCAACTCGGGGATACCGCGCGCAGCGGTGTAACGGGTCTTCCCCGCCGTCAGTGCTGCCTGGCCGGCCTGGATGATCGGCTCGGCGGTGGTGAAGTCCGGCTCGCCGATTTCCAGGTGGATCACATCGTGACCCTCGGCTTGCAGTTCATTGGCCCGCGCCAGCAGCGCCATGACATGGAAAGGTTCGATCGCGCGACTGCGGGCACTGTAGGACTGAGCCATTAGCCTTCCTTACAACGGAGAAAAAAATCGATTCTACCCAAGCGTTGGAACGAGCGAGAACCTAAAGCGGTCAGACGCGTTATAACTTGGCCGTAAACGACTCAAGCGTGTACCTCAGGTTTGACTAAAATCAATAATTGATCAGGTCTCCATCGCCGCCAGACAAGGCTTTGCGATCATTTGCAAGCCCTTTGGGCCACTACCTCGACATCCGGGAGTAGCGCGGCCCGATTTGATCTGGTAAGTTCGCCCGCTTGCAGCCGCAGGGCCGGCAGGTGTCGGTGATGGAGCAATCCTGCGCAATGGATTACAAGAGTAGAGGCGGTCCATTTCATGCCCACCCAAGCAAAGCAGCAAAACCAGTCGATCAGCGGCTTCGAACCCTACAAAGAAGTAAAGGGCGAGGAGTACATGGGCAAGCCCATGCGCGCTCACTTCACCAAGATCCTGAATAAGTGGAAACAGGACTTGATGCAGGAAGTCGACCGCACGGTTGATCACATGAAAGACGAAGCGGCCAACTTCCCTGACCCGGCCGACCGTGCCAGCCAGGAAGAAGAGTTCAGCCTTGAACTGCGTGCCCGCGACCGCGAGCGCAAGTTGATCAAGAAGATCGACAAGACGCTGCAGCTGATCGAAGACGAAGAATATGGCTGGTGCGAGTCCTGCGGCGTCGAGATCGGCGTCAAGCGACTGGAAGCCCGCCCTACCGCCGACATGTGCGTTGACTGCAAGACCCTGGCGGAAATCAAGGAAAAGCAAGTCGGCAAGTAATGTCGCCTTGAACGAAGAACGGAGCGTGCGAACGCTCCGTTTTTGTTTCTGATATTTATTGCGTCTTCGGCATTGCCTTCGCGAGCAAGCTTCGCGCCTACAAAGGCTGGCACGATCTTCTGTAGGAGCGAAGCTTGCTCGCGACGGCGGCTTCAAGCCATGCTCGAAACGATTGGACAGCCTGACACCGCCTTATGACCGCCATCGCCTCCCCCACCTACATCGGCCGCTTCGCCCCCACGCCCAGCGGCCACCTGCATTTCGGTTCGCTGGTCGCGGCGCTGGCCTCGTACCTCGACGCGCGTGCGGTGGGCGGTCGCTGGTTGATGCGCATGGAAGACCTCGATCCGCCAAGGGAAGAACCCGGCGCCCAGGCAGCCATCTTGAAAGCCCTGGAAAGCTACGGTTTCGAGTGGGACGGGGAAGTGGTCCGCCAGAGCGATCGGCATGACGCCTACGCCTTAGTCCTCAATCGCCTGTTCAATCAAGGCCTCGCTTACGCCTGCACCTGCTCGCGCAAGCAATTGGAGCCGTATCACGGCATCTACCCGGGCTTGTGCCGCAACGCCGGCCATGGCACCGAAGATGCCGCGATTCGCTTGCGCGTCCCCGAACTGGAATACCACTTCATCGACAGGGTGCAAGGCGAATATCGCCAGCACCTGGGCCGGGACGTCGGCGATTTCGTGATCCGGCGCCGCGACGGGCTCTACGCCTATCAACTGGCGGTAGTGCTGGACGACGCCTGGCAAGGCATCACCGATATCGTCCGTGGCGCTGACCTGCTCGACTCCACGCCGCGCCAGCTTTACCTGCAAGAACTGCTCGGCCTGCCACAACCGCGTTATCTGCACATCCCGCTGATTACCCAGCCCGATGGCAATAAACTCGGCAAGTCCTACCGCTCACCGCCATTGACCGAAGATCAGGCAACCCCTCTGTTGCTGCGTGCGTTGCGCGCATTGGGGCAAAACCCCGGTGCTGAACTGGTTTACGCCACCCCCCGGGAAGTGCTGGATTGGGGCATCGCCCACTGGGATGCGCTATTAATCCCGCGCACACTGACCCTGCCCGAAGCGCAACTACAGTGATCACACTTGCAGTGGCGCGCCCATCCGTTACCATCGCCGCACGTTTTCGGGCACGCGCATAAAAAAGAGAGGCCGGGATGTACATCTATCGCTTGGTCCTGCTCCTGGTAGTGGGGATTTACCTGTTCTCCCCGGCCATCATGGATTGGTGGATCGACGCCACTGGCGCCTGGTATCGCCCTTATCTGCTCTGGCTGATTCTGATCGTCGTGACCTTCATCCTGCAGAGCCAAAAAGATGCCGATGAGCTTTAGCCTGACCCAGATGATCCTGATCAGCGCCGCGTACCTGGCGGTGCTGTTCGGCGTCGCCTGGATCAGCGAACGGGGCATGATCCCCCGGGCGATCATTCGCCACCCGCTGACCTACACCCTTTCGCTGGGGGTGTACGCCAGTGCCTGGGCGTTTTACGGCACGGTGGGCCTGGCCTATCAGTACGGCTACGGTTTTCTGTCCAGTTACCTCGGGGTCTCCGGGGCGTTTTTGCTGGCGCCGGTGTTGCTGTACCCGATCCTGAAAATCACCCGCACCTATCAACTGTCGTCGCTGGCCGACTTGTTCGCATTCCGTTTCCGCAGCACGTGGGCCGGAGCGCTGACCACGATTTTCATGTTGATCGGCGTGCTGCCATTGCTGGCGTTGCAGATCCAGGCGGTGGCCGACTCCATCGGCATCCTGACCCGCGAGCCGGTGCAGCATCGCGTGGCCCTGAGCTTTTGCGCGCTGATTACCCTGTTCACGATCTTCTTCGGCTCGCGCCACATCGCCACCCGCGAGAAACATGAAGGCTTGGTGTTCGCGATTGCCTTCGAGTCGGTGATCAAGCTGATCGCCATTGGCGGTGTCGGCCTCTATGCCCTTTATGGCGTGTTCGACGGCCCGCAACAGCTGGAACTGTGGCTACTGCAAAACCAGACCGCCCTCGCTGCCTTGCACACGCCCTTGCAGGAAGGCCCGTGGCGAACGCTGCTGCTGGTGTTCTTCGCCTCGGCGATTGTGATGCCGCACATGTACCACATGACCTTTACCGAGAATCTCAACCCGCGCTCGCTGGTCAGCGCCAGCTGGGGTCTGCCGCTGTTCCTGCTGCTGATGAGCCTGGCGGTGCCGCTGATTCTCTGGGCCGGACTGAAACTCGGCGCCACCACCAACCCGGAATATTTCACCCTGGGCATCGGCATCGCCGCCAACAGCAAAGCCTTGGCGTTGTTGGCGTATGTCGGCGGGTTGTCGGCCGCGAGCGGACTGATCATCGTCACCACCCTGGCGCTGTCCGGGATGGCGCTGAACCATCTGGTGCTGCCGCTCTACCAACCGCCGGCCGAAGGCAACATCTATCGCTGGTTGAAGTGGACCCGCCGGGCGCTGATCGTTGCGATCATCATGGCCGGTTACGGTTTCTACCTGTTGCTGGGCGCCGAACAGGACCTGGCCAACCTCGGCATCGTCGCGTTTGTGGCCACGCTGCAATTTCTTCCGGGGGTCCTGTCGGTCCTGTATTGGCCGACCGCCAACCGCCGCGGCTTCATCGCCGGTTTGCTGGCGGGGATCCTGGTGTGGCTGGTGACCATGTTGTTGCCGCTGGTCGGCAATCTGCAGGGCTTCTACATTCCGCTGTTGAACATGATCTACGTGCTGGACGATACCAGTTGGCACATGGCCGCGATCGCGTCCCTGGCCGCCAACGTGCTGATGTTCACCCTGATCTCGCTGTTCACCAACGCCAGCCCCGAAGAGGCCAGCGCCGCCGAAGCCTGCGCCGTGGACAACGTGCGTCGCCCGCAACGCCGCGAACTGCACGCCGCCTCACCTCAGGAATTCGCCACGCAACTGGCCAAGCCCCTGGGTGCCAAGGCCGCACAGAAAGAAGTCGAGCAGGCCCTGCGTGATCTCTATCTGCCGTTCGACGAGCGCCGGCCTTATGCCTTGCGCCGTTTGCGCGACCGGATCGAAGCCAACCTCTCCGGCCTGATGGGCCCGAGCGTGGCGCAGGACATGGTCGAGACCTTCCTGCCGTACAAGGCTGGCGGCGAAAACTACGTCACCGAAGACATCCACTTCATCGAAAGCCGTCTCGAGGACTACCACTCCCGCCTCACCGGCCTTGCCGCCGAACTCGATGCCCTGCGCCGCTATCACCGCCAGACCCTGCAGGAATTGCCGATGGGCGTTTGCTCGCTGGCCAAGGATCAGGAAATCCTCATGTGGAACAAAGCCATGGAGGAGCTGACCGGGATTGCCGCGCAGCGTGTGGTCGGTTCGCGCCTGAGCACCATCGCCGATCCGTGGAAAGAACTGCTGCAAGGCTTCATCAATCTGCCGGACGAGCATTTGCACAAACAGCACCTGGCCCTTGATGGCCAGACCCGCTGGCTGAACCTGCACAAAGCGGCCATTGATGAACCGCTCGCACCGGGTAACAGTGGCCTGGTGTTGCTGGTGGAAGATCTGACCGAAACCCAGATGCTCGAAGACAAACTGGTGCACTCCGAGCGCCTGGCCAGCATCGGGCGACTCGCGGCGGGTGTGGCCCATGAAATCGGCAACCCGATCACCGGCATCGCGTGCCTGGCGCAGAACCTGCGCGAAGAACGCGAAGACGATGGCGAACTGAAGGAAATCAGCGGTCAGATCCTCGAGCAGACCAAACGCGTTTCGCGCATCGTTCAGTCGCTGATGAGCTTCGCCCACGCCGGCAGTCACCAGCACAGCGACGAGCCCGTCTGTCTGGCTGAAGTGGCTCAGGATGCCATCGGTTTGCTGGCCCTGAACCGACGCAATTTCGAAGTGCAGTTCTATAACCTGTGCGACCCCGATCATTGGGTCGAAGGCGATCCGCAACGCCTCGCCCAGGTATTGATCAACCTGCTCTCAAACGCCCGTGACGCCTCGCCTCCCGGCAGTGCGGTGCGGGTCAAGAGCGAAGCCGGCGAACACACGGTCGATCTGATCGTGGAAGACGAAGGCAGCGGTATTCCGAAGAACATCATGGACCGATTGTTCGAACCTTTCTTCACCACCAAGGATCCTGGCGAAGGCACCGGTCTGGGCCTTGCACTGGTCTATTCCATCGTTGAAGAGCATTATGGACAAATCACCATCGACAGCCCGGCTGATGTACAAAGCCAACGCGGCACCCGTATTCGGGTGACCTTGCCGCGTCATGTCGAAGCGACGTCCGCTGTGAACTGAGACCGTCGAGAGTATCGAATCAATGCCGCACATTTTGATCGTCGAAGACGAAACAATTATCCGCTCCGCCTTGCGCCGCCTGCTGGAACGTAACCAGTACCAGGTCAGCGAAGCCGGTTCAGTGCAGGAAGCACAAGAACGCTTCACCATTCCCACGTTCGACCTGATCGTCAGCGACTTGCGTCTGCCGGGCGCTCCGGGCACCGAGTTGATCAAACTCGGCCAGGGCACTCCGGTGCTGATCATGACCAGCTACGCCAGCCTGCGTTCGGCCGTCGACTCGATGAAGATGGGCGCGGTGGATTACATCGCCAAGCCTTTCGATCACGACGAAATGCTCCAGGCTGTCGCCCGTATCCTGCGTGACCGCCAATCGCTGCCGGCCGGCGGTGAACCTGCCACCGGCAAAGCGGCCAATGGCGCGGCGAAACCGGGTGTTGATAACAGCAACGGCGAAATCGGCATCATCGGTTCGTGCCCGCCGATGCAGGACCTGTACAGCAAGATCCGCAAAGTCGCGCCGACCGATTCCAATGTCCTGATCCAGGGTGAATCCGGTACCGGTAAAGAACTGGTGGCCCGCGCCCTGCACAACCTGTCCAAACGCGCCAAGGCACCGATGATTTCGGTGAACTGTGCAGCCATCCCGGAAAGCCTGATCGAGTCCGAACTGTTCGGCCACGAAAAAGGCGCGTTCACTGGCGCCAGCGCCGGGCGTGCCGGTCTGGTGGAAGCGGCGGACGGCGGCACCTTGTTCCTCGACGAAATCGGCGAACTGCCACTGGAAGCCCAGGCCCGCTTGCTGCGCGTGTTGCAGGAAGGCGAAATCCGCCGGGTCGGTTCGGTCCAGTCACAGAAAGTCGATGTGCGCCTGATCGCCGCGACTCACCGGGACCTCAAGAGCCTGGCGAAGATCGGTCAGTTCCGTGAAGACTTGTATTACCGCCTCCATGTGATCGCCCTGAAATTGCCGGCACTGCGCGAGCGCGGTGCCGACGTCAACGAGATCGCCAATGCCTTCCTGGCGCGACAGAGCGCGCGGGTCAACCGCACCGACCTGAAATTCGCGGCGGATGCCGAACAGGCGATCCGTCATTACTCCTGGCCGGGTAACGTTCGTGAACTGGAAAACGCGGTAGAGCGCGCCGTCATCCTGTGCGAGAGCCCGGAGATTTCCGCCGAGCTGCTGGGGATCGACATCGAACTGAGCGACCTGGAAGACGACGACTTCATTGGTCTGCCGCCGCAACAGGGCAACGGCGCCAGCAACAACAATCATGAGCCGACCGAAGACCTGTCGCTGGAAGACTACTTCCAGCACTTCGTGCTTGAGCATCAGGACCACATGACGGAAACCGAGCTGGCCCGCAAACTCGGGGTGAGTCGCAAGTGCCTGTGGGAACGTCGTCAGCGCCTGGGTATCCCGCGGCGCAAGACCGGGGTTGCCAGCGAGAGCTGAACCGCGCCTGTCTGATGTGCGGGTAACACATGACTTTGTGAAAAAACTGTTACCTCAGTCGTTTCACGTAACAGAAGCCGGGGCTTACGGTAACGAAGTCCCGGCTTTTTTTCGGCCTCGAAAACCCTGCCAGCCCGCCTAACCCCTTGTTTTGCTGGACCTCACAAAAGTTGGCACGCACCCTGCTATATGTTTAGTACAAGAACAATAACAAGCAATGCACAAGACAATAAAAATAAGACGAATCGACTCACGCACAATAAAAACAAGACGGCGAGAGGCGCAGCTAACTGATTCTTTTGGAGAGGCGTTGTATTTGGGGCTTGCCCCACGACCAGGCCGAGAATAATAAAAAACTGTCCCAAGACAGTGCCTGAACTGGTTGGATCGAACGATCACTGCAGCACAGCGACCAAAGCAATCCGTTTGCTCTTGGCTCCCGATTGGGAGGGCCATGAAGGAAACACTTCATGGCGAGGGCACTTAATAAAAACAAAAAGCCCGACTCAAAAATAAAAATAGAGCATGCAACTACTTTCTTGGGGAGCTTCGGCTCCCCTTGTAGTTTCTACGATTCGAAAAACCTACCCAAATCTGCTTTGTTTTCCGCTTGAAGCCTGCGGCTTACAGCTCATATCTGCTGTGTCCTACACCATCCCCTGACTAAATGCTAGAATCCCCGCCCATCATGCGGTCATTCTTCGTTATGGCCGAACATTCCTTCAAACAGTGCATCCCATGCTGAAGAAGTTGTTCCAGTCATTCCGTTCTCCCAAGCGTCATACGCAACACATTCGCAGTACGCCTGAAGTGCTCAACAGCGGCCAACATTCGCTGCAAAAGGCCCAATTCAGCCGTTACGCGGTGAACATCGTCGAACGCCTGCAGAACGCCGGTTACCAGGCCTACCTGGTCGGCGGCTGTGTGCGTGACATGCTCCTTGGCATCACGCCAAAAGATTTCGACGTCGCCACCAGTGCCACGCCTGAGCAGGTGCGGGCCGAATTCCGCAACGCGCGGATCATCGGTCGCCGCTTCAAGCTGGTGCATATCCACTTTGGCCGCGAAATCATCGAAGTCGCGACCTTCCGCGCCAATCACCCGCAAAACGACGAGGAAGAAGACAGCAACCAGTCTTCCCGTAACGAGAGCGGGCGCATCCTGCGCGATAACGTCTACGGCACGCTGGAAGAAGACGCGCAACGCCGCGACTTCACCATCAACGCCTTGTATTACGACCCGGTCAGCGAGCGCATTCTCGATTACGCCAATGGCGTACACGACATCCGCAATCACCTGATCCGCCTGATCGGCGACCCGAAGCAACGCTACCAGGAAGACCCGGTACGGATGCTGCGGGCCGTGCGTTTCGCCGCCAAGCTGAATTTCGGCATCGAAAAACACAGCGCCCTGCCGATCCGCGACCTGGCGCCGATGCTGCGCGAGATCCCGTCAGCCCGTCTGTTCGAAGAAGTGCTCAAGCTGTTCCTTTCCGGCCATGCCGCGGACACCTTCGAGATGCTGGTCGACCTGCAGTTGTTCGATCCGCTGTTCCCGGCCAGTGCCGAGGCGCTGGAATACAACCCGACGTACACCCACACTTTGATCAGCGAAGCGTTGATCAACACCGACCTGCGGATCAAACAGAACAAACCGGTGACCCCGGCGTTCCTGTTTGCAGCCCTGCTGTGGCCTGCCCTGCCGGCCCGCGTCCTGCGCCTGCAAGAACGTGGCATGCCACCGATTCCGGCGATGCAGGAAGCCGCTCACGAGCTGATTGCCGAGCAGTGCCAGCGGATCGCGATTCCGAAACGCTTCACCATGCCGATCCGCGAGATCTGGGACATGCAGGAGCGTCTTCCGCGCCGCAGCGGCAAGCGTGCCGACCTGTTGCTGGACAACCCGCGGTTCCGTGCCGGTTACGACTTCCTGCTGCTGCGAGAAAGCGCTGGCGAGCAGACCGATGGCCTGGGCGAATGGTGGACCGACTATCAGGACGCCAATGACAGTGAGCGTCGGGACATGATCCGCGACCTCAGCGGCAAGGATGAAGGCACCGGTGCACCCCGCAAACGGCGTCGCAGCGGTGGCGCCAAGCGCAAACGCGCGGCCGGCGCACCGAGTGCTACGGGCGAGTAATCCATGGAACGCATCTACATCGGCATGGGCAGCAATCTGGCTGACCCCGCCGAACAATTGCGCAGCGCCGTCGAGGCGCTGGCGCAGTTGCCGCAAACCCAACTGGTCGGGGTGTCCGGGTTTTATCAAAGCGACTCGCTTCTGCCCGGCCAGCCGCGTTACACCAACGCGGTCGCCGCCCTCGACAGCACGCTCCCGCCACTGGACCTGCTTGATGCGCTGCAAGCCATCGAGAACGGACAAGGCCGCGAGCGTCTTGAGCGTTGGGGTCCACGAACGCTGGACCTCGACATCGTGCTGTTTGGCGACCGGCTGATCGACGAACCGCGCCTCAAGGTGCCGCACTACCATATGCAGGAGCGGGCCTTCGTTCTGTATCCGCTGGCCGAACTGGCGCCTGCGGATTTGCGTCTGGCCGATGGCCGCAGCCTGAAGGCATTACTCGCAGCCTGCCCGTTCGTCGGCCTGGAACGCCTCCCTCCGAATTAATGCGAACCCCCTGTGGGAGTGAGCCTGCTCGCGATAGCGACTTAACATTCACCGAAGATGTTGACTGTCAGGAAGCAATCGCGAGCAGGCTCACTCCCACATCGGTTTTTGTGTTGAACATAGAATCCGCTGCTGAATCGCATCAGTTACCCCGGTAACACCCCCCGCGTAACAATGCGGTAACACATGCAATTGACTTCCCGAGTTCTCCTCACGACTATAGGCGTCCCGCTGCCGCCAACACGGCGTTGAAGGGCGCAATCCAGGCCTTAAAAGCACGACATCAGAGCGTGCGCCTGTATTTAACGAAGAATCACGCGCGTTACTCGCAGTAGTTTCCAAGCGCCTGAATGAGGAACTTTTCATGCCAGCCATCACCCTGACCACTCTGCAAGGTTTGAAGCAAAAAGGTGAAAAAATCACCATGCTGACCTGCTATGACGCGACCTTCGCCCACGCCTGCAATCAGGCTGGCGTCGAAGTGCTGCTGGTGGGCGACTCCCTCGGCATGGTTTTGCAAGGTCACGACAGCACCCTGCCGGTGACCACCGCGGAAATGGCTTACCACGTGGCAGCCGTCAAACGCGGCAACGCCGATGCGCTGATCCTCGCCGACCTGCCGTTCATGGCCTACGCCACCACCGAACAAGCCATGAGCAACAGCGCCCTGTTGATGCAGGCCGGTGCGCACATGGTCAAGGTTGAAGGCGCATTGTGGCTCGCCGACTCGATCCGCCTGCTGGCCGAACGAGGCATCCCTGTGTGCGCGCACATGGGCCTGACACCGCAATCGGTGAACATGCTGGGCGGTTACAAAGTCCAGGGCCGCAGCGAAAACCAGGCGCGACAGATGCGCGCCGACGCCATCGCGTTGGAACAGGCCGGTGCCGCCATGCTGTTGCTTGAGTGCGTACCGAGCGAATTGGCCCAGGAAATTACCCAGGCAGTGGGCATTCCGGTGATCGGCATCGGTGCCGGCAGTGACACCGATGGCCAGGTCCTGGTCCTGCACGACATGCTCGGCCTGTCCATTACCGGTCGCGTACCTAAATTCGTAAAGAACTTCATGAACGGCCAGACCAGCATTCACGCAGCTCTGAGCGCCTACGTCAGTGAAGTCAAAGCCGCCTCTTTCCCTGGGATCGAACACGGATTCTCTGCATGAACACCGTAAAAACAGTACGCGAACTCCGGGCCGCCGTGGCCCGTGCCCGCAGCGAAGGCAAGCGCATCGGCTTCGTGCCGACCATGGGCAACCTGCACAGCGGTCATGTCGCGCTGATTACCAAAGCGACCCAACGGGCGGATTTCGTAGTCGCCAGCATTTTCGTCAACCCGCTGCAATTCGGCGCTGGCGAAGACCTCGACAAATACCCGCGGACCCTGGCGGCTGACCAGGAGAAACTGCTCCAGGCCGGTTGCCACTTGCTGTTCGCGCCCACCGTCGAAGAAATGTACCCCGACGGCATGGCCGGCCAGACCCGCGTCAGCGTCCCGCAACTCTCCGAAGGCCTGTGCGGCGCCAGCCGTCCCGGGCATTTCGAAGGTGTCGCGACGGTCGTCAGCAAGCTGTTCAACATGGTCCAGCCGGACCTGGCGGTCTTCGGCCAGAAAGATTTCCAGCAACTGGCGGTGATCAAATCCCTGGTCCATGACCTGAACATGCCAGTGCAGATCATTGGCGAACCGACCGTTCGGGCAGCCGATGGCCTGGCGCTGTCGTCGCGCAATGGTTTCCTCAGCGAAGAGCAGCGCGCCATTGCGCCGGTGGTGTATCGCGGCCTGTGCCAGATTGCCGAGGCGATCAAACAGGGCGAGCGGGATTTCCCGGCGCTGATCGACGCACAGATCAAGCAGCTTGAAGCAGCCGGGTTGCGCCCCGATTACCTGGAGATTCGTCACGCACAAACCTTGCGCCCAGCGACTCCGGAAGATCGGGACCTGGTGATATTGGTTGCGGCGTTCCTGGGCACCACACGGTTGATCGACAACCTGCACCTGAACCTCGACGCCCCCGCCTAAGCACCGCCCCCCATGTAGGAGCGAAGCTTGCTCGCGAAGAGGCTGTCACATTCGACATTTGTGTCGACTGATACGCCGCGTTCGCGAGCAAGCTTCGCTCCGACAGAAAATTGCGTGGCTTCGCTCCCTTATTGCTGCCTTTTATGCCTTCGGGCAAACTGCCCGCCGTTCGATTCCGACCTGGGAAAACACTCATGCACGCCATCATGCTCAAAGCCAAGCTGCATCGCGCCGAAGTCACTCACGCCGTACTCGATTACGAAGGTTCCTGCGCCATCGACGGCGAATGGCTGGACTTGTCCGGCATCCGTGAGTACGAACAGATCCAGATTTATAACGTCGACAACGGCGAACGCTTCACCACCTACGCGATTCGTGGCGAAGAAGGCTCGCGGATGATCTCGGTCAACGGTGCTGCCGCGCACAAGGCCAAGGTCGGTGACCGTGTGATCATCTGCGCCTACGCCCATTACAGCGAAGCCGAGCTGCTCAACTTCAAACCGCGCATGCTTTACATGGCACCGGGCAATGAACTGAGCCACACCAGCAATGCCATTCCGGTTCAGGTCGCCTGATCGAACCGACGCCCCTCCCGTTTGTCGAACCGTTCCCTGCTTTGTGTATAAAAAAGTACCGGGAACGTGTTAGACAAAGTCAAGACAGATCGCAGCGCGAGGTTTACTGTATTCGCCCTGTGTCATTGAAATCGTGTCGACGCAGTTGACCGGACGCCTGCCTACGGCGCGCCGGGATTTTCAGTGTTCAAAAAAGCCGTTCAAGTAAAAAGGAAACCCGCAGCGATGGCGTACTACCGCACTCCTCACGACGTGACCGCTCTGCCCGCCTGGCAAGCGTTGAATGACCACCGCCAAGCCATGCAGGATTTCAGCATGCGCGAGGCCTTCAATGCCGATCCGCAGCGTTTTACTCAATTCACCCTCAGCAGCTGCGGCCTGTTTCTCGATTACTCGAAGAACCTGATCAACGCCGAGACCCGCAATCTGCTGGTGGGCCTGGCCAATGAAGTAGACCTCAAGGGCGCGATCAAATCGCTGTTCGACGGCGAAATCGTCAACTCGTCGGAAGGTCGTCCAGCCCTGCACACCGCACTGCGTCGCCCGGTTGGCGACAAGCTGTCGGTGAATGGCGTCAACGTGATGCCAGAAGTGCACAAAGTGCTGAACCAGATCACCGACCTCGTCGGCCGCATCCATGACGGTCTGTGGCGTGGCTACACCGAGAAGCCGATCACTGACGTGGTGAACATCGGCATCGGTGGCTCGTTCCTCGGCCCTGAGCTGGTGTCTGAAGCGCTGCTGTCCTACGCCCAGAAAGGCGTGCGTTGCCATTACCTGGCGAACATCGATGGCAGTGAGTTCCACGAACTGACCATGAAGCTGCGCGCTGAAACCACGCTGTTCATCGTGTCGTCGAAATCCTTCAACACCCTCGAAACCCTGAAAAATGCCCAGGCCGCTCGCGCTTGGTACCTGGCTCAGGGCGGTTCGGAAGCCGAGCTGTATCGTCACTTCATCGCCGTATCCAGCAACAACGCGGCGGCCGTGGCGTTCGGTATCCGCGAAGAAAACATCTTCCCGATGTGGGACTGGGTCGGCGGCCGTTACTCGCTGTGGTCGGCCATCGGTTTGCCAATCGCACTGGCCATCGGCATGTCGAACTTCAAGGAACTGCTGTCCGGTGCCTACACCATGGACCAGCATTTCCAGAGCGCGCCATTCGAACAGAACATGCCGGTGCTGCTGGCGTTGCTCGGCGTGTGGTACGGCAACTTCTGGGGTGCGCAAAGCCACGCGATCCTGCCTTACGACCACTACCTGCGCAACATCACCAAGCACTTGCAACAGCTGGACATGGAATCCAACGGCAAGAGCGTGCGCCAAGACGGTACGCCAGTGTCCACCGATACCGGCCCGGTGATCTGGGGTGGCGTGGGTTGCAACGGTCAGCACGCGTATCACCAGTTGCTGCACCAAGGCACCCAACTGATTCCGGCCGACTTCATCGTGCCGATTGTCAGCTTCAACCCGGTCTCCGACCACCACCAGTGGCTGTACGCCAACTGCCTGTCGCAAAGCCAGGCTCTGATGCTCGGCAAGACCCTTGTCGAAGCCGAAGCCGAACTGCGTGACAAAGGCATGAGCGAAGAAGACGTGCATAAAATCGCGCCGCACAAGGTGATCCCGGGCAACCGTCCGAGCAACACCCTCGTGGTCGAGCGCATCAGCCCCCGTCGTCTCGGTGCGCTGGTGGCGATGTACGAACACAAAGTCTTCGTGCAAAGCGTGGTCTGGGGCATCAATGCCTTCGACCAGTGGGGCGTGGAGCTGGGCAAGGAGCTGGGCAAAGGCGTCTACAACCGCCTGGTCGGCAGCGAAGAATCCCCGGCTGACGATGCTTCCACCCAAGGCCTGATCAACTACTTCCGCGGTCGTCACCGCGGTTGATCTGACGCCCGCCCACAGGGTTTGTGCCAAACACAAATGCTGTGGGCAACACCACTCCTACCGTTGTTTTGTGTCTGGCTTGAACCCTTTCGCTACTCGGCGCATCTTTATTACTTGTCGCAAAACAAGAATAAGGAACCGTCATGTTCGATATCAGCACGTTCCCCAAAGCCGATGCCGTCCGCCGGGCTGCACACTTGAGTCAAGACGACTACCACCGCCTCTACCGTCAATCCATCGAGCACCCCAGTGAGTTCTGGGCCGAGCAGGCCACCCGCTTTCTCGACTGGAGCACGCCGTGGGACACCGTCCAGCGCTATAACCTGAAGACCGGCGAGGCCAGCTGGTTTGCCGGTGGCAAGTTGAACGTCAGTTACAACTGCATCGACCGTCACCTGGAAAAACGCGGCGATCAGATCGCCATCCTCTGGGAAGGCGACGACCCCGCCGAATCCGCGCAGATCACCTACAAGAAACTCCATCACAACGTCTGTCGCCTGGCCAACGTGCTCAAAAGCCGTGGCGTGAAAAAGGGTGACCGCGTGTGCATCTACATGCCGATGATTCCCGAAGCGGCCTACGCCATGCTCGCCTGTACGCGGATTGGCGCGGTGCATTCGGTGGTGTTCGGCGGCTTCTCTCCAGACTCTGTGCGCGACCGGATTCTCGACGCCGATTGCCGCACGGTGATCACTGCCGATGAAGGCGTGCGCGGCGGCAAATTCGTGCCGCTCAAGCAGAAGGTCGACGAGGCGCTGCAAAGTTGCCCGAACGTCAGCACCGTCATCGTCGTCGAGCGCACCCAAGGCAAAGTGGACTGGGTTGAAGGTCGCGATCTCTGGTATCACCAGGCGCTACGCGACGTCAGCGACGATTGCCCGCCAGAGCCCATGGACGCCGAAGACCCGCTGTTCATCCTCTACACCTCCGGCAGCACCGGCAAACCCAAAGGCGTACTGCACACCACCGGCGGCTATCTGCTGCAAGCGGCGATGACCTTCAAGTACGTGCTCGACTACCGCGATGGTGAAGTCTTCTGGTGCACCGCCGACGTCGGCTGGGTCACCGGCCACAGTTACATCGTCTATGGCCCGCTGGCCAACGGCGCGACCACGCTGATCTTCGAAGGCGTGCCAAGTTACCCGAACAGTTCGCGCTTCTGGCAGGTGATCGACAAACACCACGTCAACATTTTCTACACCGCCCCGACTGCGCTGCGCTCGCTGATGCGTGAAGGCCCCGAGCCGTTGAAGGATACTTCTCGCCAGAGCCTCAGATTACTCGGCAGCGTCGGTGAGCCGATCAACCCGGAGGCGTGGGACTGGTACTTCAACGTCGTCGGCGAACAGCGTTGTCCGATCGTCGACACCTGGTGGCAGACCGAAACCGGCGGCATCATGCTCAGCCCGCTGGTCAGCGCGCAACGGATCAAGCCCGGCTGCGCCACCCAACCGATGTTCGGCGTGCAACCGGTGCTGCTGGATGAAACGGGCAAGGAAATCAAAGGCGCCGGCAGCGGCGTGCTGGCGATCAAATCCAGCTGGCCGGCGCAGATCCGCAGCGTCTATGGCGACCCGCAACGGATGGTCGACACCTACTTCAAGCCCTACCCCGGCTACTACTTCACCGGCGACGGCGCGCGGCGTGATGAGGATGGCGATTACTGGATCACCGGGCGCATCGACGACGTGATCAACGTCTCCGGGCACCGCATCGGCACTGCCGAGGTAGAAAGCGCGCTGGTGCTGCACGACAGCATCGCCGAGGCCGCCGTGGTCGGTTATCCCCACGACCTCAAGGGCCAGGGCATCTATGCCTTCGTCACGCCCATGAACGGCACCGAAGCCAATGACGAACTGAAAAAAGAACTGCTGGCGCACGTCAGCAAGGAGATTGGCAGTTTTGCTAAACCGGACTTGATCCAATGGGCCCCGGCCTTGCCGAAAACCCGTTCGGGCAAGATCATGCGGCGCATCCTGCGCAAGATCGCGTGCAACGAACTGGACAGTCTGGGGGACACCTCGACACTGGCCGATCCAAGCGTGGTGCAGGGGCTGATCGACAAACGTCTGAACCAGTAACGCACCTGACAGCATCGCGAGCAGGCTCGCTCCCACATTGGCTTAGTGCGAAACGCAAAACGCTAGCCAACAATTAACTCTGTGGGAGCGAGCCTGCTCGCGATGGCAACACCTCGACTTCCCGTCAATGCTGTTAAACTCCCGCGCCAAATTCCCTCCTGCAAGGCGCACAGCATGTCTTCCTTGAATCAGGCGCTGCGCGCCGCCCTCGATCATCGCCAGGACCTGCTCGCCGAGCTGCATCAGCAAGGCACCGATTGCTATCGCCTGTTCCACGGCAGCCAGGAAGGCGCCGGCGGCCTGACCATCGACCGCTACGGCCCGCAACTGCTGGTACAAAGCTTCCACCAGGCGCTGGAACGTGACGCACTGCTGCAACTGCACGAGACCGTCAATCAACACCTGGGCCTCGATACGCTGCTGGTCTACAACGACCGTTCCCGGGGCAACTCGCGTATCGACCGCGAAGACACCGTCTACCGCGCCGACGAGGCAGCCCTGCAAGACTTGATCGGCCATGAATGGGGCCTGAACTATCGGGTTCGCGGTCGTCATGCCGGCCAGGATCCGCTGCTGTTTCTCGACCTGCGCAACACGCGCGGCTGGGTCAAGGAGCACAGCAAAAACAAAAGCGTGCTCAACCTCTTCGCCTACACCTGTGGTGTCGGCCTGAGTGCTGCGGCCGGTGGGGCAAGTGAGGTGTGCAACCTGGATTTCGCCGAGGGCAATCTGGCGGTCGGCCGCGAGAACGGTCTGCTCAATCCGCAATTGCCTGCAATGGAGTTCATCCAGTCCGATTACTTCCCGGCCATCCGCCAACTGGCGGGGCTGCCGATCAGTCAGCGACGCGGGCAGAAACTGCCGAGTTACACGCGTCTCGACCAGCGTCAGTACGACCTGGTGCTGCTCGATCCACCCGCCTGGGCCAAGAGCGCGTTCGGCACGGTCGACCTGCTGCGCGACTACCAGAGCCTGCTCAAACCCGCGCTGCTGACCACCGCCGACAATGGCGTGCTGATCTGCTGCAACAACCTGGCAAAAGTCAGCATGGACGATTGGCGCGAGCAGGTTTTACGTTGCGCAGAGAAGGCCGGGCGGCCTGTGCGTGAGTGGACGGTGATGAAACCGGGCGGCGATTTCCCGTCGATGGATCAACAGCCGCCGCTGAAGACGTTGATTCTGCAACTCTGATCACGCAGGAAATTTCCTACGCAAATTTCTGAAAAACCAGAAGAGTGCGTTCACTTCGGAACCGGAATCGCGTGCCATACTCCAACGCACTCCGATTCAGACAGATGAAGCCACACATGCCCAAAGGATTGATTCGCGCTATTGGCGCATTGTTGACTGCTCTGGCCCTTTATAGCCTGCTGGGGTTTCTGATTTTGCCGGGCATCGCGTTGCGGGTCGCCAACCAGCAATTGGCCAATTACGCCACGATGCCCGCGACGATTTCCCGGATCGAACTCAACCCTTTCAGCCTGGAAGTGACCCTCTGGGGCCTGGTCATCGGCGAGCCGGGCAAAGAACAGGTCGGTTTCGAACGCCTGTACGCCAACCTGCAGATCGACAGCCTGTGGACCAAGGCGCTGCACCTGTCCGATATCGAAATGGACAAACCCAAGACCGAAATCCTTTTCGGCAAGGACGGCAAGCTCAATCTGCTGGGCCTGTTCAAGATCCCCGCCAGCGAACCGACCCCGGCCGACCCGGAAGCCAAGCCGTTCCCGTTGCGTATCGAGCGGATCAAACTGGCGGGCGGCAATGTGCACTTTCAGGATTTGCGCCCCAGCGAACCCATCGAATTCCTCTACGACAAACTCGACTTCGAGCTGAAGAACCTCAGCACCCTGCCCGAAGACAGTGCCGACATGACGTTGGTGGCCATCGGCCCGGGCGGTGGGCAGCTCGACTGGACCGGTAACTTCAGCCTGATCCCGATTGCCTCCGAAGGTAAGCTCAAGATCACCGACGGCAAGATGAAAGCCTTCTGGCCCTATGTGCGTGACGCGTTGCCCCTGGTGCTCGAAGACGGTGTCGTCAACCTGAGCACTGACTACAAGCTCAACTTGTCCAAGGAAACCGAGCTGCTGCTGAGCAACGTCGCCGTCAGCGTCGCGCCATTTGCCATCAAGGCCCCGGACGGTCGACCACTGGCCAAACTCGAGCGCCTGGACATCAGTGAAACCACGGTGGACCTGGCCAAACAGCAAGTGGTGGTCGGCAAGATCCGTAGCAATAAACTGGAAACCTGGGCCGCCCTGGAAGCAGACGGACAACTCGACTGGCAAAAACTGTTCGCCAGCCAACCGTCCAAAGCTGCAGTAAAAGCCAACGCCGAACCAGCGACAACTCCGGCGGCAGCCGATTCGCCTGAAGCCGAACCCGCGCCACCGAGCAAACCGTGGCAAGTCCTGCTCAAAGACGTGCAACTGCGCAATTACCAGGTTCATCTGGCCGACCGCAAGGCACAACCGGCCGTGGCACTGGATGTCGGTCCGCTGAACCTCGATTTGCAGAATTTCGACAGCCTCAACGGCTCGCCTTTCAACCTCAAGCTCGACACCGGCGTGGGCAAACAGGGCAAGCTCATGGCCGACGGCGTGGTCAATCTGGCACCGGTCAGCGCCAAACTGAATGTGCAAACCAAAGACATCGACCTGCGTGTCGCCCAGTCCTACATCAACCCGTTCATTCGCCTGGAGCTGCGCAGCGGCATGCTCGGCAGTGATCTGGCGGTCGATCTGAAAAGCACCGAGCCATTGGCATTCAGCGTCACCGGTAAAGCGCAGGTCGATCAACTGCACACCCTCGACACCCTCAAGACCCGCGACTTCCTCAAGTGGCAGCAGCTGGTGCTCGAAGGTCTGAACTATCAGCATGGCGACAGCCTGTCGATCGACAAGGTCAACCTGTTCCAGCCTTACGTGCGTTTCATGATCAACGATGACCGCACCACCAACATCGATGACCTGCTGATCCCGCAACCGGCCGACACCGCAGCTGCCAAGACAGCCGCCAGCAAACCCGCCAGCAAGGACAAACCGCTGGGCATCCACATTGGCGGCATTGCCATCAATGACGGTTCGGCGAACTTCGCCGACTTCAGCCTGACCCCGAACTTCGCCACGGCGGTGCAACAACTCAACGGTCAGATCGGCACCATCGACAGCCGTCAGGCGAAACCGGCCAGCGTCGATATCAAAGGCAAGGTCGACCGTTACGCGCCCGTGACCATCAAGGGCTCGGTCAACCCGTTCGACCCGATGGCCAGCCTCGACATCGCCACCAGTTTCAAACGTGTGGAACTGACCACGCTGACGCCCTACTCCGGCAAGTTCGCCGGGTACCGCATCCGCAAGGGCCGGCTCAATCTCGACCTGCACTACATCATCGTCAAGGGCCAGCTCAAGGCCGAAAACAAAGTGGTGGTCGAGCAACTGCAATTGGGTGAAAAAGTCGACAGTCCGGACGCTGTGAGCCTGCCGCTGAAGCTGGCGATCGCGTTGCTCAAGGACGTCGACGGCAAGATTTCAATTGAGCTGCCGGTGACCGGCGACCTGAATAACCCGCAGTTCAGCGTCATGCCGATTGTCTGGCAGACCCTGCGCAACCTGATCGTCAAGGCGGCTGCCGCACCGTTCAAAATGATAGGTGGGCTGGTCAGTGGCGGGGGTTCAGAAGATTTGGGCACTGTCTCGTTTGCGCCGGGCTCCAGTGAGCTGAGCAAGGACGCCGAGGGTTCGTTGATCAAACTGTCCCAGGCCCTCAAGGAACGCCCTGCCCTGCGCCTGGAAATCGAAGGCACCGCAGCCGCCAGCAGCGACGGTCCGCTGATTGCCGAGCAACGGCTTGAGCGCGAATACCAGTACAACTACTACAAAATGCTCCAGCGACGCGGTGACAAGGTTCCGGCCCAGGCTTCATTGCTGCAAGTGCCGGACGGCGAGAAAGGTCCGTTGCTGGAAGGGATCTACCGCACGCGCCTGAAGACCCAGCCACCGGCTGAGTGGAAGGATCTGGGCAAGGAAGAGCGCACCGCCAAAATGCGCGCAGACGTGATCAAATTCTGGAGCACCAGCGACGTGTTGCTGCGTCAACTGGGTCAGGAACGCGCCAGCAGCATCAAGGATTACCTGGTGGACAAGGCCCAGATGGCCGATGACCGTGTCTACTTCATCGACGCCCAACTGGGCGAGGCGGAAAGTGACGGTCGGGTGGTAACGCCGATGCACCTGGATGCCGAGTGATGATCAGACAAGTGTTGATCAGCCTGACCCTGGCGCTGGCGGCCAGTCAGGCCTCGGCGGCCGATACCCTGCGCTGTGGCAGTCAGTTGGTCAGCGTCGGGGACAGGTCCAGCGAAGTGCTGCAGAAGTGCGGTGAACCGGTCAGCCGCGATCTGCTGGGCTACAAGCGCAGCGCCAACCGACGGGAAGAGTTTCAGGTCGAGGAATGGACCTACGGGCCCAATGGCGGGATGTATCAATACCTGCGGTTTGAAGGTAATCGCCTGAAACAGATCACCAGCAAGCGCGGTAACTGAACCTCCGATCCGGAGTGGTTACATCACAAAATGTGGGAGCGAGCCTGCTCGCGATAGCGGTGTGTCATGCAGCATTGATGTTGGCTGACACACCGCTATCGCGAGCAGGCTCACTCCCACATTGGTTTGTGCGACGCCCACAATAGAACAGGCCCCCGACACGAATGTCGGAGGCCTGTAATGGCCACATCCTTGTGGCCTTTCGCATGAACTCTCCAGATGCGGCTGGCGTATTGCTCGGCCCGCCTGCCGCGCCTTCTCCCAGTCCAGGCGAGAAGTCTTGCCTTACTCGGCTTTCAGGCCGTCAGCGGAGACCGCCTGGACGCCTTTGATTTTCTTGGCGATGGCCACGGCGGTGGTTTTCTGTGCTTCAGTCACTGCAACAGTGGACGACAGGGAAACAACACCTTTGTTGGTCTCAACCTTGATGTCGGTACCAGGAATGCCTTTTTCGGTTACCAGGTCTGCTTTGACTTTGGTGGTGATCCAGGTATCGGAGGTAGCTTCTTTGGCTTGGGTCACTTCACCGGCGGCCAGGACCATTGGAGCCTGAGTCGCTTGGGTTTGAGCGAATGCAGCGTTGGCCATGGTCAGGGTCAGCGCGGTAGCAGTAGCGGCAGCGATAGCGAACTTCTTCATACGAGTAACTCCTGTTTTTCTAGAAAGTCTGCTGCGTGTCTTGTCAGCAGGGTTACTGGGTATATTGCGAACGCTGTGCCAACTTTGAGACAGCCAATAAATCCTTATAAAACAATAACTTATAAAAACACCTGATTTTCGGAATCATGCAAAATGCATGACTTTGTTATTCTCTACATGCAAGTTGCGGGTTTTGACGTGGGCCTAAGGCCATGAATTGTCGAGAATTTCTATCTTTAACGTGTTTTTCCCTTCAATAGACAAAAAAATGCCCCACCTCGTGAAAGGCGGGGCATTTGTTAACCGCAAGTATCATACGCCTGTGCAGCCTTTAGGTGCGTACTCCTGAGCCACTGTGGTGGCGCAAGTCCAGCCAGTCAGAGAGCGCGTCAGGGTAATGGTTTTGCTCAAGACCGGACCTGGAGCGTTGAGGATCGTGCAACCAATGGTGCCGGTACCATCAGTCGCGACACCCGCTGCCGTGGTTGTGCAATTGGAGGTAGTAACAGTTCCGCCCACTTTTTCCAGATCCGGATTGGTACCAGAGTTCATGAGGTCCTCAAACGGGACTTTCAACGCCGTGATCTCTGCCAGACCGGCCGTCACCTTGGCACGCGCTTGATACTTCGAATAAGCCGGCAACGCAAACGTCGCCAGAATCCCGATGATCGCCACCACGATCAGCAGTTCGATCAGGGTAAAACCTTTTTGAGTATTCATAGACAGGCTCCATGCATGAGTCGAAATCTCATGATCTGAATGAACTTCAGCACAGCCCGTGCCAAGCGCTGCGCCCCCAGTTGGCGGGGCGTGAAGCCAGGTCAGGGACCTTTCCTACCCCCAGGATCCGCACTATCTGACACTATTTGTCACCTGACGGCCGCTGGTTTGGCTCAGCGCCTTGACTAGGCTATAAGTCATGAACTGTCTGCGTCCGGTATCCCCATGAATGACATCGCCCTAAGCGGTCTGGCCAAGCAACTGGTCATGGCCGAACTGCTCACTGAGCAAAGCGCGCAACAGGCGTATCTGCATGCCCAACGCAGCAAAATCTCCCTGGTCAGTTACCTGGTGCAGAACAAGCTGGTGAAGAGCCGGCAGGTTGCCGAGATTGCCTCGGAGCATTTCGGCATGGCGCTGCTCGACCTCAATTGCCTGGACAAGGAAGCCCAGCCTCGAGGGTTGGTCAGCGAGAAACTGATCCGTCAGCACCACGCCCTGCCCCTCTGGCGCCGTGGCAACAAACTGTTCGTGGGGGTTTCCGACCCGACCAATCATCAAGCCATCAATGACATCCAGTTCAGCACCGGTCTGAACACCGAAGCCATTCTGGTAGAGGACGATAAGCTCGGCGATGCCATCGAGAAGTTCTTCGACAACCAAGCAACCGGCCTGGAAGACATGGCCGATGTTGACCTTGACGGGCTGGACATCGAGTCGGTCGACGACAACAAAAAGGACGCCATCGCCGGCCAGGATGCCGATGACGCGCCGGTGGTGCGCTTCGTCCACAAGATGTTGCTCGATGCGATCAAGAGCGGCTCTTCCGACCTGCATTTCGAGCCCTACGAAAAAACCTACCGGGTGCGGATGCGCACCGACGGCATGCTGCGAGAAGTCGCCAAGCCGCCGAGCCAACTGGCCAACCGCATTGCGGCGCGGCTGAAAGTCATGGCCAGCCTCGACATCTCCGAGCGGCGCAAACCCCAGGACGGACGGATCAAGATGCGCCTGTCCAAGACCAAGTCCATCGACTTCCGGGTCAACACCCTGCCGACCCTGTGGGGCGAGAAAGTGGTGATCCGGATCCTCGACCCGTCCAGCGCACAAATGGGCATCGACGCCCTCGGCTACGAGCCTGAACAGAAAGCCTTGTACATGGCTGCACTGAAGCAGCCACAGGGCATGATCCTGGTCACCGGGCCGACCGGTTCGGGCAAGACCGTGTCGCTCTACACCGGGTTGAATATCCTCAACACCGTGGACATCAACATCTCCACCGCCGAAGACCCGGTGGAGATCAACATGGAAGGCATCAATCAGGTCAACGTCAATCCCAAGCAAGGGCTGGATTTCGCCCAGGCTCTGCGCTCGTTCCTGCGTCAGGACCCGGACGTGATCATGGTCGGTGAGATCCGCGACCTCGAAACCGCCGAAATCGCCATCAAGGCCGCCCAGACCGGGCACATGGTGCTTTCCACCCTGCACACCAACAGCGCCGCGGAAACCCTGACCCGCCTGCACAACATGGGCATTCAGGGCTTCAACATCGCCACCTCGGTCACCCTGATCATCGCCCAGCGGCTGGCGCGCAAACTGTGCAGCCATTGCAAGAAACCCATCGAGATTCCCCGCGAGGCGTTGCTCAAGGAAGGCTTCCCCGAGGAACGCATCGGCTCGTTCACGATCTATGAGCCGGTCGGTTGCGATCAATGCAACGGCGGTTACAAGGGGCGAGTGGGGATTTATGAAGTGGTGAAAAACACACCGGACCTGCAACGGCTGATCATGGCCGAAGGCAATTCCCTGGAAATCGACATTCAGATGCGCAAGGACGGCTTTAATGACTTGCGCACCTCGGGCTTGATCAAGGCCATGCAAGGCGTCACCAGCCTTGAAGAAATCAACCGGGTCACCAAGGACTGAACATGGCGGTCAAAGCAGCAAAAATCAGCGTCTACGCCTGGGAAGGCACGGACAGGAAAGGATCAAAGATGACCGGCGAGTTGAGCGGTCTCAACCCGGCCTTGATCAAGGCTCAGTTGCGCAAGCAGGGGATCAACCCCGGCAAGGTGCGCAAGAAATCCGCCTCGATTTTCAGTTTCGGCAATCGGATCAAGGCTCAGGAAATCGCCCTGTTTACCCGGCAAATGGCAACGATGATGAAAGCCGGCGTGCCGCTGCTGCAATCGTTCGACATCATCGGTGAAGGCTTCGACAACCCGGCCATGCGCAAACTGGTGGACGAGGTGAAGCAGGAAGTCGCGGCGGGTAACAGCTTCGCCGCGTCCTTGCGTAAAAAGCCGCAGTATTTCGACGAGCTGTACTGCAACCTCGTCGACGCAGGTGAGCAGGCTGGCGCTCTGGATACCCTGCTGGAACGGGTGGCGACCTATAAGGAAAAGAGCGAAAGCCTCAAGGCCAAGATCAAGAAAGCCATGACCTACCCGCTGGCCGTGGTCTTTGTGGCGATCATTGTCACCGGGATTCTGCTGATCAAGGTGGTGCCGCAGTTCGAGTCGGTGTTCAAGGGCTTTGGCGCCGAGTTGCCGGCCTTCACCGTGATGGTCATCGGCTTGTCGGAGTTCTTGCAGGCCTGGTGGTGGATGATGCTTGGCGCGTTGATCGCCGCGATCTTCGGTGTGCGCCACGCCTTTAAAACATCCGAGGCCTTTCGGGACCGCACGGACACCTGGCTGCTGAAGCTGCCGCTGATCGGCACCTTGATGTACAAGTCCGCCGTGGCCCGTTACGCCCGCACCCTGTCGACCACATTCGCCGCCGGCGTGCCGTTGGTCGAAGCCCTGGATTCAGTGGCGGGCGCGACCGGCAACATCGTGTTCAAGCGGGCGGTGCTGCGCATCAAGCAGGACGTGTCGACCGGCATGCAGCTGAATTTCTCGATGCGCACCTCCGGCATCTTTCCCAGTATGGCGATCCAGTTGACCGCCATTGGCGAAGAGTCCGGCGCTCTGGACGACATGCTCGATAAGGTCGCGAGCTTCTACGAGGACGAAGTGGACAATATGGTCGATAACCTCACCAGCTTGATGGAGCCGTTCATCATGGTGGTGCTGGGTGTTATTGTCGGTGGCCTGGTGGTTGCGATGTACCTGCCCATCTTCCAACTCGGCTCAGCGATCTGACATGCCCTTGAACGAAGTCCTGATCCTCTACCCGCTGGTGTTCGTGGTCATCGCCTTGGCAGTCGGCCTGCTGGTAGGCAGTTTCCTCAACGTGGTGGTCTGGCGCCTGCCGAAAATGCTCCAACGCGAATGGCGGCTGCAAGCCCATGACGTGTTGGGTTTTCCGCCCGAGGCACCGGGCACCGCCTACAACTTGATGCTGCCTCATTCCCACTGCCCGCAGTGCGACCATCGAATCCGCGCCTGGGAAAACATCCCGCTGCTCAGTTATCTGTTTTTACGGGGTCGATGCTCGAACTGCGCCGCGCCAATCAGCAAACGTTATCCGCTGACTGAACTGGCCTGCGGTCTGCTCTCGGGGTTTATCGCCTGGCATTTCGGCTTCGGCTGGCAGGCCTGCATGGTGCTGGTGCTGACCTGGGGCCTGCTGGCGATGAGTCTGATCGACGCCGAGCATCAACTGTTGCCGGATGTGCTGGTACTGCCACTGCTGTGGCTGGGGTTGATCGTCAACAGCTTCGGGCTGTTCGTGTCACTGCATGAGGCATTGTGGGGCGCAGTGGCCGGTTATATGACCTTGTGGTCGGTGTTCTGGCTGTTCAAGCTGCTCACCGGCAAGGACGGCATCGGCCACGGCGATTTCAAGTTACTGGCCCTGCTCGGGGCCTGGGGCGGTTGGCAGATATTGCCGTTGACCATTCTGCTGTCATCGCTCGTGGGGGCCATCATCGGGGTGATTTTGCTGCGACTGCGCAACGCGCAAACCTCGACTCCGATCCCCTTCGGACCCTTTCTGGCAATTGCCGGCTGGATTGCCTTGCTCTGGGGTGGTCAAATAACCGGCTTCTATTGGCAGTTTGTCGGTTTGAAATGAATACCCCTGTGGAAAAACCCTGGATTCTCGGCCTGACCGGCGGCATCGGCAGCGGCAAAAGCGCGGCTGCCCAGCACTTCATCGACCTGGGCGTGCACGTGGTGGACGCCGATCACGCAGCCCGTTGGGTGGTGGAGCCGGGGCGCCCGGCGCTGGCGAAGATCGCTGAACATTTCGGCCCCGGCGTATTGCAAGCCGAAGGACAACTGGATCGCGCGGCGTTGCGCAAACTGATCTTTGAGGTGCCGGAGGAACGCCGCTGGCTCGAAGCGTTGCTGCATCCGCTGATCGCCAAGGAAATCACCGATCACCTGGCCAAGGCACAATCGCCTTACGCGATTCTGGTTTCGCCGTTGCTGATCGAGTCCGGGCAGTACGCCATGACCCAACGGGTCCTGGTGATCGATGCCCCGGAACAGCTACAGATCGAACGCACCTTGCAGCGTGACCAGACCAGCGAGCAACAGGTCCAGGCGATCCTCAAGGCGCAATCCAGCCGCCAGGACCGCTTGAGCCACGCCGACGATGTGGTGGTCAACGACCGCGACCTCGCCTGGCTGCACAGCGAGGTCGAACGCCTGCATCACTTTTACCTTACATTGCGTGGAGGCCAGTCATGAGCCAAACCCCAACCGTCGATTGCCCAACCTGCGGAGCCCCTGTTGAATGGAGTCCCGAAAACAAATTCCGGCCATTCTGTTCTGACCGTTGCAAACTGATCGACCTGGGCGCCTGGGCGTCGGAAGAACACAAGATTCCGGTCAGCCCGGACGCCGAAGACGAGATGTTCAGCGAAGACTTCGACCCGCGTCACTGACACTCAGGGCCGCATAAAGCCGTAGTCCTGGTCTTCATCGAGGTTTTCCGCCAGAAAGCGCAACTCGTCGGCCAGGTCTTCGGCACTGCGCACCGCCTTGCTCTGCTGCACCACCGCGCTGAGCAAGGCGCGCAGGCTCAATCCCGGATCAAACCCCACTTCCTGTGCACTACCCAGACTCTGACGCAGTTCCTGCCTTGCCCATTCGTACACACTCATTTCGATGCTCCTGTAGGTTTTGTGGAGCATGAAAGCGTCAGCGTTTTATCGATTTGATGTGGATCAAGATTTGGGATCGTCGTCTTTCCAGGGCGCCGAAAGGTAGCGCGTGCGGTTGAAGGTCTCCAGCCATTCCGGGCTGAACACCACCAGCGCGCTGACAATCATGCCGTTGATGAAGGCTTCGGGAAAAATCAGCAGCCACAGATAACCGACAAAATCTTCCAGCCAGTACGGCATCTCGAAACGTTCGTTGAACCACAACAGCCACAGCGCCAGCAATAGACATAGCAACGCTGACAACGCCGCGGCGAAGAAGCCGGAAACGAAGATATACACAAAGGGATTACGTGGCTGCGCGCGTTCGACCAGGATCGCACAGCATTCGGTCACCAGCACCGGCAGCACAATCAGCAGCGCACCGTTGACCCCGACGGCCGCCAGGTCCTGACGCCCGAGCAGCACCAGCCCGCATTGCGCCACCAAGGCACCGACGATCGCCAGTGGCCAGTCCAGCAGCAACGTCACAGCCGTCATGCCGATGAAGTGATACGACACGCCTGTATCGAAATCACGTCGCACCAGCCACAGCATGAACAGCGCGAACACTGTGCCAAACAGCAAATGCTGACGGCGGCTGTCGGTGAACAGCTCAACCCACGGCGCACGCCAGAGGGCCCAGAGCAGCACGGACACATAAATCAGCCAGCCGACTGTCAGCGTTTGCTGGGACAGCAGCTCGGCACCGATCATGGTCCAGCCTTCTCCAGTGCCTCATGCAACTGCGCGGCCGTGGCATATTCGTGTTGCGCAACCAACTGGCCGTCTTTGAGTTGCAGCCACAGCACTTTATCCACAGCCCCGGGATAACGCGGCGCCACACGCCCCTCGCGGTCCAGCATGACCCGATAGGAATAATCACGCATGGCCGGAACGGCAAACATCTTCGCGATCAGCCGTGGCATGCGCTGGATGTCCGCTAAAAACACAACGTGGCGCGCCTCCAGATAACCCTTGGGCTCGCCTTTCAGCGCAGCGTCAACCAGTTTCGCGGCGTCCATGCTTCGCGCCACCAGCAACGTCTGAGTCTGATTATCGAGCGTGTAGGCCTGGTCGAATTGATCGAGCAAGGTCCAGGGCGCCAGTCGCTCACCCACCTCCGCCGCCTGGGCCCATAAGGGCAGAAGACTGAGCAGTAACACCGGCCAATATTTCACGTTAAACCCCCTTGTCGGATCAATTACACACAGTGGCCATCAGTCTACACCGCCCGATCCGACTGCCCAGTGACCTCCTTTACCGGTAAACGCTTTCTGCTTGTCGCATTTGAACGCTAAGCTTGGGCCTATGGATGACTCAGATTATTTACGCCTGCTGACCATCGCGGCCGAGCAAGCCAACGCCTTTCTGTCCAATGCCCGCAAATGGGAGCGTGAGCGTTGGGTTTGTCAGCGCCTGCTGCAAGGCCTGAACATTCCCTATCGCGCCGACGAGTTCGCGCCTGCCGGGGAGCCGCCGGACGTGCTGTTTCGAGACGCCAGTTTCGAGGTGTTCTTCGTCCTCGACGAGGGGCGGCGCCTCAACGACGAATGGCGCGATGAACTGCAACGCCGGCGCAGCGCGTTTTCCCTGAGCCAACTGGTGCGTCGCGAGGCCAAGCCCCGACGCATTCCCGCCAATGAATTCCTGCTGAGACTGGCGCCGACCTTGCGTAAAAAAGCCCACAACTACAAAGAACGCGGCATGGACCTGGGGGAACTGGACATCATTGCGTTCGCCAGCCTCAAGCGTGAAGTGCTGGACCTCAACAGCCATTTTCCGCCGCCGACCGAATACTTGCGCCAGGGCTGGCGCTCGCTGTCGTTGGTCGGTCCGACCTTCGCCCGAGTGCTGTTTGCACATCCGGACGCTCCGGACTTCCTGCGCAGTAACCTTGGCCGCAGCATCGTCTTCGACGTCGGGATCAGCCTGTGAGCCCATTGCAGGCATTAATCGCCGAAGTCCCGCAAGCCGGCCGCGTGCGCTGGATCGGCGTGCGCCCGGAACCTCACGTGCCGATGATCGAACTGGATGCCGTTGAGGCGCGACTTGAAGCCGGCCTGACCGGCGATCGAGCCCGCCCGGGAGTCCGTAACGCACGGCAAGTGACGTTGATTCAGTGGGAGCATCTGGCGGTGATCAGTTCGCTGATGGGCCGCCCGCACGACAAACCGGTCTTGCCTGAAGATTTGCGGCGCAACCTCGTTATCAGTGGTATCAACCTGTTCAGCCTCAAGGGTCGTCGCTTCCGTATCGGCCAGGCAATTTTCGAAACCACCGGCTGGTGCCAGCCTTGCGCGCGCCTGCAAAACAACCTCGGCCCCGGGACGTTTCAGGCTGTGCGCGGACATGGCGGAATCACGGCCCGAGTGCTACAAGGTGGAATCATTCGCCTGGACGACAGGGTGAGCGTCGAGCCCATTCCCGACAGCGGCTATGCTCCGTTCAACGTTCGTTAATCAGCCTGTAGCTTCTACACCTTCAGCAACGTCTACCTGACGAGGCCCAATATGACCAGCCGCCTGAACCCCGACGACCAGAAGCATGTCGAAGAGTACCTGCACCTGTCCCAGCACCGAGTCGAGCGCCGACCTTTCCGGCCGTGGATGCTCCTGGTGGTGGTGTTGGCAGTGACCATTGGTTTAGGCCTGTTGAGCCGATTTATCAGTTACCTGACGCTATGAGCTGCCTCGCGCTCGCTCGGTTGACTGCACCGATTTCTTTTAGCCTTGCGAGATATCCCTATGACTCATCGTATTGTCATCGTTGGCGGCGGCGCCGGCGGTCTGGAGTTGGCTACCCGTCTGGGTAAGACTCTGGGCAAACGTGGCACGGCCAGTGTGATGCTGGTCGACGCGAACCTGACCCACATCTGGAAGCCGTTGTTGCACGAAGTGGCGGCCGGGTCGCTGAACTCTTCCGAAGACGAACTCAACTATGTTGCCCAGGCGAAATGGAATCACTTCGAGTTCCAGCTGGGGCGCATGAGTGGCCTCGATCGCGAGCAGAAGAAAATCCAGCTGGCCGCCACTTACGACGAAGCCGGCCTGGAACTGGTACCGGCGCGTGAAGTGGCTTACGACTCGCTGGTGATTGCCGTCGGCAGTACCACCAACGATTTCGGCACGCAGGGCGCGGCGCAGCATTGCCTGTTTCTCGACACCCGCAAACAGGCCGAGCGTTTCCACCAGCAACTGCTCAATCACTACCTGCGCGCCCATGCCGGGCAGACCGACAAGGTCGAGCAGATCAGCGTCGCCATCGTTGGCGCGGGTGCCACCGGTGTCGAACTGGCAGCAGAACTGCACAACGCCGCCCACGAGCTGGCGGCCTATGGCCTGGACCGGATCAAACCGGAAAACATGCACATCACCCTGATCGAAGCCGGCCCACGAGTGCTGCCAGCCCTGCCGGAACGCATCGGCGGGCCTGTGCATAAAACCCTGGAGAAACTCGGGGTCAATGTGATGACCAATGCCGCCGTCAGCGAAGTGACCGCTGATAGCTTGATCACCGCCGATGGCAACGTGATCAACGCCAGCCTGAAAGTCTGGGCCGCCGGCATTCGTGCGCCGGGCTTCCTCAAGGACATCGATGGCCTGGAAACCAACCGCATCAACCAGCTGCAAGTGCTGCCGACCCTGCAAACCACCCGCGATGAAAACATCTTCGCCTTCGGTGACTGCGCGGCCTGCCCGCAACCGGGCACCGATCGCAACGTACCGCCGCGCGCCCAGGCTGCGCACCAGCAAGCTTCGTTGCTGGCCAAATCGCTGAAACTGCGGATCGCAGGCAAGGCGTTGCCGGAGTACAAATACACCGACTACGGCTCGCTGATCTCACTGTCACGTTTTTCGGCTGTGGGTAACTTGATGGGCAACCTGACCGGAAGCGTGATGCTCGAAGGCTGGCTGGCGCGGATGTTTTACGTGTCGCTGTATCGCATGCACCAGATGGCGCTGTATGGCGCGTTTCGCACGGCGATGTTGATGCTCGGCAGCAAGATTGGGCGCGGGACTGAGCCGCGGCTGAAGCTGCACTAGTACGTAAGTGCGTTACTAATGAAAACGCCCGGTTGTTTTACAACCGGGCGTTTTATTTGCTGATGCAGCACGTCATCAGATCACTTCAACACAGTGCGTAGGACTACGTGCCAACGCATTACCATCCTTCCATAACAAAATTTGAAAGCAAAACTGACCGTTCGATAACGGTTTATTGATCTGCAAATTGAAATGACCGTTTCCTTCCATAAGCTGCTCAGCACTCAAAGCATCTTCCTTTCCCGGGGTTACCACTCGCACACGGTGACGAGCGTGCCCCCCCCCTTGAACGCGAAAGTTCTGACCCACTTTGGTGTTTTCGGCTGGCGATGTGACGTAGGGCGGAGATACTGGTTTTGGAGGAGGATTAGGACCACCGGGGAATTCGTTGGACATGATTAATTTCCTTATTCAAATAAGTAAGAGAGGCCAACTGCAATATGTTTTTAGTCTGATTGCGAGCTCATTACACCTGTCATAAATGACAGTACCGACTAACGGTGCAGAAAGATTAGATAGTTGCCCCTACTGTATTTCCCGCACAACTTCATCCCTTCACTCCCCCCTACGGCACATCAGTAGCACCCAGGCTGCGCACCAGCAGGCGTCGTTGCTGGCCAAATCGCTGAAACTGCGGATCGAAGGCAAGGCGTTGCCGGAGTACAAATACACCGACTACGGCTCGCTGATCTCACTGTCGCGTTTTTCGGCTGTGGGTAACTTGATGGGCAACCTGACCGGAAGCGTGATGCTCGAAGGCTGGCTGGCGCGGATGTTTTACGTGTCGCTGTATCGCATGCACCAGATGGCGCTGTATGGCGCGTTTCGCACGGCGATGTTGATGCTCGGCAGCAAGATTGGGCGCGGGACTGAGCCGCGACTCAAACTGCATTAACATCTTCAGCGTCCATTAGGGCCTCTTCGCGGGCACGCTTCGCTCCTACAAGTTAACCACCGATCTGTAGGAGCGAGGCTTGCCCGCGAATGAGGCACCTCGGTCCACTTGTGTGTCCCACTGTATCTCCCCCCACGATTCCTCCCCTTCGCTTACAAACTCCCCCTTGCGCGACACAGTAGCGATACACCCCGCCCCTTAAATGGCCACATCCGAGCAAGGCAACTCGCCCGCTACGGTTATCGCCGCACTCACGTGGCGTCCTTTATCGAACGGTTGTGTCGTGCAACCCAGGAGTATTGAAATGTCCCGTACTACCAAAAACACTATTGGCCTGCTCGGCGCTGTTCTGGCCGGCGGCATGATGTTGTCCGGTTCCGTATTCGCTGCGCAACCGTTGACCCAAGGCTATTTGCTGGCCTCGGCTGAGCAAGTGGTGAAAACCCCTGAAGGCAAATGTGGCGAAGGCAAGTGTGGCGATGCGTCGATGGCGAAGACCGATACCGATGGCGACGGCAAGGTCTCCCGCGCCGAATTCCAGAAAGTCGCGCCGAAGTCCAATTTCGACAAGATCGACACCAACCATGACGGCTTCATCGACGAGCAAGAGGCTTACGACAACGTAAAAGCCAACTTCGAAGCCAATGGCAAGAAAATGCCAAAAGGTCTGTTCGAACATTTGAAAGACCAAGACGGCGCCTAAGCCTTCAGGAATCAAACCGCGTTTTTCCTTCGAGAAACGCGGTTTTTTTTCGGCTGGCGATTTACACCTGGAAGCGCTGCCCTGGAGTTATACGATAACTGAAGTGTTGTTTTTTGCAGACAAAAAAAATCCCCGTATCTTTCGATACGAGGATTTTTAATATGGTCGGGGTAAGGGGATTCGAACTCCTGACATCCTGCTCCCAAAGCAGGCGCGCTACCGGACTGCGCTATACCCCGGTAAAAAAAAGGCACCTTTTAAAGGCGCCTTCTGCGAACAGAGCTTTTGGCGTCTGATCTTAAGATCTGATCCCAGCGTTAACTGGTTTCAAAAATGGTGGGTCGTGTGGGATTCGAACCTACGACCAATTGGTTAAAAGCCAACTGCTCTACCAACTGAGCTAACGACCCAAAAATGGTCGGGGTAAGGGGATTCGAACTCCTGACATCCTGCTCCCAAAGCAGGCGCGCTACCGGACTGCGCTATACCCCGGTTTGAAATTGGCTCCGTGACCAGGACTCGAACCTGGGACCCAATGATTAACAGTCATTTGCTCTACCGACTGAGCTATCACGGAACTACATATTTCAATTACAACGTTTGACGCTTTGTTGCACTCTCTTCGACCCGTTCGCATCGCTGCGTTCGTGTGTCTGAGGCGCGCTATTCTACAATCTTAAGCACCTCTGTCAACCCCTTAAATTGCATTCAAGTTAATGATTTGCAACTTATTTCAGATTTCTGCTTGGGGAGCAGAAACCCTTACGGGCGACTTACTGCGGGGCGCACTTTACAAGCCTTTTCCTTTCAGTTCAACAACCTGACGAAAAAAAGGCCTCGCAATGCGAGGCCTTGTTTATTTCACCGCCGTGACGGGTCAGGCAAATACGATCTCGTCGTTCTCCACCTTGCCGACAGCCGTGTCGCCAGGCATGAATCGACCGGACAGAATCAGCTGTGCCAGCGGGTTCTCGATCCAGCGCTGAATCGCTCGTTTGAGCGGTCGTGCGCCGTACACCGGGTCGTAACCTACCGCGATCAGCTTGTCCATGGCCTCTGGACTCAGCTCCAGTTTCAACTCGCGCTCAGTCAGGCGACTGCGCAGACGACCCAACTGGATCTCGGTAATGCCCGCGATCTGATCCCGCGCCAACGGCTCGAAGATCACCACTTCGTCGACCCGGTTGATGAACTCCGGCCGGAAGTGCGTGGAAATCGCATCCATCACCGCCGCGCGTTGCGCCTCCCGATCACCGACCAGTTCCTGGATCTGCACCGAGCCCAGGTTGGAGGTCATGACGATCACGGTGTTCTTGAAATCTACCGTGCGGCCATGGCTGTCGGTCAAGCGGCCATCTTCCAGCACTTGCAGCAAGATGTTGAACACATCCGGGTGGGCCTTCTCGACCTCGTCCAGGAGGATCACCGAGTAAGGCTTGCGACGCACCGCCTCAGTCAGGTAACCGCCCTCTTCATAGCCCACGTAGCCCGGTGGCGCACCGATCAGCCGGGCCACGGAATGTTTCTCCATGAACTCGGACATGTCGATCCGCACCATCGCCTCTTCCGTATCAAAGAGGAACTCGGCCAGCGCCTTGCACAGCTCGGTTTTACCGACACCGGTCGGGCCGAGGAACATGAACGAACCGCTCGGACGATTCGGGTCGGACAACCCGGCCCGGGAACGCCGCACCGCGTTGGAAACGGCGATCACCGCTTCGTCCTGACCAATCACACGCTGGTGCAACAGGCTTTCCATCTTCATCAGCTTGTCGCGCTCGCCTTCGAGCATTTTCGACACCGGAATGCCGGTCCACTTCGAGACGACTTCAGCGATTTCTTCTTCAGTCACCTTGCTGCGAAGCAACTGGTTTTCGCTTTTGCCATGCTGGTCGACCATTTGCAGGCTGCGCTCCAGGTCCGGGATCACCCCGTATTGCAGCTCGGCCATGCGGTTCAGATCACCTTTACGGCGCGCGGCTTCCAGTTCCTGACGGGACTGTTCGATTTTCTGCTGGATCTGCGCAGAACCCTGTACCTCGGCTTTTTCCGAGTTCCAGATTTCTTCGAGGTCCGAATACTCACGTTCGAGGCGAACGATTTCTTCCTGCAACTTCTCCAGACGTTTCTTCGCCGCGTCGTCGCTTTCTTTCTTCAGCGCCTGGGATTCCACCTTCAGCTGAATCAGACGGCGCTCCAGACGGTCGAGGACCTCCGGCTTGGAGTCGATCTCCATGCGGATACGGCTGGCCGCTTCGTCGATCAGGTCGATGGCCTTGTCCGGCAATTGACGGTCGGTAATGTAGCGATGGCTGAGCTTGGCCGCGGCAATGATGGCACCGTCGGTGATCGCGACTTTGTGGTGAACCTCATAACGCTCTTTGAGGCCCCGCAGAATCGCGATGGTGTCCTCTTCGCTCGGCTCGTCAACCAGGACTTTCTGGAAGCGCCGTTCGAGTGCCGCATCCTTCTCTATATATTGGCGGTACTCGTTCAGCGTGGTTGCACCAACGCAATGCAATTCGCCGCGTGCCAACGCAGGCTTGAGCATGTTGCCCGCGTCCATCGAGCCTTCGCCCTTACCGGCGCCGACCATGGTGTGCAGTTCGTCGATGAACAGAATGATCTGACCTTCCTGCTTCGACAGCTCGTTGAGCAGCGATTTCAGGCGTTCTTCGAACTCGCCGCGGTACTTGGCACCGGCAATCAGCGACCCCATGTCCAGGGACAGCAGGCGCTTGCCCTTGAGACCGTCCGGCACTTCACCGTTGATGATGCGCTGGGCCAGGCCTTCGGCAATGGCGGTTTTACCCACGCCAGGCTCACCGATCAGCACCGGGTTGTTCTTGGTGCGACGTTGCAGGACCTGGATCGTCCGGCGAATTTCGTCGTCACGGCCGATCACCGGGTCGAGCTTGCCTTCTTCGGCACGCTTGGTCAGGTCGACGGTGTATTTATCCAGCGCCTGGCGCGACTCTTCGTGATTGGCGTCATTGACCGCTTCGCCGCCACGCAGGTTAGTGATCGCGTTTTCGAGGGCTTTTTTGCTGACGCCCTGACCGAGCAGCAATTTGCCGAGCTTGCTGTTCTCGTCCATCGCGGCGAGCAATACCAACTCACTGGAGATGAACTGATCGCCCTTCTGCTGGGCCAGGCGATCGGCCTGATTGAGCAGGCGCGCCAGATCCTGCGACATGTTCACGTCGCCGGTCGGGTTCTGGATTTTCGGGAGCTGGTCGAGCTCTTTGGTCAGCTCTTTACGCAAGCTGTTGACGTCAAAACCGACCTGCATCAGCAGGGGCTTGATCGAACCACCCTGCTGTTCAAGCATGGCCTGCATCAAGTGCGCCGGCTCGATGCCGGGATGGTCAAGGCCGACGGCCAGCGATTGGGCGTCGGATAGAGCTAACTGCAATTTGCTGGTTAAACGATCTATGCGCATGGGTCACCTTCCTTTTGAGCAGGCCGGACCTATAAAACATCCTGAATGAAGAAACCTGCCAGATACCTCATTAGATGTGGTCGATTCTGGGAGATTCAAGCGTCTTGGAATTGATGTAGATCAGAGAAGTCTAGCGTTCGTACCCCAGACAGGGCACTACAGCCAGATAAGAGAGGCAAACCGACCCGTGCGTGGATTGCGGCGGTAAGAAAAGAAGCGAGGATCGGTCACGGTGCAGAAACCGCCACCATAAACAGCGGTGACACCGCGCACAGCAAGGCGCAAACGCGCCAGTTCGTAGATGTCGGCCATGAACTTGCCAGCGTTTTGGCTGGGCACAAAGGCTTTGGCCGCTTCGGGCAGTTGCTGGACGAAGGTCTCGCGCACTTCCGGGCCGACTTCAAAGGCTTGCGGGCCAATGGCCGGGCCCAGCCAGACCAGCACGTCTTCTGGAGGCACCGCCAGGCTGTCGAGCGTCGCTTCGAGCACACCTGCCGCCAATCCACGCCAACCGGCATGGGCCGCCGCGACGCGAGTACCGGCGCGGTCACAAAATAGCGCTGGCAGGCAATCGGCGGTCATTGCCGCGCAGGCAATGCCGGGGGTTGTCGTCCAACTGGCATCAGCGGTTGCCGTGATATTGGGGTCGGCATGGGCCACGGCAATGCCGTGAACCTGCTTTAACCAGGCCGGCTGAATAGAGAAATGATCGGTGAGGCGTCGGCGATTTTCGGCAACCGCTTCCGGGTTGTCGCCGACGTGATCGCCAAGGTTGAGGCTGTCGAACGGCGCCAGACTGACGCCGCCCGCACGGGTGGTAACGCAGGCTTTCACCCCGGCAGGCGCAGGCCAGTCGGGAATCAGCCAGTCACTCATCCGATGAACGCCTCGCGGTCTTGCTTGAGCAGCGTCAGTAACCAGACGAAATCATCCGGCAATGGCGATTCCCAGCTCATGCGTTTACCGGTGGTCGGGTGATCCAGCTCCAGGAACCGCGCATGCAGTGCCTGACGCGGGAACGCCTTCAACGATTCGACCATGGTCACACTGGCGGCCGGTGGAATGCGGAAGCGACCGCCGTAGGCAGGATCTCCGACCAACGGGTAGTTGATGTGGGCCATGTGCACGCGAATCTGGTGTGTACGACCGGTTTCCAGCTTCACCCGCACGTGCGTGTGAGAGCGGAAACGCTCAAGTACGCGGTAATGGCTGACGGCTTGCTTGCCCCCTTCCATCACGGCCATGCGCTGGCGTTGCTGGCCGTGACGACCGATCGGCGCATTGATCTTGCCGCCGGCCGTCACCACACCGATCACGATGCATTCGTAGATCCGGCTTACGCTACGGCTCTGCAATTGCGTGACAAGCTGTGTCTGCGCCTGAATGGTCTTGGCCACCACCATCAGACCGGTGGTGTCCTTGTCCAGACGATGCACGATACCGGCGCGGGGCACATTGATAATGTCCGGCACGTGGTGCAGCAAGGCGTTGAGCAAGGTGCCATCCGCGTGACCGGCGGCAGGATGCACCACCAGGCCCGCAGGTTTGTTGATCACCAGGATGTCATCGTCTTCATAGACGATGTCCAGCTCGATGTCTTGAGCGATCCATTCGCCCTGAGCTTCCTGCTCGGCAGTCAGTTCAAGAATGGCGCCACCATGAACGATGTCTCGCGGGCGGATAACCGCCCCATCCACAGTCAGGCGGCCGTCTTTGATCCAGGCGGAAAGGCGCGAGCGCGAGTGCTCAGCGAATAATTGTGCGGCGACTTGATCGAGGCGTTGGCCGCCCAATTCGGACGGCACCTCTGCGCGAAGTTCAATTTTATCGGACATGCTCAGACTAGGCGTCGGCACAGCCTTTGGTTTCGGCTGCGCGCTTGTGGTTAAATACGGCGTCTTTTGCCCCGAGGCTATTCAACGGGGCGCTCATCATAACAGGACGGCCCCGCCCAAGACAGCGGCCGTCATAGGGACGCAAGCCGCCATGCAAGTGAAACACCTGCTGCTGATCGCCATCCTCGCATTGACCGCTGCTTGCTCATCGAAGGAAGTCGTAGACGAAAACCTTAGCGAAGTCGAGCTGTACCAGCAGGCTCAGACCGACCTGGACAACAATAGCTACACTGCCGCCACAGCCAAGCTGAAGGCGCTGGAGTCGCGTTATCCGTTCGGGCGCTACGCCGATCAGGCTCAACTCGAGCTGATCTACGCCAACTACAAGAACGCCGAGCCTGAGGCTGCGAAGTCTGCTGCCGAGCGTTTCATTCGTTTGCACCCACAGCATCCGAACGTGGATTACGCGTATTACCTCAAGGGCCTGACCTCCTTCGACCAGGACGTCGGCCTGTTGTCGCGCTTCCTGCCGCTGGACATGACCAAACGTGACCCGGGTGCGGCCCGCGACTCGTACAACGAGTTCGCCCAGCTGACCAGCCGTTTCCCGAACAGCCGCTACTCGCCGGACGCCAAGCAGCGCATGATCTACCTGCGCAACCTGCTGGCGGCCTACGAGATTCACGTTGCCGACTACTACCTGACCCGTCAGGCCTATGTCGCCGCTGCGAACCGTGGCCGTTACGTAGTGGAAAACTTCCAGGAAACCCCTTCGGTCGGTGACGGCCTGGCGGTGATGACTGAAGCCTACCAACGTCTGCACCTCGACGACCTGGCAGCCACCAGCCTTGAAACCCTGAAGCTCAACTACCCGAACCACCCAAGCCTGGTAGACGGTCAGTTCAAGCCTTCGGTCGACGAAGCCGACAACCGTTCGTGGCTGAGCAAGGCCACCTTGGGCCTGATCGAATCCCGTCCTCCTCTGCCGCCGGGCGAAACCCGCGCCAACCAGGACGTGCAGAAGCAGTTCCAGGATGCCAAGGACGCGATTCCGAACGATCTGAAGCCTAAAGATGCAGATGGCGACGTGATCGAAGAAGAGGAACACGAGTCCGAAGCCAACAGCGAAGACCGCTCGTGGTTCAGCTACATGACCTTCGGCGTGTTCGACTGACACATCGGGTTATGCAAAAAGGGAGACTCTTGAGTCTCCCTTTTTTATTGCGCTGTGCGCAGGTCAGGTCCTTGGCTAAACTGCCTGCTCATTAGCCAATAAAGCAGCTCACCATGCTTCGTTTACTGTTCTGGATCGCCCTGATTGCCGCTGCGGTATGGTTCTGGCGCAAGTTCAAGGCTTCGAATTCCGCGCCCAGGTCCTCCGCCGAGCTGGATGCCGCACCGATGGTCCGCTGCGCGCATTGCGGCGTACACCTGCCCCGCGATCGCGCGCTGAGCCTTCAACAACAGTGGTATTGCAGCCAGGCTCACCTAGAGCAAGGCCCGGGCCCAAGTGGTCGCTGAGACGTCCACTCCCGGCGGCAAACAGGCACAGCGACTGCTGCGTCTTTACCATCTCTACCGTTTAAGCGTCGGCATCACCCTCGTACTGTTGATTTCCAGCAACATGGACAACCAGCTGCTGGCCTTCGCCCAGGATGACCTGCTGCGCAGTGGCAGTTGGTTGTACCTGGTGCTGAACATCCTGCTGGTGGTCTTTTGGCAGAACACCCGACGGCCGGCACAGCTTTTCAGCCTCGCATTGGTCGATGTCCTTCTGCTGTGCGGTCTGTTCTATGCTGCGGGCGGTGTGGCCAGCGCCATCGGCAACCTGCTCATTGTCTCGGTGGCCATTAGCAACACCCTGTTGCGCGGACGTATCGGCTTGTTGATCGCGGCGGTCGCCGCCCTTGGCATCGTCGGCCTTGGCTTCCTCCTGAGTTTCAGTCACCCGATCAGTCCCGGCGAGTACCTGCAAGTCGGCACTCTCGGCGCGCTGTGTTTTGCCGCGGCGTTGCTCGTGCAAGGTCTGATCAGGCGACTGGAAGTCAGCGAAAACCTCGCCGAACAGCGAGCCAGTGAAGTGCTTGGCCTGGAAGCGCTCAATGCGCTGATCCTGCACCGCATGCGCACGGGCATTCTGGTGCTGGACGACCAGCGGCGGGTGCGACTGGCCAATCAAAGCGCCTTGACCTTACTGGGGCAGAACGACCTCGATGGTCAGTTGATCGACGACTATTCGCCGGCCTTGGTCGAACGCCTTCAGCTGTGGTTCAACAATCCATCGCTGCGACCGCAAAGCCTGAAAATCGCCAGCAGTGGCATAGAACTGCAACCCAGCTTCATTGCGTTGGACCAAAGCCCGAACCACCACACCCTGGTATTTCTGGAGGACCTCGCCCAGATCGCTCAACAAGCGCAGCAACTGAAGCTCGCCGCACTCGGGCGCCTGACGGCGGGTATCGCCCATGAAATCCGCAATCCACTGGGCGCCGTTAGTCATGCCGCGCAGCTATTGCAGGAATCCGAGGAACTGAACGGCGCGGATCGGCGTCTGACGCAGATTATTCAAGACCACTCTCAGCGAATGAATCGGGTTATCGAAAACGTCCTGCAACTGTCCCGCCGCCAGCAAACCGTACCGCAACGGCTCGATCTGAAGCCGTGGCTGGAGCATTTCGTCGCCGAAACCCGTGAAGGCGCGACCGATCGCCAGTTGATTCACCTGCACATCGGCCCGGGCGACTTCAAAACCCTGATGGACCCGAATCAGCTGACTCAGATTCTCGACAATCTGTTGCGCAATGCCTGGCGCCATAGCGCCCTGAATCACGACCTGGCGCAGGCCTGGCTCGAGTTGTTTGTCGAGCCCGACAGCCAGTTGCCGACGCTCGAAGTCCGGGACAACGGCCCCGGCGTGGCGCCGGACCAACAGACGCATTTGTTCGAACCGTTCTTCACCACCAGTAGCCAGGGCACAGGCCTGGGGCTTTATCTGTCCCGTGAGCTGTGCGAAAGCAACCAGGCCCGCCTAGACTTCAAACCACGCCAAGGCGGCGGCTGCTTTCGCATCACTTTTGCTCACGGACGGAAACAAAGTTGAACATGAGCCCACGGCCAAAAGTCCTGATCGTCGACGACGAACCGGATATCCGCGAACTACTGGAAATCACCCTGGGACGGATGAAACTCGATACCTACAGTGCCCGCAACCTTGGCGAAGCCCAAGCCTTGTTGATGCGCGAGACATTCGACCTGTGCCTGACCGACATGCGCCTGCCCGACGGCACCGGCCTTGAGTTGGTGCAGTACATCCAGCAACGTTACCCACACGTGCCGGTGGCGATGATCACCGCTTACGGCAGCCTCGAAACAGCAATCAACGCCCTCAAGGCAGGGGCTTTCGACTTCCTGACCAAGCCGGTTGACCTGACGCGCCTGCGCGAACTGGTCACCAGCGCCCTGCGCTTGCCGGCACCGGGTGGCGCCAGTACCGCCATCGATCGCCGGTTGCTGGGCGATTCACTGCCCATGCGCAACCTGCGCAAACAAATCGACAAACTCGCACGCAGTCAGGCCCCGGTGTACATCAGCGGCGAATCCGGCAGTGGCAAGGAATTGGTCGCCCGACTGATCCACGAGCAGGGCCCGCGGGCTAATCAACCGTTCGTCCCGGTCAACTGCGGGGCAATTCCGTCAGAGTTGATGGAGAGCGAATTCTTCGGCCATCGCAAAGGCAGTTTCAGCGGCGCCATCGAAGACAAACCAGGGCTGTTCCAGGCCGCCCACGGCGGCACACTGTTTCTCGACGAAGTGGCCGATCTGCCCTTGGCGATGCAGGTCAAACTGCTCCGAGCCATTCAGGAGAAAGCCATTCGCAGTGTCGGCGGTCAGCAAGAAATGGTGGTTGATGTCCGCATCCTTTGTGCCACCCACAAAGACCTCGATGCCGAAGTCACCGCCGAACGCTTTCGCCAGGATTTGTACTACCGGTTGAACGTGATCGAACTGCGCGTCCCCCCTTTGCGCGAGCGCCGCGACGACATCGAACCGCTGGCCAGCCATGTGCTCAAGCGCCTGGCGGCCGGCAGCGGTCAACCCGCCGCAAAACTCCATCCACTCGCCCTGGATGCGCTGAAAAGTTACCGTTTTCCGGGCAACGTACGGGAGCTGGAGAACGTACTGGAGCGGGCTTACACCCTGTGCGAGGACAAGCAGATTGAAGCCAGCGACCTGCGACTGGCCGAAGGTAACTGCACGGCAGAGAGCGGCGTGCCGGACCTGACGCAAATCGACAACCTGGAAGATTATCTGGAAAACGTCGAACGCAAACTCATCCTCCAGGCACTGGAGGAAACCCGCTGGAACCGCACGGCGGCGGCTCAGCGGTTGAATCTTTCATTCAGATCGATGCGATATCGGCTCAAGAAGTTGGGTCTGGATTGAGGGCTCCTTCGCGGGCAAGCCTCGCTCCTACAGGGGGTGTGTCGTTCGCAAGTGTATTGAACGACTCAAACCTGTAGGAGCGAGGCTTGCCCGCGAAAGCGATCTGGCAGGCAATAAAGAATCTTGCTGTCAGATCCGCCCGGTCGGCGCATACGGCGCAGGATCAATAATCGGCGCCCTGCCCAACATCACATCCGCAAACAACTGACACGACGCCGGCGCCAGTACCAGCCCGTTACGGTAATGCCCGCAGTTGAGCCAAAGTCCATCGAACCCCGGCACTCGGCCAATGTAGGGAATACCCTCCGGCGAACCCGGGCGCAATCCAGCCCAATGCCCCACCACTTCGGCCTCTGCCAGCGCAGGAATCAACTCTACCGCTGATGCCTTCAGACTCTCCAGCGCCGAGTCGGTCGGCGTCTTGTCGTAGCCTTCATGCTCCAGCGTACTGCCTATCAGAATGTGTCCGTCGCGCCGGGGAATCGCATAACGCCCCTTGGCCAGCACCATGCTCGGCAGGAAGTCCGCTGCGCATTTGTACAGAATCATCTGCCCTTTGACCGGCTCGACCGGCAACTCAAGGTCCAGACTCTTGAGCAAGTCACCACTCCAGGCGCCAGCCGTCAGGACCACCTGATCACCGTGTATGGGGCCCACCGAAGTCTGCACGCCGACAACCCTGTCGCCTTCGCGAATAAACCCGCTGACTTCGCACTGCTCACGAATCGTCACGTTCGGCAGCGCCAACAATGCAGCCTTCAGGGACTTTACCAGCCGTGGATTACGCACGTTGGCCACATCAGCCATATAGATCGCCCGGGAAAACCCGGGGCCCAGCACTGGTACGGCATCGTGTGCCGCCGAGATATCCACAGCCCGCAACGGACGGTTTTCCCGCTCGGCCCAGGCCAACGCCTCGGCCTCGTCATCCAGATCCAGCCAGTAAAGGCCGGTGGTATGCACTTCGGGATCAACCCCGGTTGCGGCGAACAGTCGCTCACCGAGCTGCGGATAAAAATCCTGGGACCAATGCGCCAGCGCGGTGACTGCCGGACTGTAGCGCCATGGATAGAGCGGGGAAACAATCCCGCCACCGGCCCATGACGATTCCTGCCCCACGCTCGAACGATCCAGCAACACAACACTTTGCACTTCGGATGCGAGATTGAACGCCGTCAGCAGCCCAATCACGCCGCCGCCGACAATCACCACTTGCTGTTGCCTGCTCATGTTCTGATCCAACCGGTAAATAGACAGAGGGCGCAAAAAAGGCGCCCGAAAAAGGAACTCAGCGACCCCAGCAATCTTTGGTCACCAACCCGGACGTCGCATTGACCATGCTTCTGACGCCGGTGTTGGTGAGGGTGAAATCCCCGCACTTGTCAGTCGCCATTGCAGCGCCGGTCTTGCGCGTTGCCGTCAGCAAAAAGGTTTGATCGGCCAGGGTCGGGGTGATGGTGTAAAAATCGTTGCCGGCGCTCAGTCCGGTGGCAGCGGTATAGACATTGTTCTTCGAGTAGAACCGCTCAAGGATCTGTGCCTGCTCGGAGAGCAGCCCGGCCACTTCGGTGCGGCGGCCCTTTTTCACGTACTCGGTGAGGCTCGGGGCACCAATGGTGATGACGATCCCGATGATCGCAATCACGATCATGATTTCGATCAGGGTGAAACCTCGGTTGGATCTACGCATTCCTTCACTCTCACTTACTGTATTTGTCGCCACATGATGCGACGGCTGCCGCCGCCAGATTTTTCCACCAGGGTGCTGATGCCGCCACTGGAATCGTTCACGACCTTGCGGGTCGCGCCGTTGACGATGGCGTTCAGGGTCGGGATGCCACCGGTGAAAATCACTCCGCTGGACACCGTGTCCGTGCTGTCGACCGTCCCGTCGTTATTGGTGTCGAGCACCGCATAATTGAGCATCTTACCGCTGAACGCATCCAGTTCGACCAGTTTGCCGGTACCAAAGCTGGCACACGGGTCAGTGGTGTCCACACTCGCCGTGGTAAAGACGATCCGTCCCAGCACCAGGCTGGCCTGATTGATCACCCGCTCCCCCGTCAACACGCTGTTGTACACCAGCGGCAAGTACCAGCCCTTCTCCCCCGGATAGGTCACGTCGTTCTGGCTGGTGGTGATGAACTGTCCGGTGCTGCCCGAGAACACACCGGTCACCGCTTGTGCCTGCAAACTGGACACGGTGATCTGACCCGCGCCGCCTTCCGCATCCCACACCGCGTAGAACGCCTGCAAATCCTTGTTGGTCTTGTCGGCAGTCTCGTTGAATTTGCCGGTGCCGAAAAACACTTCCTTGCCGCCCAATGAATTGTCCGCCAGTAACGGCTGCACAGTAATGGGCTGAGTGGCACCGCCCGCCGTGGTAAACAGCGGCTTGCCGGAGAATGCCACGCCCCAGGAGTCGGGGGCGGTAGCGCTCAAATCGAACTTCCATAACCGCCCTTTCAGGTCGCCACCATAGGCGGCCTGCACCACATTCTGCGAGTTGACCCTGAGCTTCACCGACGACAGGCCATTGTTGGTGTCGGCGCTGTCGACCACGATTTTCTTGATCAACGAGCCGTCACGAACGTCCACCACGTACAACGCCGCCACTCCGGAGTTACTGCCATAACCGTTGGAAATGAACGCGGCCCAGCGACCGTCGGCCAAGCGTGCCACTTCCGGCCGTGCATAGGCATAACCCAGATCATTGAAAGCGTTCGCAGTACTGGCCGTGGCCGGCGCACTGATTTCCCACAGCGCCTTGAACACGTTGCCCGCTGACGCATCGAACAGCTGCAACGCATAAAAAGTCCTGCCGCCAGCCCCGGTTCCGCCAATGGCCAGGGTTTTCCAGACGCTGCTGAACTGGGCATCGAACACCCCGACCTGACCGTCGACCAGAAACTTGTGGCTCACACCGTTGATGTAGGTCGGGTCGGCGATGTAGCGCAGTGATGGCAACACGCTGGACGGCATGTAGGCATAACGCCGGGTGCCATTGGCCGAGTTGATGACATTCACAAACCCGTCGTTGGCATTCACCACCAGGCTGGGACTCATGGTGGAGGCTTTGGTGGTCAGGTAGGTGCTGTAAGTGGTGTCCCCCACCAGATCAGAGGCGGTCTTGTCCGTGGGTGACGCCAGCACGAGGGGTGAATTGATGATGTCGCCGAGCAGCACGCTACGCACCTTGAGCCCGGTTTTGTTGGTGCCCTTGCTCCACTCCACCAGATCGCTGCCGGTAATGCCGGTGGGCAGGCTTTGGCTGAGGGAGGTCTGTTGTGCCGGGGAAAAACTGGCATACGCCAAGGTGACTGCGGCGTTGGTCAGGGTGTTCCAGGACTGGTAAGTCGGCGCTGTGGCACCTGGGACGATCGTGGTGTCGGTGGTCCAGAGTGTCGCAGAGGTATTTACGATACCCGCCGAGGTGAAGCCAAAGGACTTGATCGTGCCGCGCCAGTCCTTGGGGTCATAAATGGTCTGAAAGTAACTCGAATTGCTGGCCAGGGTGGTGCCGCTTGTGACGCCGCTGCCACCGGAACCGGCCTTGGAGGTAATGTCGCTCAGCGCCGAGGACAGCGCACTGCTGAGTCCTGCGCTGTCGGTCGCCTGGTAGTACTTGCCCTGTCCGTAGTTGGCGGCGTCCGACAGCATTTGGTTCGCGGCGGTGAAGCCCACGGTATAGGTGTTGATGTTCTGCTTGGGAAAATCCCCAGCGTTCCAGCTTTTGCCTGCCAGATCGGTTCCCGTGGAACGCATGTCGATGTCGAAGCCAAACTTGGCGATGTCGTCCAGATACAGCGTGTCGCCTTCTCCATCACCATTGAGGTTGTCGCCATCGTTATTCACGCCATCCCAGTTTGGAAGGCGAGCGCCCGCCAGTGGGTCGGTGCCCGGAAAAGTCCGGTCAAAGGTCGGCAAGCCATCGGTGATCACCACGCCATAGTTTTTCTGGCAGCGATACTGGATCGGGCTGCTGTAAGTCGCCGGTGTCGAGTTGTAGACCGGCGCCAGGCCTCGAAAATAACGGTTTATTTCATAGTAGGTTTCCGCCAGCGGTGTATTGGCCACGGCACTCAAGCCGTTGATGGCAGAGATCAGGTTGTTGTAGTTGGTATCCGCCTGGGATTGGGTGACGCTGCCGCTCACCGCAGAGAGATCGCTGATCGATCGGGCGATAAAGCCACCACCACCGGAGTTGCTGGTTGTAGGCGGATTGAACGTCGCAAGACCTATACGCAGCGAGCGATTGCTGGAGACCAGGCTTGTGGAGACATCCTGGGCCACGCTGATCCGGTATTCATTGGGGATCGCGCTGGCGCCCGTGGTGAAATCCTTGCTCGAACCGTTGGCCAACCCCAGCAGATAAGCCAGGTAGTCGGCGGTGTAGCGCGTATTTTCATTGCCCACCGGATCCGGCAGCTTCAGACAGATGGGTGTCAAACCGAGAAAGCCGCGATAAAAACCGTACCAGTTGCCGTTGGTCGAGCAACCGCCGCGATTGAGGCTCGACAGCAAAATATTGGTATCACTCATGTTCAGGTTCTGACCGCTTAAACAGGAGGTGTTGGAACTGCAAATCGCGATCTGCCCATAGTTGGCCGCCGGATTGAACCCCGACGCCCAAATGATATTGTTCATGCTCCCCGAGTCATCGATCAGCAGCATGACGTTCGGAGGGACGGCTGCGCCGCTCAACAGCGGTGAATCCGACGGCGTGAAGGCATACGCCGGTGCGGACAGGTAAAGCCCCAGTACCACGCCGTAAAGCAGCTGCCACACGCCACGGCGCCCTTCAGTACTTCGCATAAATACTCTCCACGACGCTGCGCGAGTTGCCCGCGATGCCGACAGCGGTCACCCGGTAAAGCGTCGCCGAGGTGTTGCTCGGCACATTCACGGCGTTGACCGTAGTGCCGATATTCTGCACCCCGTAAAAGCCCTTGCCCGAGGCGATCCAGGTCACGCCGGGGGTCGAACCGGGGCCGGCGGCAGTGACCGTCAACGCGTCCGACGGTGGCGCGCACTGGCTGCAGACCGGCAATGAATAGCTGTCCAGTTGCACCGCGCTTTCTCCCACGCGTAATGCAGCTTCGGCGCCCTGGAACGACTGGTTGCGCAAGCTCACGCTGCCGGCCATTTTTTCCTGCAGCGTGGCGTTCTGCATCGATGAAAGACCGATCAAGGTCAGCAACAGCAGAAACACCAGGCTGACCAGCAGCGCCATACCCCGCTGGGCATGAAACGTCATGGAGGCCTCCCTCATGGCAACCTGTTGCGCAAGGCGGCAACCACGGTGAAGGTTTGATTTTTAACCCGACTGTTCGGGTCGTAGAGAGTCATCGTCAGGCGCACACTGCGAATTCGCGCGGGGTCGGACGGGTTGGCGCTGTAGCTGGAAGCGGCTACATCGGTGGCCGAATTGGCGAGGCCGAAGAGCACGCTGAAGGCACTGACGTTATCGACCAGTACGAACTGGGCCGGCGTGCCGGGACCGGAGCCCATCATGATTTTGTTATTGCTGAAGCTGTAGATCAGCCGCCGTATCGGAAACGCCAACTGCCCCGATGTCAGCGCCGGTGGATTCGTATACGCCGTCGCCGTATTTCGACAGTCGGAAACCACTGTCCAGGCTGGCGCCCCGCCACCCGCTCCCACATCGGCGGCCACCAGGGTCAATTTCTGGTTGGCATTATCCCAGCTGATCGGCGTTATCTGACTGGCAGCGAAGCTCCCCCCTGTACTTGAATCGGTGATCGTCCCCAGGCAGCCAAACATGCCGACCATGCGGATTTCCTGAATCATCTTGCTGAGCACAAAACGCGCATCTTCCTGCATGGCGGCGGCGGCGTTCTGGCTGATGTAGGTGTTCTTGGCGGCGATGAAGATCTGCGCCACGCCCAGCACCACAATCAAACTCAACGCGAGGGCAATCAACAACTCGATCAGCCCGAAACCTCTGCTGGACCGCCTCATGGAGTTGCCACCGGGTCGACCGTGGCGCGACTGGTCAAGACAAAGCTGCGGCGCGAGTTGGCGATATTGGCGGCGCGCGAGTCATCCCAGGTGATGGTGATGGTGTACACGCGCTGATTCAGCGTAATGGTGCCAGTGGCCGTCGCACCGCCGAAATTGACGATATTGGTGGTGAAGTCGTAGAGGTCCTGATCGCGGGCGACGTTCAGGTTGCCCGACGTCGGAGGCGTCACAGTGTAGTCGGCGCCGGAATTGGCGCGGATACGGTCCATCATGTCGTAGGCGATAAAACTCGCCTGGCTGGTCATCCGCGAGCTGTCGGTGTATTTCAGCGCATTGAGCTGAATCGCCGCCGCGCCCAGCAGCCCCACGGTCAGAATCACCAACGCGACCAGCACTTCGATCAGCGTCATGCCCTCCTGTGCATGTTTGCCCCGTTCCCTCATCCGCAACTTCCACCCAATAGAATTCGTCCGTTCAAACACACATTCAGCGTCCTGGTTTGCGCCCCCAATACATAGCTGATCACCACGGGTGTGGCTGGCGCTGACAAACCACCCAGATTGTTGAAATCGATGGCGGTCACTCCTGAGGGTAGCGTCAGACTCGCGCCGCTGCTCAGTGCTGGAACAACCCGCAATACATTGGCCGGGGTGTTCGTACTGTCATATACCGCCAAGTCACCGGTCCAGGCGCCACCAACAGCGATCGGACGAACCCGAATGGAGACGCCCCGGTCGATGGCCTCAAGTCGTGCGAAATTGAGGCCGCGTTGCAGGTCGCCGATTTCGGTGTCTGCCTTGGTGCCTTGCACCGACCGGGTGAACGCCGGTACGGCCAGGGTGATCAGGATCAAAAAGACCGCGAGCGAGACCAGCAGCTCGATCAGCGTGAAACCTTTTGTACGATGATCCATCGATGCCCTCCGTTGCCGTCGGCTATACCTGCTTCTACACGCTAGAACATTCGACCGCCCGGCGTGCGGTTGATTTGCCATTACTCGCGCACGGAATGCGCGGGCCGCAGCACTCCACGGAGGGAGATGACATGCATCAGCGAGGTTTCAGCCTGATCGAACTGCTCATGGGACTGACAATTGCCGGGATTGTTCTGCTGTTGGTCAGTCCGGCGTTCGCGGCCCTTACAGAATCGAATCATCGCGAGGCGGCGGCAAAGTCTCTTGCCAGTGGTATTCGCAGCGCCAGAAGCGAAGCTCTCGCGCGAAATCAGACCATCGTCATTCATGGCATCAACGACGACTGGGGTCAGGGCTGGCGCATCATTCTGGATATCAGCGGCAAAGGGCCGGAGGACAGCAGCAATCCGCTGCTGATTGAGCGCGTGAGTGGCGCTCGGGTGCCGATTGTTGGCAATTGGCCGGTCAGACGATACATCCGTTTCAGCCGTATCGGCGAGCCACAGATGCCTGGCCGGGCGTTTCAAGCGGGGACGCTGCACGTTTGCACAGTCCGCGAACCGGTTAGCCAGCTTCAGGTGGTGCTGGCCGCGACCGGTCGCGTCAGCCTGCGCAGCGATAAGGCTGAGCAGGCGCTATGTCCGGGAGGAAAAAAAATTAAAGCAGGGAGCGCACGCGCAATTCTTTAGGCATGGAGAACGTGATGTTCTCCTCGCGACCCGCCAATTCATCGGCCCCGGTAGCACCCCAGGCCTGCAACTGCTGGATCACGCCACGCACCAGCACTTCCGGTGCGGAGGCGCCAGCGGTGATGCCGATACGCTCGACACCGTCGAACCAGCTTTTTTGCAGGTCTTCGGCGCCGTCGATCAGATAAGCCGGGGTGGCCATGCGCTCGGCGAGTTCACGCAAGCGGTTGGAGTTGGAGCTGTTCGGGCTGCCGACCACCAAGACCACGTCACATTCGTCGGCCAGTTGTTTGACGGCGTCCTGACGGTTTTGCGTGGCGTAGCAGATATCGTCCTTGCGCGGACCACCGATCGCCGGGAAGCGTGCACGCAGAGCGTCGATCACGCGGCTGGTGTCGTCCATGGACAGCGTGGTCTGGGTCACGAACGCGAGTTTTTCGGGATTGACCACCTGCAGCGCGGCGACGTCTTTCTCGTCTTCAACCAGATAGATGGCACCACCGTTGCTGCCATCGTACTGCCCCATGGTGCCTTCGACTTCCGGGTGACCGGCGTGGCCGATGAGAATGCATTCACGGCCGTCACGGCTGTAACGCGCGACTTCGATGTGCACCTTGGTCACCAGCGGGCAGGTCGCGTCGAACACTTTCAGGCCACGGCCAGCGGCTTCGGTACGCACAGCCTGGGAAACCCCGTGGGCACTGAAGATCAAGATGACATCGTCCGGCACCTGATCCAGTTCTTCGACGAAGATCGCCCCGCGAGCACGCAGGTCCTCGACGACGAATTTGTTGTGGACCACTTCGTGGCGCACATAGATAGGCGGCCCGAAGACTTCCAGGGCGCGGTTGACGATTTCGATCGCCCGGTCCACGCCGGCGCAGAAGCCACGGGGGTTGGCGAGTTTGATTTGCATGCTGTGCCTCGTGTCTTGCGCGCAAGAAATTAGAACATTACATCCCTGTAGCAGCGAAGCTTGCTCGCGAAAGCGGTGTGTCAGTCGACATTGATGGTGAATGTGATGACGCCTTCGCGAGCAAGCTCTGCCCCTACATTGGACCGCATTCGGTCAGTTACAGCGATTTGACGCTGATGATTTCTACGTCAAAGGTCAATGTCTTGCCGGCCAGCGGGTGGTTGAAGTCGATGGTCACTTGCTCGTCATCGAATTCCTTCACCACGCCAGGCAGCTCAGTATTGGCCGCATCGTTGAAGATCACCAGCAAACCCGGCGACAGTTCCATGTCCTTGAACTGCGAACGCGGGATGATCTGCACGTTTTGCGGGTTCGGCTGGCCAAACGCGTTTTCCGGCTGAATCGTCAGCGTGCGCTTGTCGCCTGCCTTGAAGCCGAACAGCGCTGCTTCGAAACCTGGCAACAGGTTGCCATCGCCGACCTGGAAGGTCGCCGGGGCTTTGTCGAAGGTGCTGTCGACGGTGTCGCCGTTCTCCAGGCGCAGTGCAAAGTGCAAAGTGACTTCCGTGTTCTGGCGGATGCGTTGCTCAGCCAATACCTGTTCAGTCATGAACGGCTTCTCCGGTCTTTTTACTTTTGAACATGTCCAGCGCGAGCATAACGGCCCCGACGCTGATGGCGCTGTCGGCAAAGTTGAACGCCGGGAAATACCAGCGGTTCTGCCAATGCACCAGAATGAAGTCGATCACATGGCCCAGGGCGATGCGGTCGTACAGATTGCCCAGCGCCCCGCCCAGCACCAGCGCCAAAGCGACGGCCAGCCAGGTTTCGTTGCGCCCCAGACGCTTGAGCCACACCACCAGCACCGCACTGACCACCACGGCGATCAGGGCAAACAACCAGCGCTGCCAGCCGGAGCTGTCGGCCAGGAAGCTGAATGCCGCGCCGGTGTTGTAGGCCAGGGTCCAGCTGAAATAATCGGGAATCACCACGATTTGCTGGTACATCTTCAACGAGCCTTCGAAGTAGAACTTGCTGGCCTGGTCGATGACCAGGACCAGCAAGCTCAACCAGAGCCAGCTCAGCCGTCCGAAACGGCCAGCAGCGTTAGGCATAATGACGAACCTCGCCCGCACCGCTGATGTTGTCGACGCAACGACCGCAGATTTCCGGATGCTCCGGGTTCACGCCGACGTCTTCACGGCAGTGCCAGCAACGGGCGCACTTGGCGAAGGCCGACTTGACGATTTTCAGCTTCAGGCCGCTGACTTCGGTGACTACCGCGTCCGCAGGTGCCTGAACAAAAGGCGCCACGCTGGCGGTCGAGGTGATCAGCACGAAGCGCAGTTCGTTGCTCAGCTTGGCCAGGTCGGCGCTCAGCGCTTCTTCGGCGAACAGCGTCACCTCGGCTTGCAGGTTGCCACCGACGGCCTTGGCCGCGCGCTGGATTTCCATTTCCTTGTTGACCGCGACCTTCACCGCCATGATCCGCTCCCAGTAGGCGCGGCCCAGTTCGACGTTGTCCGGCAGTTCGGTCAGGCCTTCGTACCAGGTGTTGAGCATCACCGATTCGTTGCGCTCGCCCGGCAGGTATTCCCACAGCTCGTCGGCGGTGAAGGCGAGGATCGGCGCGATCCAGCGCACCAGCGCTTCGGAGATGTGGTACAGCGCAGTTTGCGCCGAGCGGCGCGCCTTGCTGTTGGCGCCAGTGGTGTACTGACGGTCCTTGATGATGTCGAGGTAGAAACCGCCCAGCTCCTGCACGCAGAAGTTGTGGATCTTGGAGTAGACGTTCCAGAAGCGGTATTCGCCGTAGTGCTCTTGCAACTCGCGTTGCAGCAGCAGGGTGCGGTCCACGGCCCAACGGTCCAGGGCGAGCATTTCCTCGGCCGGCAGGATGTCGGTGGCCGGATTGAACCCGGTCAGGTTGGAGAGCAGGAAGCGCGCGGTGTTACGGATACGCCGGTAGGCGTCCGCACTGCGTTGCAGAATCTGCTCGGAAACCGCCATTTCACCCGAGTAATCGGTGGAAGCCACCCACAGCCGCATGATGTCGGCGCCCAGGGTGTCGTTGACCTTTTGCGGCGCGATCACGTTGCCCAGCGACTTGGACATCTTGCGACCGGACTCATCGACGGTGAAACCGTGGGTCAGCAGCTCGCGGTACGGCGCATGGTTGTCGATGGCGCAACCAGTCAGCAAGGACGAGTGGAACCAGCCACGGTGTTGGTCCGAACCTTCCAGGTACAAGTCGGCGCGCGGGCCGGTCTCGTGGCCCATCGGGTGCGAACCGCGCAGGACGTGCCAGTGCGTGGTGCCCGAATCGAACCAGACGTCCAAGGTGTCGCTGATCTTGTCGTACAGCGGCGCCTCGTCACCCAGCAGTTCGGCAGCGTCCATCTTGAACCACGCTTCGATGCCTTCGACTTCAACACGCTTGGCGACTTCTTCCATCAGCTCGGCAGTGCGCGGGTGCAGCTCGCCGCTTTCCTTGTTCAGGAAGAACGGGATCGGCACGCCCCAGTTGCGCTGACGGGAGATGCACCAGTCTGGACGGTTGGCGATCATCGAGTGCAGACGTGCCTGGCCCCAGGCCGGGACGAACTGAGTCTCTTCGATGGCTTTCAGTGCGCGCTTGCGCAGGGTGTCGCCGCTGACAGGCTCTTTATCCATGCCGATGAACCACTGCGCGGTGGCGCGGTAGATCAGCGGGGTCTTGTGACGCCAGCAGTGCATGTAGCTGTGTTCGATGATGGTGGTGTGCAGCAGCGCACCGACTTCGGTCAGTTTGTCGACGATGGCCGGGTTGGCTTTCCAGATGAACTGGCCGCCGAAGAACTCCAGCGATGTCACGTAGACGCCGTTGCTCTGTACCGGGTTGAGGATGTCGTCGTTGACCATGCCGTACTTCTTGCAGGTCACGAAGTCGTCCACGCCATAGGCCGGGGCGGAGTGAACCACGCCGGTGCCAGCGCCCAGCTCAACGTAATCGGCCAGGTAAACCGGCGACAGGCGATCGTAGAACGGGTGACGGAAGTTGATCAGTTCCAGTTCTTTACCGGTGGTGGTCGCGATGACCGAGCCTTCCAGGCTGTAGCGGGCAAGGCACGACTCGACCAGCTCTTCAGCCAGCACCAGCAGTTTGTCGCCGACGTCGACCAGGGCGTAGTTGAATTCCGGGTGAACGTTCAGCGCCTGGTTGGCCGGGATGGTCCACGGGGTGGTAGTCCAGATCACGATCGAGGCAGGTTTGGCCAGGGACGCCAGACCGAAAGCGGCAGCCAGCTTGGCTTCGTCGGCAATCGGAAAGGCCACGTCGATGGTCGAGGACTTTTTGTTTTCGTACTCGACTTCCGCTTCAGCCAGGGCTGAACCGCAGTCGAAGCACCAGTTCACGGGCTTCAGGCCCTTGAACACGAAACCGCCCTTGACGATTTCGGCGAGCGCGCGGATTTCACCGGCCTCGTTCTTGAAGTCCATGGTCTTGTACGGGTTGGCGAAGTCGCCCAACACGCCCAGACGGATGAATTCGGATTTCTGGCCTTCGATCTGCTCGGTGGCGTAGGCGCGACACAGTTCGCGGGTTTTGTCCGCGCCCAGGTTTTTGCCATGGGTCACTTCGACTTTGTGTTCGATCGGCAGACCGTGGCAATCCCAGCCCGGAACATAAGGCGCGTCGAACCCCGACAGGGTTTTCGAGCGGATGATCATGTCCTTGAGAATCTTGTTCAGCGCATGACCGATGTGAATCGTGCCGTTGGCGTAAGGAGGACCATCATGAAGTACGAACTTCGGACGATCCTTGCCAATTTCGCGCAACTTACCGTACAGGCCAATGCTGTCCCAGCGCTGCAGAATCTGCGGTTCGCGCTGAGGCAGGCCGGCCTTCATTGGGAAGGCGGTGTCCGGAAGGTTTAGCGTGGCTTTATAGTCGGTCATTTAAGGCTCTTCATTAGCGATTGGCGCTAGGTGCGACAGGGCACGGGCGGCGGCAACATCCGCATTGATCGCCGTCTTAAGCGCCTCCAGAGAGGCGAAACGCTGCTCTTCACGCAGCTTGTGGTGGAAAACCACCGTCAAACGCCGGTCATACAGATCGCCGGCAAAATCTAAAAGGTGCACTTCGAGGTGGGCTTTGCCATCACCTTGTACCGTGGGCCGCACGCCAATGTTGGCGACGCCGGGCCAGGTCTTGCCGTCGATATCGACGTTGACCAGGTACACCCCGGTCAAGGGCACGCGACGACGCTTGAGTTGAATGTTGGCGGTGGGCGTACCCAGTTGGCGCGCCAGCTTCTGGCCATGAAGGACCCGCCCGGTGATCTGGAACGGACGCCCGAGCAGCCGCTCGGCCAAGGCAAAATCGGCAGCGGCCAGGGCATTGCGGACCTGCGTGCTGCTGACGCGAATGCCGTCCAGCTCGACGGTTTGCGCCGCTTCAACGGTAAAGCCCTGAACGATGCCAGCCTGCTGCAGGAAATCGAAATCCCCTACCCGGTCACAGCCGAACCGGAAGTCGTCACCGACCTCCAGGTGCTGGACGCCGAGACCGTCGACCAGAATGGCATCGACGAATTCACTGGCACTGAGCTTGCTCAGCCGGTGGTTGAAGGCCAGGCACAGGACCCGGTCGACACCTTCGTCGGCCAGCAGCTGCAGTTTGTCCCGCAGCCGGGCCAGACGGGCCGGGGCCGTGTCCGGGGCGAAGAACTCTCGCGGCTGTGGTTCGAAAATCACCACGCAGCTAGGCACGCCCAACTCGATAGCGCGCTCACGCAGCCTCGCCAGGATAGCCTGGTGGCCACGGTGAACACCGTCAAAGTTGCCAATAGTGGCGACACAGCCCCGATGCTGGGGGCGCAGGTTGTGGAGGCCTCGAACCAGCTGCATAACGCGCTTCTTGCTCATAAAGTGGTCGATTATAACCACACCCGGCGGCCGACGACAGGCAACACCGTAACCCAAAGTAATCGAGCCGACAAAACTGCCGGTTCGCCCATGTTTATCGAGGCCCAAGCCTCAGCTCAGCGCCTTGCGATTGAAGTCGCGCAAACGAAAGCCCATCAACAGCAGCATGCCGAAATAACTGATCACCCCGGCAGCGACCAACGCGCCCAGGCGCAGGAACCGCTCCAGCATATGCCCCTGATCCCAGGCCGGCATGAAGTGCATCCCGGCCAGCAGGACAGCAGACATCACCAACACCGCAATCACAAGCTTCAGGCCGAATTTGGCCCAACCCGGTTGCGGCTGATACATCTGCTGCTTGCGCAGTTGATAGAACAATAGCCCGGCGTTGATGCAGGCACCGATGCTGATGGCCAGGGCCAGACCGGCGTGAGCCAGCGGGCCGATGAGCACGAGGTTGAACAGCTGAGTAACGACCAGGGTGAAAATCGCGATTTTTACCGGAGTGCGGATGTTTTGTTGCGCATAAAAGCCCGGCGCCAGCACTTTGATCACGATAATCCCGAGCAAACCGACTGAATAAGCGATCAACGCCCGCTGTGTCATGGAGGCATCAAACGCGCTGAATTGGCCGTACTGGAACAGCGAAACGGTCAGCGGCTCGGCCAGAATCCCCAGTGCCAGAGAACACGGCAACACCAGCACGAAGCACAGACGCAGGCCCCAATCGAGGATTCGCGAATATTCGTGGCGATCTTTGCTGGCGTAGGTCTTGGCCAGGGTCGGCAGCAGAATGGTGCCCAACGCTACGCCCAGTACGCCGGACGGCAACTCCATCAAACGGTCGGCGTAATACATCCACGACACGGAGCCGGCGACCAGGAACGAGGCGAAGATGGTGTTGATGATCAGGGAAATCTGGCTCACTGACACGCCGAGAATCGCCGGTAACATCTGCTTCATCACCCGCCAGACACCGCTGTCACGCAGATTCAGGCGTGGCAGCACGAGCATGCCGATCTTTTTCAGGTGGGGCAGCTGATAAAGCAACTGCGCCAGGCCACCCACCAGTACCGCCCAACCCAAGGCCATGACGGGAGGGTCGAAGTATGGCGTGAGGAATACCGAAAAGACGATCATGCTGACGTTGAGCAACGTCGGCACGAAAGCCGGCACCGAGAATCGGTTGTACGTATTGAGGACCGCACCGGCCAATGAAGACAGGGAGATCAACAATATATAAGGAAAAGTCACGCGCAACAGATCGGTCGTCAGCTCGAATTTTTCCGGGGTATCGGTAAAACCCGGCGCGGTGGCCCAGATGACCCACGGCGCGGCGAGGATGCCCAGCGCGGTAACCAGGGCCAGTACCAGCGTCAGCAAGCCAGACACGTAAGCGATGAACGTTCGCGTCGCCTCCTCGCCCTTCTGGCTCTTGTATTCAGCAAGAATCGGCACGAATGCCTGGGAAAAGGCACCCTCGGCGAAGATTCTTCGCAGCAGATTGGGCAGTTTGAAGGCGATAAAGAAGGCGTCCGTCGCCATCCCGGCGCCAAATGTGCGTGCGATGAGGGTGTCACGAACGAACCCCAGAATCCGGGAAAGCATCGTGATAGAGCTGACGGCGGCCAACGATTTGAGCAGATTCATTGAAAGAGTTTGTGCCTGTCGATAAACAGCAGGCGAACAAAGCGCCTACTTATGCGATACTCCGCGCCGCAGCAGCACAGAGCCAAAGCTCGCGAGTTTACAGGTCAAGCGCCGGAAATAAATATCCCGCCTCTTTATACCTACCACTTAGCGGAACGTCTCAACCGCCCTTGACAAGACATCAACTCATCGGCATGATTCGCGGCCTATTTTGTTTGCTATTTCCTAAAAAGTCTTTCGAGGAGCTCGACGGTGGCCAACACACCTTCCGCCAAAAAACGTGCAAAACAGGCTGAGAAGCGTCGCAGCCACAACGCCAGCCTGCGTTCCATGGTTCGTACCTACATCAAGAATGTAGTTAAGGCCATCGACGCAAAAGACGCTGAAAAAGCTCAAGCAGCTTACGTTCTGGCTGTGCCAGTTATCGACCGTATGGCCGATAAAGGCATCATCCACAAGAACAAGGCAGCTCGTCATAAGAGCCGCCTGAACGGTCACGTCAAGGCTCTGAACCTTGCTGTAGCCGCATAAGCGATAAGCTTGTTGAAAAACCGACCTCAGGGTCGGTTTTTTATTGCCTGCGATTTGGTAAACGCCGCGTAAAAAAATGTGGGAGTGGGCCTGCTCGCGATAGCGGTGCAACACTCAACATTGATGCCGACTGTTACACCGCTATCGCGAGCAGACTCACTCCCACATTTCGATTTGCGCCAGCTTATTGGGCGTGCGTCCACGGCAGGATCGGGATCGCCGTCACCGCATTCTGCGGGCTGCCTTCGATCAAGCGATCGCTGTAGACCAGATACACCAGCGTATTGCGCTTCTTGTCGAGGAAGCGCACCACCTGCATGGTCTTGAACACCAGCGACGTGCGCTCCTTGAACACCTCATCGCCATCCTTCAGCTCACCCTTGAAGCTGATCGGACCTACCTGACGGCACGCGATAGACGCTTCAGCGCGATCTTCCGCCAAACCCAGCCCACCTTTCACACCGCCCGTCTTAGCCCGCGAGAGGTAGCAAGTCACGCCCTCGACCTTCGGATCATCGAACGCCTCGACGACGATACGGTCGTTCGGGCCGACGAACTTGAACACCGTCGACACTTGGCCAATCTCCTCAGCCGAAGCCAGCAGCGGCATTGCCAACAGCAGACCCAACAATCCTTTTGCCACACGCATTCAAATATTCCTTCAGACCAGAATCAGGTTATCGCGGTGAACCAGTTCCGGCTCCGCCATGTAACCCAACAGACCGACAATCGCCTCAGACGACTGACCGATGATTTTTTGTGCTTCCAGCGCGCTGTAGTTGGCCAGGCCACGGGCAATTTCACGACCGTCCGGCGCCACGCACACCACCATTTCACCGCGCCGGAAACTGCCTTGAACCAGTTTGACGCCAACCGGCAGCAAACTTTTGTTGCCCTGGGACAGCGCGGTCACTGCACCCGCATCCAGCACCAGGGTGCCACGGGTCTGCAGATGACCGGCCAGCCATTGCTTGCGCGCCGCCAGCATGCCGCGCTCAGGTGACAACAAGGTGCCGATGCGCTCGCCCGCCTTCAGGCGATCCAGCACACGTTCAATGCGCCCACCGACGATGATGGTGTGCGCACCGGAACGCGCCGCCAGACGTGCGGCACGTAATTTGGTCTGCATGCCGCCCCGACCCAACGCACCACCGGTACCGCCAGCGACGGCATCCAGCGCCGGATCATCCGCACGCGCCTCGTAAATCAGGTTGGCGTCGGGGTTGTTGCGCGGATCGGCGTCGAACATGCCGTCGCGATCGGTAAGGATCACCAGCAAGTCAGCCTCAACCAGGTTGGCCACCAGCGCCGCCAGGGTGTCGTTGTCGCCGAAGCGGATCTCGTCGGTGACCACGGTGTCGTTTTCGTTGATCACCGGGATCACTTTCAGCTCGACCAACGCACGCAGGGTGCTGCGGGCATTCAGGTAACGCTTGCGGTCAGACAAGTCATCGTGCGTCAGGAGAATCTGCGCGGTATGCCGGCCATGCTCGGCAAAGCTCGACTCCCAGGCTTGCACCAGACCCATCTGACCGATAGCGGCAGCGGCCTGCAGCTCGTGCATTGCACTGGGTCGCACGGTCCAGCCCAGGCGACTCATCCCCGCCGCTACTGCCCCGGAGGACACCAGCACCAGTTCGACGCCCGCCTCATGCAAAGCCACCATCTGCTCGACCCAGACACTCATTGCCGCGCGATCCAGGCCCTTGCCGTCAGCCGTCAGCAAAGCGCTGCCGATCTTCACGACCCAACGCTGCGCACCTGTCACCTTGCTCCGCATCATCTTCAACCTTAGCTTGAGGGCAGCGCGACCCAGCGCCGCCCGTAACGTTATTCGTGACTACCGATTTCCAGATACTAAAACGCCGCTCGATTGAGCGGCGCTTAAGTTTACTGCAACGAATCAGTCACGCACGTAAATGATTTCCGGACCGTCTTCGTCATCCACATCTTCTTCGTCCCAGTCATCGTCGCCGATGTCATGGACCGACTTCACGCCGCTGCGACGCAGGGCACGCTGGTCATCCAGCGCTTGCAACTGGGCACGGGCTTCGTCTTCGATGCGCTGATCGAGCTCGGCCAGCTCTTCCTTGTAAACCGGGTCGTTAGCCAGACGGTCAGCACGATCTTCCATGTAACGCATGATGTCGTGGCACAGACGCTCGGTGCCCAGCTTGGAGATGGCGGAGATCACATAGACCGGACCGGTCCACTCCAGGCGATCAACGATTTCCTTGACGCGAGCGTCATGCTCTTCTTCAAGGATCTGGTCGCACTTGTTCAGCACCAACCAGCGATCACGCTCAGCCAGGGACGGACTGAACTTGGTCAGCTCGCTGACGATCACTTCAGCAGCATCCGGAGCGCTGGCGTCATCCAGCGGCGCCATGTCCACGAGGTGCAACAGCAAACGGGTACGCGACAAGTGCTTGAGGAAGCGAATCCCCAGGCCAGCGCCATCGGAAGCACCTTCGATCAGGCCCGGAATGTCCGCGACCACGAAGCTCTTCCAGCGATCGACGCTGACCACACCCAGGTTCGGCACCAGCGTGGTGAACGGGTAGTCGGCGACTTTCGGCTTGGCGGCCGATACGGAGCGAATGAAGGTACTTTTACCGGCGTTCGGCAAACCCAGCAGACCGACATCAGCCAATACTTTCATTTCCAGCTTGAGATCACGCGCCTCGCCCGGTTTACCCGGAGTGGTCTGGCGCGGAGCACGGTTGGTACTGGATTTGAAACGGGTGTTACCCAGACCGTGCCAGCCGCCATGAGCCACCAGCAGTTTCTGGCCAGCCTTGGTCAGGTCGCCGATCACTTCCTGAGTGGCGGAGTCGATGACGGTGGTGCCAACCGGAACACGCAGCACCAACTCTTCACCTTTCTTGCCGGTGCAGTCGGTGCTGCCGCCGTTGGAACCGCGCTCGGCATCGAAGTGCCGGGTGTAACGGTAGTCCACCAAGGTGTTGAGGTTTTCGTCGGCGATCATGTAGACCGAGCCGCCATCACCACCGTCACCGCCGTTCGGGCCGCCGTTTTCAATGAATTTCTCGCGACGGAAGCTCATGCAACCGTTGCCGCCGTCACCGGCTTTTACTCGAATCGATACTTCGTCAACAAACTTCATAACAAAACGCCTCTCGTCATACGGACGAGCCGAAAAAATCTAGACATAAGACTCTTGCAAAAATGAGCGCAGCGACCTCAATCAACGACCGCAAATCCAGCGCTGGAGCCCATCACAAACAGCTTTGCAAGAGACTCACCCCACAAACGAAAAAGCCCCGTCGCGAGACAGGGCTTTTCCAGCAACTACGCAATTATGCCGCGACGACTTCAGTCTTCGGGACAATGCTCACGTAACGGCGGTTGAAAGCGCCTTTTACTTCGAACTTGATCACGCCGTCGATTTTAGCGAACAGAGTGTGATCTTTACCCATGCCAACACCGTAACCGGCGTGGAATTGGGTGCCGCGCTGACGCACGATGATGTTGCCCGGAATGATAACCTGGCCGCCATACATCTTCACGCCAAGGCGTTTGGCTTCTGAGTCGCGACCGTTACGGGTACTACCACCAGCTTTTTTGTGTGCCATGAGTCAATTCTCCTAGTGAGGAATTAGGCTGAAATTAAGCCTGAATACCGGTGATTTTGATCTCGGTGTACCACTGGCGGTGGCCCATACGCTTCATGTGGTGCTTACGACGACGGAACTTGATGATGCGGACTTTATCGTGACGACCTTGGGAGATCACTTCAGCCACAACGGTAGCGCCAGCAACAACTGGAGCGCCGATGTTCACGTCATCGCCATTGGCGACCAACAGAACGCGATCAAAAGTAACGGATTCGCCGGTAGCGATTTCCAGTTTTTCGATCTTCAGGTATTCACCTGGGGCGACCTTGTATTGCTTGCCACCAGTAACAATTACTGCGTACGACATGGTATTTCTCCGATAATCCTGCTCACCCAGCTCTTTATAAGAAGAGGTATTGGCTGGCATGGCTGCATAAGGCTGGAAGGCCTGTTTGCAATTGCGTAAGGCAGGTGCTGCCCAGGAAGTTCAGGGTGCGCGATTGTACGCAAGCTGCCGGGGCGATGCAAGAGGCCGTCCATCGTGCCTTGACACCCGCCGACGTGGGTCCTAGCATGCCGCGCAACCCTTCTGGAGCAACTGTCGCTGATGCAACCCCAAGCTTTCTACCGCGCGGTGGCGGACGATTTTAGCGCCGTCGACGGCATCATCAAGAAGCAGCTGACTTCCCGAGTGCCGCTGGTATCGAAAATCGGCGATTACATTACCTCGGCTGGCGGTAAACGCCTGCGTCCTCTATTAGTGTTGCTGTGTGGCAAGGCACTGGGTCGCGAAGGCGATGACCTGCGCCTGCTGGCCGCGACCATCGAGTTCCTGCACACCGCCACCCTGCTGCACGACGACGTGGTCGACATGTCCGGCATGCGCCGTGGCCGCTCGACCGCCAACGCCATGTGGGGCAACGCGCCAAGCGTGCTGGTGGGCGACTTCCTGTATTCGCGTTCCTTCGAAATGATGGTCGAACTGGGCTCCATGCCGGTGATGAAGATCCTTTCGCAAGCCACGCGCATCATCGCCGAAGGCGAAGTGTTGCAGCTGTCCAAAGTGCGTGATGCCAGCACCACCGAAGAAACCTACATGGAAGTCATCCGCGGCAAAACCGCGATGCTCTTCGAAGCTTCGACCCACAGTGCGGCAGCCCTGGCTGGTGCCACACCGGAACAGAGCGAAGCGCTACGCACCTTCGGCGATCATCTGGGCGTGGCCTTCCAACTCGTCGACGACCTGCTGGACTACCGTGGCGACGCGGAAACCCTGGGCAAGAACGTCGGTGACGACCTGGCCGAAGGCAAGCCGACCCTGCCGCTGATCTACACCATGCGCGAAGGCACGCCGGAGCAGGCTGCACTGGTGCGCAAGGCGATCCAGAAAGGCGGTATCGAAGACCTGGAAAGCATCCGCGAAGCCGTGGAAGCGTCCGGTTCGCTGGATTACACCGCGCAACTGGCCCGCGATTACGTAGCCCGTGCAATCAAATGCCTCGACGCGTTGCCCGCCAGCGAATACCGCGATGCATTGGTTGAGCTCAGTGAGTTTGCGGTCGCCCGTACGCACTAACTGCACCGTAATACCCTGTGGGAGCAAGCCTGCTCGCGAAAGCAATCTGTCAGTCGAATGCTGACTGGCACACCGCTTTCGCGAGCTGGCTCGCTCCCACAGTTTTTGGCGTCGCCCCCCTCCCAGCTAAAACCCTATATAATGTGCGCTTTTTAGCGATCCTGAATCCAAGGAGCTTTAGTGAGCACGTTGCCACCCTGCCCAAAATGCAATTCCGAATACACCTACGAAGACGGCGCTCAGCTGATCTGCCCCGAGTGCGCCCACGAGTGGTCCGCCAGCGGCGAAGCCGAAGCGGCGTCCGATGACACCGTGAAAAAAGATTCGGTCGGCAACGTCCTGCAGGACGGCGACACCATAACCGTGATCAAGGACCTGAAGGTCAAAGGCACGTCGCTGGTGGTCAAGGTCGGCACCAAGGTCAAGAACATCCGCCTGTGCGATGGCGATCACGACATCGACTGCAAGATCGACGGCATCGGCCCGATGAAGCTCAAGTCCGAGTTCGTCAGAAAAGTCTGATTCTGTTGTCTTCCATCCCGCGCCCTGCGTGGGATGGTGCTTCACCCGCCCCGCCTCTCCCCACATATCCTCGCAATAGCCAAACGCCAGCCGTTTTGACCTTACGCAATCTTTACCCGGAATAAATCACAAACCGCCAATAGGTCCTTGCTATTTGATGAATAAGAATTATTCTCATTGAAACCCATCAATGGAGATGAGACCCATGACTTATTTGATCGATGCCTGGCTGGACCGCCCACACCCCTACCTCAGGATCCTGCATCGGGAAACCGGGGAAGTCTGTGCAGTACTTGAAGAAGAAGCCTTGAACGAGCTGCAGGATCAGGGTGATCTGGACGTCAATGGCTTGAGTTCCTGCGAGCCGGTGGTGCTCAAGGAACTGGTGCGCAATCTGTTTCTGTTCTGCTACGCCCGGGCGTTGCGCCCGACGAGCGATCTGAACCACAAGATCGAAGTATGAGTAGCACTACAAACCCCGTAGAAGCGAGGCTTGCCCGCGAACCTGACAACTCGGTTCTGACTTGAAACCGAGGTGATGCATTCGCGAGCAAGCTTCACTCCTACAGAATCAAGAGCTTACAAAACGTCGAGCAGTTCGACGTCGAATACCAGAACGCTATGCGGCGGAATGCTGCCAACGCCTTGAGCGCCGTAAGCCAGTTCGCTCGGCACGTACAGGCGCCATTTGCTACCGGCATTCATCAGTTGCAGGGCTTCGGTCCAGCCAGCGATCACGCCGCCAACCGGGAATTCTGCAGGCTGGCCACGATCGTAGGAGCTGTCGAACACAGTGCCGTCGATCAGGGTGCCGTGGTAGTGAGTGCGCACTTGATCTTCACGGGTTGGCTTGGCGCCTTCACCTTGAGTCAGCACTTCGAATTGCAGGCCCGAGGCCAGGGTGGTGATGCCGTCACGCTTGGCGTTTTCAGCCAGGAAAGCCAGGCCTTCGCCAGCGGCCGCTTCGGCTTTTGCAGCTGCTTCGGCCTGCATGATTTCGCGGATCACCTTGAAGCTGGCGGACATTTCTTCCTGACCTACACGGCTAGGCTTACCGGCGAACGCGTCGGTCAGGCCAGCCAGGATCGCGTCCAGGTTAACGCCCGGTGGCGGGTTGTCGCGCAGTTGGTCGCCCAACTGACGGCCAATGCCGTAGCTGACGCGGGTTTCGTCGGTGGACAGATTTACTTCGGACATGACACTGCTCCGCTGTGCGGACGGCCCGGGAACTTGCCGTGCGTGCACAGCGCGTCCCGGAGCGCCCGGAACCAAAAGGGCCAGCAGACTAGCACAGATGCCGTTGCGCTGATCAGGGGGTCATTGCTACCAGCGAGAACTGAAGGCGATCGGCACCTTCAGGCCCTCTTCTGCACTGGCACCGAGTCCGCACATTTCATCATGGACCGACGTGTGCACAAGGTTGAAAGGCAAGGTGGGGAAGCGGTGCAGCACTTGACGCGCATGCTCCACCGAACGCAGGTGGAGCATATGGTCGTGGGCATCACTTAACGGATACGCCGCCCCATGCATGCGCGCCTCCAGCAGGTAGATCCCGCCTTCCATAGAAATCAGGTTCAGCTCATCGACTTTCCCTGCGATGGCATATGCACGTAATTCAACAAGGTTCATGAATGCACCTCATACGGTGTCAAGCCAATATCAATACATGCATAGGCTTCGGCACCTCAAAGTACAAGCCACAAACGACACCGCCCGTCTGTTTGCACCTGACTGTAGGAGCGAGGCTTGCCCGCGAAGGCTGTGTGACTGGCAACAACTGTATCGACTGACACGGCCCCTTCGCGGGCAAGCCTCGCTCCTACAGGGCTTTGTGAGCGTCAGTGCTTGGTCAGCTTATCCAGATAACCCATGGCAAACGCCGACACGACGAACGTCATGTGAATAATCACGTACCACTTCAAATGCTCGGGATCGACGTTCTTGGCGTCCATGAAGATCCGCAGCAGGTGGATCGACGAAATCGCCACGATGGAGGCCGCCACTTTCATCTTCAGCGAAGACGAATCCATGGTGCCCAGCCAGTTGAGCTTTTCCTTGCTGTCGTCGATGTCCAGCTGGGAAACGAAGTTCTCGTAACCGGAGATCATCACCATCACCAGCAAGCCACCCACCAGTGCCATGTCGATCAGCGACAGCAGCACCAGGATCAGGTCCGACTCGGCCATCGAGAATACGTTGGGAATGACGTGGAAAACTTCCTGGAAGAATTTCAGCGCCAGCGCCAGTAGCCCAAGGGACAGACCGAAGTAGATCGGTGCCAGCAGCCAGCGGGAGGCATACATTGCATTTTCGATAAAGCGTTCCATTGAATCTCACACGTGATGTTGAAAATGGCCGCAAGTATACCAGCCCCCTGTCTATACCCTGAAGCAGCCAGAAACCTTCGGCAAATCCGCGACCTGCGCGTGTGCCACAAAGTTTTTCTGCTAGTGTCCAGACTATTGACAGCTCAGCGACATCGGACAGGAAGACTGGAAATGGATGTGCGATTGCCAATAACGAGTGCCGGCATTTGCCTGGCTCTGCTGCTGGGCGGCTGCTCACCCAGCGATGAGAAGCGCCAGACTAGCCTCGAGGAAAAGACCGCGCAGTTCGAGAAGTCTCTGGATGCGATTGAGGATCCAAAGCTCAAGGATGCCGTTGCCGAACTCGGCGGTTCACTGCTGTTGCTCGAGCGTGCGCAACTCAAGCTCGACAGCAAACCCGTGGAAACCGAATACGGCGAAGACGTTCTCGCCGTGCTCAAGCACTACCCCACGCCTCAGGCTTTGGTCGACACCTACATCAACGGCCTGTTCGTGCTGCACAAGGATTCCAGTTCCGACTACCTGACCGACCTGCAACCGGTGTTCCCTTTCAACTTCAACATTCCGGCAGCGTTTCTCTTTCCCCATGGCCTGGAATGGCAATCGGTGACCTTGAGCAACAAGCGCGTCATCGCGTTCCAGCCGGAATGGTCGGAAACCGATCCCGGCATTCAACTGAGCCCCTCCAGTTCCAACCTGACCAACCCGGATGATCTGACGGTGACCTATCCGTTCATCGACGGTCTGGACATGGACAACAAGAACCAGCCTCAACCGGTGAGCCTGCAAGGCAAGGTCGAGGTCATCGCCCCGCGCCGGCTCTACACCTTCGACCTGAAGAAAAAAGACGTTGGCCAGACCCGCACCAACGACAACCTCAGCGTCACCTTGCTGAAACTGGGCAACAACTACGCCGAAATCGAATTCAACAACAGCGCACCACTGGCTCCTGAAGTCAGCGAAACACCGTTGAATCCGCTGATCGTCCAGGCCAGGGACATCACCGGGCAATTCCTCTCGCGATCGGGTTCGATCAACGAAACCGCTGCGCAAATTGCCTTCTATCAAAAACAACTGGCGAAAATTCAGCAGCAGAAAGCCTGGAGCGAGACTTTCGAAAAGCAGATCGACGAAGAACAGCGCACCTTCGAGGCGCAGCAGAAGAATCATTACACCAAAGTGTATTTCAACGGTCCGGTCGAAACCGTTGAAGTGAGCGTTCTGGATTTCTCGGCCGTCACGGTGACCCACAAGGACCTGAACCTGCCGGTGCGCCGCTTCGACTCACACACCACGGCAAAAACCATCCAGCCACTGACCCTACCGGTGGTGGTGTATGACGATCAGGCCCCGACCTGGCTCAAGGGCGCGACATTGAGTGAGGAACAGCTGAAGAAGGGCATCATCGTCAGTCAGTCGGTGGATGACCCCAGCGCCGCACGCATTGAATTCGACCACCCCAGAAGCTTCAATGACGAGATGCTCGGTACATCGTTCAGCGCTGGCGATAGCCCGGTCACGTTCTTTACGGAGGATGGCAGTGGCAAGCGCGATGGGCCGATCGAGCTGCCGCTTGAGGCTTACGAGGTCGATCCGCTACGTGGCGCCATCACCTATGACTTGAACCTGTTTCCGGAAACACCGGCCTATGCAGTGGGCTCCATGCCGCTGTTTCTGGCGACGGTGGCCAAACAAACGCTCGACGCCCATACGTTGCCCAAAGGCCTGGAACTCAAAGGCAATGCCTTGGTGGTTGATTTGAAGCTGTTTCCTGCCCAGGAGTGGCGTTTTTTCGCCAAGGACGACTCTGGAAACTATCTGAAAGAAATCCTTTCGGTCACTCACGACGCGAGCGCAGAAGGCCCGGCGCTATTTGCCGTGCATTACTTCTATGGCCAGCCAACACGTCTGGAAACCTATCAGCGAACCGACCTCACCACGGTGCAATATGGTTTCGAGGTCAAACTGACCAAGGCGGATTTGAGCCACCTTGATCAATAACCGGTTTCAGTGGCCGCGCCGAACTCAGCCATTGAGGTTGCGGCAACGGCCCCCGTTGATTTCCCGCAGCTGGGCTTGCAGGTGCAGGCACCAGATTTGTGGGTCATCGGCCAGTTCGTAGCCATGCAGCGTCAGGCTTTCAACAATCGTGTCGAGGATGGACTCCGCCACGAAAGGCCCATGAAACGGTCCCTGCGCCTTGATGGCGGAAGGTTGTTCGCCGGCCATTCCGGCGGCGAAGAGCAAGGTCCACATGCCCGTATCCCCCGCCAACGGACGGATGGCACACTCGATACGGGTCACAAGGCCCAGGCATTGACGGGTGAGGCAGAGGTTGCGCGACATGGCGGCGACCCTCGGTAGATCCGGTGTTCAGCCCCCACGGGAAGGCTGTCTCGATCCAGTGATTACTGTCGATATCCTTGAGCTGAGAATAGAAGAAAAGTCTGACTAGCACGTCAAGTCAGACCAGAAGGCGCCGAATGGTCATTGTGTGAATATTGACGTCAGAGTGATGGCACTTTCTTGAAGTGGACACATCACAAATGTGGGACTGAGCCTGCCCGCGATAGCGAACTTTCAGCCAACACATGTGTTGGATGAAAGTGCCACATCGCGGGCAGACTCACTCCCACTGTGGATCGGGGTGATCCTCAGATCGGTCAGGCCGGTTTGGCCTCCACCAGGGCTTCCAGCGCCGCTTCCTTCTCGGCTTCCTTGAGGTCTTCTTCGCTGATCATTTCCGCGATCACGCGCAAGCGTTCCACCACCCGTGCGTTAACGCTGCCTTCGGGGAACTGGCCATCGGCATCCGGTGCACCGGCCGGTTCGCCAACCAACAGGCTCAACGCCTCGTCAGCCTGGCGCACGGCGTAGACATGGAACTGCCCCGCACGCACCGCCGAGAGCACCTTCTCGTCGAGCATCAGCGTAGCGACGTTGGCGTGAGGAATGATCGCCCCCTGCTCACCGGTCAGCCCACGGGCTTCGCAGAGTCGGAAGAAGCCTTCGATCTTCTCGTTGACCCCGCCTACCGCCTGCACTTCACCGAACTGGTTGATCGAGCCGGTGATCGCAAAGCATTGCTTGAGCGGCGTTTTCGACAGGGCCGAAATCAGCGTGCACGCCTCGCCCAGCGACGCACTGTCGCCATCGACGTAACCGTAGGACTGCTCCAGCGCGATACTCGCGGAAATCGCCAGCGGGAATTCCTGGGCGTAACGACTGCCCAGATACCCGGTGAGGATCATCACGCCCTTGGAGTGGATCGGCTGGCCGAGGTTGACCTCGCGCTCGATGTCGACGATGCCGCTGCCGCCCGGGTAGACCGTGGCGGAAATCCGCGCCGGCACACCGAACGCCGAGTCGCCGACTTCCAGCACGGTCAGCCCGTTGCACTTGCCGACGGCGGCGCCGTCCGTGTCGATCAGGATGATCCCGGCGAGCATGTCATCGAGAATCCGCGCAGAGACCCGCCCGGTACGGGTGGCCTTGGCCTTTAGCGCCCGTTCGATATGCCCGGCATCGGTCATCTCGTCCCCCGCCAGGTGACGAATGAAGTCCGCCTCGCTGACCAGTTGGAACAGATCACCGATGCGCGCCGACAAACGCCCCTGGTGTTCGGCCAGGCGCGCGCTGTAAGTCGCCAGGCGCGCCACGGCATCGGCCGTCAGCGGCGCCATGCCTTCTTCCGAGGTGCGGGTTTTGAGCAACTGGGCGAACTGCTCCAGGCTCTCGTCGACCATCGGGATGTCTTCGTCGAAATCCACCAGGACGCGGAACATCTCCTGGAAGTCCGGATCGAGGTCTTGCAGCGTGTAATACAGCTGACGCGCACCGATGATGACGACTTTGACCTGCAACGGAATGTGTTGCGGCGTCAGGGTCACGGTGGCCAGGCGGCCCAGCTCACCAAGCGGCGATTCCATCTTCAGCTTGCGCGATTGCAGGGCGCGCTTGAGCGCATCCCACACGAACGGCTCGCTGAGCATTTTTTCCGCTTCAAGGATCAGAAAACCGCCGTTGGCCCGGTGCAATGCGCCCGGCCGCAGTTGCCGATAGGTCGTGTACATCGCGCCCTGATCGGTGCTGTATTCAATGCGGCCAAACAGGTTTTCGTAAGTCGGGTGCGGCTCGAAGACCACCGGCGCACCGCCGCTGGACGAATGACCGACCACCAGGCTCGGGGCGTATTGCTCTTCCAGCAATTTGCGGGCGACGGCGTCGGTCTTGCTGTCGTCCACCAGTTGCTCGACCACGGTCTTGAGCAGGTAGACCTGCATGGCTTGCAGGTAACCGCAAACGGCGGCGTTCTCGGCGTATTTCTCCGACAACGGCGACAGCAACGGCTGCAAGGCCAACGTGATGGTTTCTTCGTTGAGGTGGCGCAGCTGATTGCTCGACTCGCGCTTCCATTGCGGCAGGCTGGCGAGCTCTTCGTTCAGTCGCTCCTCCAGACCGGAAATATCGTCGTGGAAACGCTCGCGATCGGCTTCCGGCAACTGGGCGAATTCCGCTTCGTCCAGGGCCTTGCCTTCGCTCATGGGCGTGAACGCGATGTTGCTGGCGTCGCGGTAAAGCGCGACCTCCTTCTCCAGCGCCAGGCGCTCGATCACGTCCAGTGCCTTGTCGTAGCGCTGGTTGAAGGCGCGGTCGATGGCGCTTTTTTTCTGCTGGTAGGACGGGTGCTCGAACACTGCCGGAAAAGTCGCCAGCAGGTTGTCGATCAAGCCGTTGATGTCACCGATGAAGGCGCCAGCAGTGCCCGATGGCAATTCCAGTGCACGAGGCTCGCGAGGCTCATCGAAATTATTGACGTAGACCCAGTCGGCCGGGGTCTGCAGGCGCTTGCCTTCGGCTTTCAGGTAGCGTTTGACGAACGAAAACCGGCCGGTGCCGGGCTCACCCATGACAAATACGTTGTAACCGGGGCGTGGCATGGCCACGCCGAACTGCAAGGCTTCGACCGCACGTTCCTGGCCAAGCACACCGCGAAAGGGCTCCAGATCATTGGTGGTAGAGAAGCTGAACTGTTCAGCGGAAAACGGACGGGTCAGCGCTTCAGGCGCTAGACGCAAGCTGGCAGCAACAGGATCAGGCATCGGGCTTCCTTACATCAGGCGGGGCAGATAGCGGCATTCTGGCGCTGCCCATACCTCACTTGCAAGGCGCGCCTCCAGCCAAAGCATAGACAAACCGTCATCTCCAGGCCGGCCGGGGACAAATCAATGATTTCAACGAATGTTTTGCAAAAAATCACGGAACCCCGGGAACGTGCCTAAACTCCAAACTGCGCGGCTGGATTAATAACTGGCCCACTGGCGCCGGATTGGGCCAGACCCCTTGTCCATTGGTATGCACATAAAGAGAACAAAGCTATGAAACGGATTCTTCTCGGTACTCTCTTCACCGCTGTATCCATCAACGCCATGGCCCAAGCGCCAGGCGGCCCGGATTGCGGTTGGGGCAACATGCTGTTCGAAGGTCAGCGTGGCACCCCGGCTCACTTCCTGGCATCCACCACCAACGGCACTTCCGGTAACGCAACGTTCGGTATGACTTCTGGTACCAACGGTTGCTCGACTAATGCGTCGCTGACTTATGGCGGCAAATCCTGGTTTGCCATGAATGGCATGATGAACGAGCTGTCCGAAGACATGGCCAAAGGTAACGGCGAAGCGCTGACGACCTATGCCGTGGTACTGGGCGTGGCGCCGGAAGACCGTGCGCACTTCGCCGCTGTGACTCACCAGCACTTCCAGCAGATCTTCAGCAAGGCTGACGTGACCGCTGACGACGTGCATACCAACACCCTGGCCGTTCTGAAGAACGATCCACGTCTGGCCAAGTACGCTACTCAAGCTTAAGCTCGACCCACCCGCTCCTTTCGGGGGGCGGGTTTTATTTTTTGGACCTGCCCCCCTTGGGTCTTTATTTTTTTTCGACTTAAGTTGCTCACTATGCTCAAACGCCTTGCCTGGCTGGCGCTCTGTGTCTGCGCCCCGCTGTCCGCCGCGCCACATGTCGACAATCAACGTTTGCAGCAACTGGCCAACGACCCTTTCTGGATTTCCCTGGGCCATTACGAAACCGCCAAGCTGGGCGGCTGGCGCAGCTATGTCAGCGACAAAAAGTTCTTTCTCGCACCCGACGGTAACGAACACCCCGACCGCGAACTGGCGGCCACCGTGCAGGCGCTGTACGCCCCGGCCAGTGCGGGCGAACAACATGCCCAATGTGTGTACCCGGCGCGCACCCGCTGGTTGAAAGCGCAGCTCAACCTGACTGATTTGCCGGCGCTCGATTGCACTGAGTTCAAGCAATGGTTCAAGGATGTCTCGCCCCATAGCGCGGTGATGATTTTCCCGGCGGCTTACCTGAACAGTCCGTCATCGATGTTCGGCCATACCTTGCTGCGCATCGACCAGGCCGATGTGCAGAGTGATCACACCGCGCTGCTCAGTTACGCGATCAACTTCGGCGCCTACATCGAAGGTTCGGACAACAGCATCCTCTACGCCTGGAAAGGCTTGATGGGCGGCTATCCGGGGCTGTTCGCGCTGGTGCCGTATCAGGAAAAACTCTCGGAATACCGCAGCCTCGAAAACCGGGACCTGTGGGAGTACCGGCTGAACCTGACGCAGGCAGAAACCGAGCGCATGGTCGAGCACGTCTGGGAGTTGAAGCAGATCCAGTTCGACTATTTCTTTTTCGACGAAAACTGCTCCTATCGCCTGCTTGAGCTGCTGCAGGTGGCGCGGCCAAGCCTGCGCCTGACCGAACAGTTTCCACTGACGGCCATTCCGACCGATACCGTCAAAGCGGTGAAAGAAGCCGGGCTGGTGGAATCCATTCAGTATCGTCCGTCCCGTGAACGGGAACTGCTGAGCCGCGCCGAGCCGTTGACTGACGAAGAACAGGAGTGGGTGCTGAAAGTCAGCGCCGACCAAAAGCAATTGCAGACACCGGCGTTCAAGGCTCAACCGCGCGACCGCCAGGCGCTGATCATCGATGCGTCTTACCGCCTCGAACGCTATCGCGCCAACGGTCAGGAGCGCGATCCTGAGAGGGCGCAACGCAGTTTCGAACTGCTGCGGGCGATCAACCAGAACCCCGCCCCTGAGCTGGACATCCCGAGGCCAGGCCTGCCCGAGGACGGTCATGAATCCCGCACCTGGCAGGCCGGCATCGGCACCCGGGGCGACAAGGCCTTTGGCGAATATGGCCTGCGCATGGCGTATCACGACCTCAACGATAACGCCGAGAGCTTCCCGCTCGGTGCGCAGATCGAAATCCTGCAGATGAAACTGCGCCAGTACGAAGGCAATGACTGGCAGTTCCAGCAACTGGACCTGGCGACCATTCGCTCCCTGACGCCTCGCAATGAGTTGTTGAAGCCATTATCGTGGCAAGTCACGGGCGGCCTGGAACGCGTGCCAGGCAAGCATGACGATGAAACGCTGGTCAGCCACGTCAACGGTGGTGGTGGCGGCACCTGGCAGTTGGGTGAAGACATGCTCGGCTTTGCACTGGGCACCGTGCGTGTCGAACACAACAACGACTTCGCGGGCTTTATCGCACCGGCGGCAGGTTTCAATAGCGGTCTGCTGTGGAAAAACCCACTGGGCAACTTCAGCCTGGAAACCAAGGGCGATTTCTTCACCAACGGCGAGGTGCGCCGCAGTGTGAGCCTCAACCAGCAGTGGGAACTGTCGCGCAACCTGGGCCTGCGCCTGAGTGCCCAGCGCGAATTCAGCCACCTCGCCTCGCCCGAGAACGAAGTGATGCTTGAGGTGAAGTGGTACCACTATTGACCTGACACCCCACCGTCCCTGTGGGGTGGCCAACAGATTAATCACACACCTTTCACAACTGCCTCACGAATCCACTCCTAGACTTCACCCATAGGCCGTCCAACGGCACGGGAGTCGCAGATGTGGCGTTGCGCAGGTGTGCTGGGATTGTTGATGTTGATCGCGGGTTGCCAGACGACCCACGAGGATTTGATCGCCAAGGGTTATCCACCGGCGTTCGCCGATGGTTTCGATGACGGTTGCAGCAGTGGCCGACAAGCTGCCGGGGCAATCACCGGGGAATTTCGCAAGAACGTCCCGCGTTATCTCAAGGACAAGCAGTACGCCGAAGGCTGGAGCGACGGTTTTCGCCAGTGCCAGGCCATGCGCGAAAGCGAGGATCGCGAGGACTATCGCAGCCACCACTGGGACGAGCGCGACAAAGCCTGGCAGCAACAAAAGGACCAGGACGCCGCCCGTGCCTATCGCTCGCAATGAGTCGCGGACAGACATCCATCGAAACTAAAAGCCTGCAACCATGGCCCAAACCCTATAACGGGAGAAAACCATGAGTCGCGCTTTCGTCAATGAAGATAACGCCGCCGCGCAAGCCGATCAGCCGGTCGAACGGCAAGTCAGCACACAGCCCAATTACGTCACGCCCGCCGGGCTGGCGCAGCTTCAGGCGAAAGTCGCCGAAGTGCAAAACCTGCTCAATGGACAGAGTGCGAAAGGCGAATTCGCGGACAAACAGCGCCAGGCCGATCTGGAGCGTGACTGGCGATATTTCAATCAACGTCTGCAAAGCGCTCAGTTAGTCGTACCGGCCTCCTCGACCGATAAAGTCCAGATTGGCGCGTGGGTAACGTTTGCCGATGAACAGGGCCACGAACAGCGCGTGCAGTTGGTGGGTGAGGATCAGGCGGATGCGGCGAGTGGGCTGATCAACTGGGGCTCGCCGCTGGGGCGGGCGTTGTTGGGCGCGCAGGTCGGGGATGAAGTGGTGTGGAAGCGGCCGGTGGGGGATTTGATGATTGAGGTGTTGAGCATAGAGATCGAGTGATCGTCAGGCCGTCATCGCTAGCAGGCTAGCTGCCACAGTGGATTTGTGCCGCTCACATATCCCCTGTGGGAGCCAGCCTGCTGGCGATGGCCGCGCCGCGGTGTCGCAAAAACCCATAAAAAAACGGAGCCCCGAAGGCTCCGTTTTTTCATGCAACCCGCCCGATATCAGGCCAGTTTCTTGTGCCGTACACGATGCGGCTGGGAAGCCGCTTCGCCGAGGCGTTTCTTGCGATCGGCTTCGTACTCGGTGTAGTTACCTTCGAAGAACACCGCTTGCGAGTCGTCTTCGTAAGCCAGGATGTGCGTCGCGACGCGGTCAAGGAACCACCGATCGTGAGAGATCACAATCGCGGCGCCCGGGAAGTCCAATAGGGCTTCTTCCAGGGAACGCAAGGTTTCAACGTCGAGGTCGTTGGACGGTTCGTCGAGCAGCAGGACGTTGCCGCCCTCTTTCAAGGTCAGGGCCAGGTGCAAGCGACCGCGCTCACCACCGGACAGGTCCTTGACGAACTTCTGCTGGTCGCCGCCCTTGAAGTTGAAGCGACCGACGTAGGTACGCGACGGGATCTCGTAGTTGCCGATGCGGATCTGATCGGAGCCGTCGGAGATTTGCTGGAACACCGTCTTGCTGCCGTCCAGGTCTTCGCGGCTCTGATCGACGCACGCCAGCTGCACGGTTTCGCCGACTTCGATGCTGCCCGAATCCGGCGTTTCCTTGCCCATCAACATGCGGAACAGGGTCGATTTACCGGCACCGTTACCGCCGATCACGCCAACGATGGCGCCTTTGGGCATGGAGAACGACAGGTTGTCGATCAACACGCGATCGCCGTAACCCTTGGAAACGTTCTTGAACTCGATGACCTTGTCACCCAGGCGTGGACCGGCCGGGATGTAGATCTCGTTGGTTTCGCTGCGCTTCTGGAATTCCTGCGACTGCATTTCTTCGAAGCGTTGCAGACGAGCCTTGGATTTGGACTGGCGGGCCTTGGCGCCTTTACGCACCCACTCCAGTTCCTCCTTCATGGCTTTTTCGTGGGCCGACTGCTGCTTGGATTCGGCAGCCAGACGGTCGGACTTGGCTTCCAGCCAACCCGAATAGTTGCCCTCGTAAGGGATACCGGCGCCGCGGTCGAGCTCGAGGATCCAGCCGGCGACGTTGTCCAGGAAGTACCGGTCGTGCGTGATCGCGACTACGGTGCCCGGGAAGTCGTGCAGGAAGTGCTCCAGCCAGGCGACGGAATCGGCGTCCAGGTGGTTGGTCGGTTCGTCGAGCAGCAGCATGTCCGGAGCAGACAGCAGCAGGCGGCACAGGGCCACGCGACGCTTCTCACCACCGGAGAGGAATTCGATCTTGGCATCCCAGGCCGGCAGACGCAGCGCATCGGCGGCGACTTCCAGCTGGCGATCCAGGTTGTGACCGTCGCTGGCTTGCAGGATGGCTTCGAGCTTGGCCTGTTCGGCGGCCAGTTTGTCGAAGTCGGCATCTTCATCAGCGTAAGCGGCGTAGACCTCGTCCAGGCGAGCCTGGGCGGTCTTGATCACGCTGACCGCTTCCTCGACCACTTCACGCACGGTCTTGGTCGGGTCCAGGATCGGCTCTTGTGGCAGGTAGCCGATGTTCAGCTCCGGCATCGGACGCGCTTCGCCCTCGAACTCGGTGTCGACGCCCGCCATGATTTTCAACAGCGTGGACTTACCCGAACCGTTGAGGCCGAGCACGCCGATCTTGGCGCCGGGGAAGAAGGACAGCGAAATATTTTTCAGGATTTCCCGCTTCGGCGGAACAACTTTGCCCAGCCGATGCATGGTGAAGACGTATTGAGCCATGGAGAACCTTGGGTCAGTGACAGATGAATGATTGGAGCGCAGGCGATGCCTGGCCAGACTGTGCGCGTCGTCAGATTGATAATGTATCAATGCATGAGCGCTGAAAAAGTCTGAGTCTAGGAGCTGGAACGCTCCCGCGTAACCGGCAAAGCTACCTGAATGACAGATGGCAGTCCAGCCGGCAGGGGCTGGCACTTCGCCACAACACAAGGCATGCTAGCCGCCCTCCGGGCGTCCGGCTTATAGTGCACGTCGCGCCAGTCCAGCCAAACCGCAGGATTACAGTTTGTCCAATGTCTCTCCGCCTTCGTCCGTGAGCGCACCTCATCCTGCGCCCGGCGCGCCCCTGCGCGGATCCTTGAAGGGTGCGCTGGCGATACTCGTGCTGTTGTTGCTCGCCTTGCTGTTCTGGCAGCTGCTGGATCAGCTGCGCGAAACACAGAAGCACCAGCGGCAATACACCATCGACTACACCGCCGATCTGGCCGCGCAAGTCAGCCTGAACATGGCGCTCAACGCCCAGATTGCACTGAACCTGCTACCGATCGTCGAACAACCGCAAAGTGCCGACGAACAGCAGGCGCTACTGCGCAAACTGCAACAATCGCTGCCTGACCTGCGCAGCCTGGCGCTACTCAGTCCTTCCGGCAAAGTCCTCAGTGACAGCGCCGCCGACGCCCAGGATGCCGATTACCTGGGTGAACTGGTCCGGCGCAGCCGCGCCCAGGCCCACTATTTCAGCAATGCCGACGACGGTTCAGTGGTGCATCTGCTGCTGCATCAAGCCAGCGGCAGCAGTCGTGGCTACTGGGCCCTGCGCCTGACACCGACGTTTTTCTCGTCACTGACCAAACAAAACGAAGCCGGCATCCGTCCGCTGTGGCTGGTGGAAAACCGGGTCAATCACCAGATCATCAGCCGCGATGAAGCGTCGCCTTCGGTCAAACCGAGCGCGTTATCCCCCGACGATCTGGCCAAAAGTGTGCTGACAGTGCCCCTGAGCAGCAGCGACTGGCAACTGCGCGGACTGTTCGATCGCCAGCAAGTGCTCGAACAACTGTTGCCGGCATTCATCGGCAAATGCCTGCTGGGCCTGGCCTTCTCCCTGCTGCCGTTCATCGTGTTGCTGAACATTCGCCGCCGTCAGCGCCAGTTGCATGAAGGCCGCCGCCGCTATCACGATATTTTCGAAGGCACGGGCGTTGCCCTGTGCGTACTGGACGTCTCCGGGCTCAAGACCTTCTTCGACAAAGCCCAACTGCACAGCAGCGAGCAACTCAAGGCGTGGCTCGACATACCGGAGCAACGCGAGCAACTGCTCCAGGAACTGCGCATCACCGAGGTCAACCAGGTCGCCCTGCAACTGCTCAACGTCAACTCTTGCGCTCAGGCCTGGAAACTGTTGATTGACGGTTGCCCGCTGGACGGCACCGCCATCGGCCACCAAGTGATCGAAACGGTGTTCAACCAGCAGAGACAGCTCGAGCTGGAAATCAAACTCCAGGACCTCAATGGCCGCGACCAGCACCTGTGGCTGGTGCTGCGCCTGCCGGAAGATTACGCCGACTATAAAGCGGTGATCCTGAGCATCACCGACATTACCAGCCGTAAACTCATCGAACTGTCGCTGCTGGAACGCGAAGGGTTCTGGTCCGATGTGGTGCGCACTGTGCCGGACCACCTGTACGTGCAGGACGTGATCAGCCAGCGGATGATTTTCAGTAACCACCACCTGGGCCAGACCCTCGGTTACAACCGTACCGAGTTGCACCAGATGGGCGAGTACTTCTGGGAAATCCTCCTGCACCCCGAAGATGCCGATGACTACCACCGCTCGCGCCAGGCCCAGCGTCACGGGGGTTACACCCAATTGCTGCAATGCCAGTTGCGGTTCCGTCATCGTGACGGCAAGTGGCGGCGTTTCGACATTCGCGAACAGGCACTGGCGCGGGACAAACACGATCAAGTCACGCGGATCATCGGCGTGGCCAAGGACATCACCGAACAGATCGAAGCCAGTGAATCCCTGCGTGACAGCGAGCAGCGCTACCGGATGCTCGCCGAAAGCATCAGCGACGTGATTTTCTCCACCGACAGCAAAATGGCACTCAATTACGTCAGCCCGTCGGTGCATGCCGTGCTGGGCTACGACGCCGAGTGGATCTTCCAGAACGGCTGGCAATCGACCATCGCCAACCCGCAGCAACTGACCGGCATTTACGGCCTGATGGATCGGGTCAGCAAAGCGCTGGATAAACCCGAGCAACTGGCGCTGCTGCGCACTCAGGTGCAGACCCAACTGTTCCTGTTCGATTGCCTGCGGGCCGACGGGCGCAAGATCCCGATCGAGCTACGGCTGGTGCTGGTCTGGGACGAACACGGGGCCTTCGAAGGCGTGCTCGGCGTCGGACGCGACATCAGCCAGCAACGCAGGGCCGAAAAAGACCTGCGCATGGCGGCCACGGTTTTCGAACATTCGACGTCGGCGATCCTGATCACCGACCCGGCCGGCTACATCGTCCAGGCCAACGAAGCGTTCAGTCGGGTCAGCGGTTATGCCGTGGAGCAGGTGCTGGACCAGTTGCCAAACATGCTGACCGTCGACGAGCAGCAGGAAGCCCATCTGCGTTATGTGCTCAAACAACTGCATCAGAACAGCACCTGGGAAGGCGAAGTCTGGCTCAAGCGGCGCAACGGCGAGCATTACCCGGCCTGGGTCGGCATAACGGCGGTGCTCGACGATGAAGGTGACCTGGCCAGTTACGTGTGCTTCTTCAGCGACATCAGCGAGCGCAAGGCCAGCGAACAGCGGATTCACCGCCTCGCCTACTACGACGCCCTGACCCACCTGCCCAACCGCACGCTGTTCCAGGACCGCCTGCACACCGCGCTGCAATCGGCCGAGCGGCAGAAGTCCTGGGTCGTGCTGATGTTCCTCGACCTCGACCGTTTCAAGCCGATCAACGACTCCCTCGGCCACGCCGCCGGCGACCGCATGCTCAAGGAAATGGCCACGCGCCTGCTCGGTTGCGTCGATGATGACGACACCGTGGCGCGCATGGGCGGCGATGAATTCACCTTGCTGCTCCAACCGCGGGCCAACCGTGAGGTCGCCTTGAACCGGGCGATCCATGTCGCCGAGCAGATCCTCGCCAGCCTGGTGAAACCGTTCGTGCTGGAAGGCCGCGAGTTCTTCGTCACCGCCAGTATCGGCATCGCGCTGAGCCCGCAGGATGGCAACGAACTCAGTCAGCTGATGAAAAACGCCGACACCGCGATGTACCACGCCAAGGAGCGCGGCAAGAACAACTTCCAGTTCTATCAGGCGGACATGAACGCCAGCGCCCTGGAGCGCCTGGAGCTGGAAAGCGACTTGCGCCATGCCCTGGAACAAGACGAATTCGTTCTGTACTACCAGCCGCAGTTCAGCGGCGACGGCAAACGCCTGACCGGCGCCGAAGCGCTGCTGCGCTGGCGTCATCCACGTCGCGGCCTGGTGCCGCCGGGGGATTTCATTCCGGTGCTCGAAGAGCTCGGGCTGGTGGTGGATGTCGGTGACTGGGTGATCAGCGAAGCCTGCCGTCAGCTCAAGACCTGGCATCAGGCCAAGGTGCGGGTGCCTAAGGTGTCGGTGAACATTTCGGCCCGGCAATTCTCCGACGGCCAACTCGGGACGCGGATTGCCACCATCCTCAAGGAGACCGGCCTGCCGCCGGCGTGCCTGGAGCTGGAGCTGACCGAGAGTATCCTGATGCGCGAAGTCAGCGAAGCGATGCAGATCCTCGCCGGATTGAAAAACCTCGGCCTGAGTATTGCGGTCGATGACTTCGGCACCGGGTATTCCTCGCTCAACTACCTCAAGCAATTCCCGATCGACGTGCTGAAAATCGACCGCACCTTCGTAGATGGCCTGCCGTCGGGTGAACAGGATGCGCAGATTGCCCGGGCGATCATTGCGATGGCCCACAGCCTGAATCTGGCGGTGATCGCCGAAGGCGTGGAAACCCACGAGCAGCTCGATTTCCTGCGTGAGCATGGTTGCGATGAGGTTCAGGGGTATCTGTTCGGCCGGCCGATGCCGGCGAGCCGGTTTGAGGCGCAGTTCAGCAATGATGCGCTCTTCATGTTTGATTGATTGGAGTCAACAGCTCCAATCAATCAAACATGAAGAAAGCTGGAAGCTTCAAGTGGCAAGCTTCAAGCAGTGGCCGGTCCGCTTTTGACTTGCCGCTTGAGGCTTACAGCCAGAAGCTGAATTCCTTTCGTCTGCGACATGATGTCCTTTCATATGCCATCTAAAAGCGGTTGAGTTAGAATGCCCCCCTTTTCTGCCCCGATCCTTGAGGACCGCCATGTTCAGCCGTGATTTGACTATTGCCAAGTACGACGCCGATCTTTTTGCCGCCATGGAGCAAGAAGCTCAGCGCCAGGAAGAACACATCGAGCTGATCGCTTCGGAAAACTACACCAGCCCAGCGGTGATGGAAGCTCAAGGCTCGGTACTGACCAACAAGTACGCCGAAGGCTACCCGGGCAAGCGCTACTACGGTGGTTGCGAGTTCGTCGACGTGGTTGAGCAACTGGCCATCGACCGCGCCAAAGAACTGTTCGGCGCCGATTACGCCAACGTTCAGCCACACGCCGGTTCCCAAGCCAACAGCGCCGTGTACCTGGCACTGCTGCAAGCGGGCGACACCATCCTGGGCATGAGCCTGGCCCACGGCGGTCACCTGACCCACGGCGCCAGCGTTTCCTCCTCCGGCAAGCTGTACAACGCCGTTCAATACGGCATCGACGCCAACGGCCTGATCGACTACGACGAAGTCGAGCGTCTGGCGGTTGAGCACAAGCCAAAAATGATCGTGGCCGGTTTCTCTGCCTACTCGCAGATTCTGGACTTCCCGCGTTTCCGCGAAATCGCTGACAAAGTCGGTGCCTACCTGTTCGTCGACATGGCCCACGTGGCCGGTCTGGTCGCCGCTGGCGTCTACCCGAACCCGGTTCCGTTCGCTGACGTCGTGACCACCACCACGCACAAGACCCTGCGCGGTCCACGTGGCGGCCTGATCCTGGCTCGCGCCAACGCCGACATCGAGAAGAAGCTGAACTCCGCGGTATTCCCGGGCGCCCAGGGTGGCCCGCTGGAGCACGTGATCGCCGCCAAAGCGATCTGCTTCAAGGAAGCGCTGCAGCCTGAGTTCAAGACCTACCAGCAACAAGTGGTGAAAAACGCCCAGGCCATGGCCGAAGTGTTCATCGAACGTGGTTTCGATGTGGTTTCCGGCGGGACCAAGAACCACCTGTTCCTGCTGTCGCTGATCAAGCAGGAAATCTCCGGTAAAGACGCCGACGCCGCTCTGGGCAAAGCGTTCATCACCGTGAACAAGAACTCCGTGCCAAACGACCCACGCTCCCCGTTCGTCACCTCCGGCCTGCGCTTCGGTACTCCGGCTGTGACCACTCGCGGCTTCAAGGAAGCAGAGTGCAAAGAACTGGCCGGCTGGATCTGCGACATCCTGGCTGACCTGAACAACGAAGCGGTGATCGATGCCGTTCGTGAGAAGGTCAAGGCCATCTGCAAGAAACTGCCGGTGTACGGCGCTTAATTGCGGCGCTAAACCGCAGCCATAAAAAACCGGCCACGTGATGGCCGGTTTTTTTTCGCCCTGGATTTGTAGGAGTCTGCACCACTGGTCAGACCGGTCATGCCAATTATGTAATTTCCGCTTGCGATCACCCAAAAACAGCGCCTAGACTGCGCCTGCACTGGACATACCGGTAAGACCACAATAATTAAGTCCTGAATCTGATGCGCCCACTCAAGCGCACGGCAGCCAGGACACCGACCAGGATTCCTCCCATGCTCAGATGGTGCTCGCGTTCAATCTTCCTCCAAGTGGTTCTCGGACTGGTGCTCGGCATCGTCTGCGGGCTGACCCTTCCTGAATACTCCGCCCAGCTCAAACCGCTCGGCGATGGCTTCATCAAACTGATCAAGATGCTCATCGGCCTGATTGTGTTCTGCGTAGTGGTCAGCGGTATCAGCGGTGCCGGCGACTTGAAGAAGGTCGGGCGCATCGGCCTGAAATCGGTGATCTACTTCGAAATCCTGACCACCATCGCCCTGGTGATTGGTCTGGTGTTCGCATTCACCACCGGCATCGGCAGCGGCGCGAACATTCATCTGGATCAGCTTTCCGCTGCCGACATGGGCGACATCGCCCAGCGCGGCCAGCACATGCAAACCACCTCCCAGTTCTTGATGAACCTGATCCCCACCTCGGTCATCGGCGCCTTCGCGGAGAACAACATCCTGCAAGTCCTGCTGTTTTCAGTGCTGTTCGGCAGTGCGCTGAACCTGGTGGGCGAAGCAGCGTCGGGGATTTCCCGGCTGATCAATGAGCTGAGCCACGTAATCTTCCGCATCATGGGCATGATCGTGCGCCTGGCGCCGATCGGCGTGTTCGGCGCCATCGCCTTCACCACCAGCAAATATGGCCTGGATTCCCTGCAACACCTGGGCAGCCTGGTCGGCCTGTTTTACCTGACCTGCGTGGCGTTTGTGACATTGATTCTCGGCCTGGTGATGCGCCTTTCGGGCCTGAAGATGTGGCCGTTGCTCAAGTACCTGCGCGAAGAACTGCTGATCGTCATGGGCACCGCTTCGTCCGACGCCGTGCTGCCACAAATCATGCGCAAGCTTGAGCATCTGGGCATCGGCAGTTCGACAGTGGGGTTGGTGATTCCGACGGGTTACTCGTTCAACCTCGACGGGTTCTCGATCTACCTGACCCTCGCCATCGTCTTCATCGCCAACGCCACCGGCACGCCGCTGGCCATGACCGACTTGCTGACGATTCTGCTGGTCTCGCTGATTACCTCAAAAGGGGCCCACGGGATTCCCGGTTCGGCGCTGGTGATTCTGGCAGCGACACTCACGGCGATCCCGGCGATTCCGGTGGTCGGCCTGGTATTGGTGCTGGCGGTGGACTGGTTCATGGGCATCGGCCGGGCGCTGACCAACCTGATCGGCAACTGCGTCGCCACCGTGGCCATCGCCCGCTGGGAGAAGGACATCGATATTCAACGGGCGAACAAAGTGCTTTCCGGCCAGGTGGGGTATACCTTCCAGCCGAGAAAACCCGTCGCCCCGGCACATCAGCAGGAATTCTGAATAAACGCCGTGCCTGTCTTCGGGCAGGCACGGTCAACAACCGTTTTGGATGCTCATGGAGCGAACAGTGATTACCTCGTCGACCGTTGTGAACTCAGTCGTAGAAAAACTCCGGGCCGCTTTGGCCCGTGGTCAGTGGCGCTCCGGCGAAATGCTGCCTGGGCAGCGTGAGCTGGCCGAACAACTGGGCATCAGCCGCCCGAGCCTGCGTGAAGCGGTGATCGTGCTGGAAACCCTTGGCCTGGTGCGCTCGATGCCCGGCAAAGGCGTGGTGGTGCTGGACGCCCATCTCAGCGACAGCCAAAGCCATGACAGCGCGGTCGCCGGCGCCAGCCTGGAAGATGTCTTGCAACTGCGCTACACCCTCGAGCCGTTCATCGTCGGCCTGGTCGCGCAGTCGATCAGCAGCAAGGAGGTCGGGCAACTGCGCCTGACCTTGATGGACATGCGCGAAGCGCTGGAGGCCAACGACAGCGAGGCCGGGGTGAATGCCTACATCGCGTTCCACGAAGAACTGTTCACGCTGACCTCGAACCCGATTTTCCAGAGCGTGGTGCAGCAGACCAGCAATGCCCTCAAGCAAAGCGCCGAGGTGCTGCGCAACTCCCCCGAGCATCTGGCTGAGCGCCTTGAGGAGAACGAAGCCGTGGTGCGCGCGATTCGCAGCAAAAACAGCGCCCAGGCCAGTGCCGAGATGCGTCGGCACATCCTGCGGGAAGGCCAGCGGATGGGCATAGAACTGAATATTCCAGACGACAACTTCGGCAGTTAAAACTTCTTCGAACCGGAGACAGGCCATGAACAGCTTCGCTTCACCGCAAACACTCACTGCCCTGCCCCTTCCACCGCGGGCGGAAGATCTTTATTCGCGGATCTTCGACGCCATTCTCGAACAGCGCCTCAATGCGTCCAGCCGCTTTACCGAAGAAAGCCTGGCGCGGATGTTCAGCGTTCGACGCAGTGACATTCGTGGCGTGCTGACGCGTCTGTCTCATCAACAAATCATCGTCCTTCGGGCGAACCATCGGCCCCGCGTTGCCACGCTCGATGCAGAACAGACTCGGCAGACGCTGCATGCCCGACGACTGACCGAGACCACCTTGGTGCGGCTGGCCTGCCGACAACCTCGTGCGCAACCCTTGAACCGCCTGCATGCCCTGCTTGAACGCGAACGCCACTGTACAGAGCGCGGCCCGGCGATCCGGTTGTATGGGGAGTTTCATTTGCTGTTGGCGGAAATGGCGGGAAATGCACCATTGGCGCATTTTCTTGGCAGCTTGGTGCCGCTGACTTCATTGGCGATTGCGCAGTTTGATGCGCAGATGGAGGCCCCTTGCGCGTGGCATGAGGACATTATCAATGCGCTGGAGCGTGGGGATGCGGTGACTGCCGAGGCTTTGCTAAACCGCCACCTCGATATTCTTGAACAGATGTTGCTAGATCCGGTACCCATCCCTGGCAAAAATCGTGTTGCCGGTTAGATCGCCTTCGCGGGCAAGCCTCGCGCCTACAAGGGCTACGCAGAACCTGTAGGAACGAGGCTTGCCCGCGAAGGCGTCATCACCGATGAACACACTCTTTCAATCCGCCGCCACCCGCGCAAACCCCTCACGGATTTTCTCTTCCGGCAAATCATCGGCAATGAACACGATCACGCTTTCGCGGGCCTCGTCCTCTACCCATTCGGTGTCCCAGTCGAATCCGTAAAGCTTCAACACGCCCTGAAACACCATGCGCCGCGGCTCGCCCACAATGCTCAATACACCTTTGTAGCGCAGCAATTGCTTGCCATGGTCTTCCAGCAGCTCGTTCATGAACTCGCTGAGCTTGTCGATATCCAGCGGCTTGTCGGTGCGCAGCACCAGGCTGGAGATCCGGTCGATGGAGGGCGCCTTGGTCACCGGACGCAGGCTGACGCCGCCGAGGTCGGCATTCAGGTTGAAACCGCGCACGTCGAGCAATTCGGCCAGGTCGATCTTGCCGTGTTCGACCACTCGAATCGGCGCGCGACGGTTGATGCGGGTCAGGCGCTCGCTCAACGCGGTAAACGTCGCTTCGTCCACCAGATCGCGCTTGCTCACCAGCACGCGGTCGGCAAAACCGATTTGCGCCTGGGCGATGGTTTGCGTCAGGTGAGTGTCGGCGTGCGCCGCGTCTACCAGGGTGATGATGCCGTCGAGGATGTAACGCTCGCGCAGCTCTTCATCGATGAAAAAGGTTTGCGCCACTGGCGCCGGGTCGGCCAGGCCGGTGCATTCGATCACCAGACGGTCAAAGGCGATTTCGCCGCTGTCCAGGCGTTCGAGCAGCAGGTACAAGGCCTTGGTCAGGTCGGTGTGGATGGTGCAGCAGACGCAGCCGTTGGACAGCGTCATCACTTGCACCGGTTCATCGCCCAACAGCTGGGTGTCGATACCGGCGTCACTGAATTCGTTCTCGATCACCGCGATTTTCAGGCCGTGCTCGGCTTTGAGCAGGTGGCGCAGCAGCGTGGTTTTACCGGCGCCGAGGAAGCCGCTGAGGATGGTTACCGGGATGGGAGAGGACAACTGGAATCTCCTGTTTCACAAAATTAAAAAGCAACACAAAACAAATGTGGGAGCTAGCCTGCCAGCGATGGCGGACTGTCAATCAACAGTGATGTTGAATGTTCAGCCGCCATCGCTAGCAGGCTAGCTCCCACAAGGATTGCAGTTAACCCGACAACCGGGTCAACAGCACTTCGGCCCACCCTTGCCACCGTAACGAGCCTCTTGGCGTTCCCGGAAGAACATCTCGTAGCTCATCATCGGTTTGTCCGGGTGTTTGGTTTGCATATGCTCGACGTAGTTGTCGTAGTCGGGCATGCCGACCATCAGGCGCGCGGCCTGACCGAGGTATTTACCGAGGCGACTCAGGTCATTGAACATGGTGCAATCCTCGATTACGCATCTGGCACCGCCTGGAACGGTGCTTCTTTATCCGTGCGTCCTTTGCTGCCCCAGGCGGAGATACCGACCTTGAGCGCATAGAACAGGATGCTGAAGACCACGAACAGGAACAGCGCGGTCAGCGTTGCGTTGGTGTAAGCGTTGAAGATCACGTGCTGCATCTGAGTGATGTCCTTGGCCGGGGCGAGGATCTGACCGTTGGCCAGCGCATCGCTGTATTTTTTCGCCAGCGACAGGAAGCCGATCGCCGGGTTGGCGTCGAACAGCTTGATGAAACCGGCGGTGGTGGTGCAGATCAGCAGCCACACGGCTGGCAGCATGGTCACCCAGACGTAACGTTGGCGTTTCATTTTGATCAGCACAACGGTGCCGAGCATCAGCGCGATACCGGCCAGCATCTGGTTGGAGATACCGAACAACGGCCACAAGGTGTTGATGCCGCCCAGTGGATCGATGACGCCCTGGTACAACAACCAGCCCCACATCGCCACGCAACCAGCGGTCGCGATCAGGTTGGCGGTCCAGGATTCGGTGCGTTTCAGCGCCGGCACGAAGGAACCGAGCAAATCCTGCAGCATGAAACGCCCGGCACGGGTGCCGGCATCAACGGCCGTCAGGATGAACAGCGCTTCAAACAGAATCGCGAAGTGATACCAGAACGCCATGGTGTTTTCACCCGGCAGGACACTGTGCAGGATCTGCGCGATACCGACCGCCAGGGTCGGCGCACCGCCGGCACGGGCCAGGATCGTGGTTTCACCGATGTCCTTGGCCACCGCTTGCAGCGCTTCCGGGGTGATTGCAAAGCCCCAGCTGCTGACGGTTTGGGCCACGGTCACCACATCGCCGCCGACGACTGCCGCCGGGCTGTTCATGGCGAAATACACACCTGGCTCGATCACCGAAGCCGCCACCATCGCCATGATGGCGACGAAGGATTCCATCAGCATGCCGCCGTAACCGATGTAACGGGCGTTGACTTCGTTATCCAGCAATTTCGGCGTGGTGCCGGAGGAGATCAGCGCGTGGAAACCCGAGACCGCGCCGCAGGCGATAGTGATAAACAGGAACGGGAACAACCCGCCTTTCCACACCGGGCCAGTGCCGTCGATGAACTGGGTCAGTGCCGGCATTTTCAGCTCAGGCATGGTGACCAGGATGCCGATCGCCAAGGCCACGATGGTGCCGATTTTCAGGAAGGTCGAGAGGTAGTCGCGCGGTGCCAGAATCAGCCAGACCGGCAGCGAGGCGGCTACAAAACCATAACCGACCAGCATCCACGTAATCTGTACGCCAGTGAAGGTAAAGGCTTTGGCCCAGACCGGATCGGCGGCAATCTGCCCACCGAGCCAGATCGAGCCCAGCAGCAACAGCACCCCGACCACGGAGATTTCGCCAATGCGGCCCGGGCGGATGTAGCGCATGTAAATGCCCATGAACATCGCGATCGGGATGGTCGCCATCACCGTGAATATGCCCCAAGGACTTTCGGCCAGAGCTTTCACGACAATCAATGCCAGCACCGCGAGGATGATGATCATGATCAGGAAGCAGCCAAACAGCGCAATGGTCCCGGGGATGCGGCCCATTTCTTCACGGACCATGTCGCCCAAGGAACGGCCGTTGCGGCGAGTGGACATGAACAGGACCATAAAGTCCTGAACCGCACCGGCCAGGACCACGCCGGCAATCAGCCACAGCGTACCGGGCAAATAGCCCATCTGTGCAGCCAATACCGGACCGACCAGCGGCCCCGCGCCAGCGATGGCAGCGAAGTGGTGACCAAAAAGAATGTGTTTGTTGGTGGGGACGTAGTCCAGACCATCATTGTTGAGCACGGCGGGGGTGGCCCGTCGCGGGTCGAGTTGCATCACATTGTTGGCGATGAACAGACTGTAGTAACGGTATGCAACCAGATAAATGGCCACGGCTGCGACCACAATCCACAAGGCGTTGATCGCCTCGCCTCGACGCAATGCCACGACACCAAGGGCGCACGCTCCCACGATTGCCAGCAGCAGCCAGGGTAGATGGCGTAGCAGGCTATTATTATTTTTCATTTTATGATTCCAGCCAGGGTGGACAAGAAAGACAGCCACCCCGAGTTTAGCTCGCCTGACGGCAAAGGCCATACCCCGACATTGGTCTAGACGACTGTCCTCACTGGCAGGCTTTGACCGTGGCGGTCTATAGTCAGCGAACATCAAGAGGATTGCGCCATGAGTGAGCTCCCCGCCGATCGCCGCCGCTTCAAACGTATTGCGTTCGATGCCAGAACAGAGCTGAGCCAGGGAGAGTTCACCTGGCCGGTGAAGCTGATCGACCTGTCACTCAAGGGACTGCTGATCGAGAAGCCCGAGCCGTGGCTGGGTAATCCGGACTGGCATTTCCTGGTCGATATTCATCTTAACGAAGACGTCGAGATCAAGATGGATGTGATGTTGACCCACGATGATCATGGTCAACTCGGGTTCGTCTGCAAACACATCAGCCTGGAATCGATTGAACGCCTGCGGCGGTTGATCGAGTTCAACCTGGGCGATCCCAAGGAACTGGAGCGCGAATTGGGCGCGCTCATAGAAGTCTGAAGGCTCAACACTGATCCAATGTGAAGCGAGCCTGCTCGCGATAGCGGAATGCCAGTCGACATAAATGTTGAATGTCAGATCGCTATCGCGAGCAGGCTCGCTCCCACAGGATTGTGCGCTGCCTGCGACTACTCGAACAATGCGTCGAGGGCCTGCTCCAGACGGGTCACGGCAATAATCTGCAACCCCGGCGGCGCTTCCTTGGGCGCATTGCCCTTGGGCACGATGGCGCGTTTGAAGCCGTGCTTGGCGGCTTCCTTCAAGCGTTCCTGGCCACTCGGCACCGGGCGCACTTCGCCTGACAGCCCGACTTCACCGAACACCAGCAAATCATGGGGCAGCGGGCGGTTGCGCAAACTGGACATGACCGCGGCCATCAACGCCAGGTCGGAGGCCGTTTCCAGCACCTTCACCCCGCCGACCACGTTGAGGAAGACGTCCTGATCGTGGGTCGGAATTCCGCCGTGACGATGCAGTACCGCCAGCAACATCGCCAGACGATTCTGATCCAGCCCCAGCGTGACCCGACGCGGGTTCGCCAAATGGCTGTCATCCACCAGCGCCTGGACTTCCACCAGCATCGGTCGCGTTCCTTCCCACGTCGCCATGACCACGCTGCCGGGAACTTCTTCTTGCGCACGAGTGAGAAAAATCGCTGACGGGTTGGAGACTTCTTTCAGGCCCTTGTCGGTCATGCCGAAAACGCCCAACTCGTTGACAGCGCCGAAACGGTTTTTCACCGCGCGCAACAGACGCAGCCGTCCATCGGATTCGCCTTCGAAATACAGCACCGTATCGACCATGTGCTCCAGCACGCGCGGCCCGGCCAAGGCGCCTTCTTTTGTCACGTGGCCGACCAGGAAAATCGCTGTGCCGCTCTGCTTGGCATACCGCACCAGCAACGCGGCACTTTCCCTCACCTGCGACACGCCGCCCGGTGCCGATTGCAGTTGTTCGGTGAAGATGGTCTGAATGGAGTCGATCACCATGACCTTGGGCTTTTCGACCCGGGCGGTGGCAATGATGGTTTCGATGCAGGTTTCGGTCATCACCCGCAGTTGATCCTGCGGCAGGCCCAGACGTCGGGCGCGCATGGCCACCTGCTGCTGGGATTCTTCACCGGTGACGTACAGCGCCGGCATGACTTTGGCGAGGTTGCACAAGGTTTGCAGGAGAATGGTCGACTTGCCGATGCCCGGATCACCGCCGATCAGCACCACCGAACCATCCACCAGCCCACCGCCCAACACCCGATCGAGTTCGCTGGACGCGGTAGAGAAGCGCGGAATCTCTTCGACGCTGACTTCGGCCAGGGTCTTGATCTGAGCCTGCTGGCCGGTCCAACCGGTGCGACCGCTGGGTGCTGCGGCGCCGCCGCTCTCGACCATGGTTTCGGTCAGCGTGTTCCAGGCCCCGCACTCGCCGCACTGGCCGGCCCACTTGGGGAAGGTTGAGCCGCACTCGGTGCAGCCGTACATGCGCTTGGCCTTGGCCATCTGAACTCCCGGCAAAAACCGCGATGATAGCTCAGCTGACGCGGATCAGCGCGGCACCGCTGTGCGGATTTCACCGTTGGCCAGACGCGCGGCGCTGTTGCCCAACGGATCTTCGGCATTCAGGTCGGCGCCCTTGGCCTTGAGCTCATCCAGCAATTCGACTCGCTTGAACAGTCCCGCGTACATCGCGGCCGTCTGGCCAGCGCCGTTACGTTGGTCGGGGCTGCAATGGGCGGCCAACAGGGTTTTGGCGATCTGGATTTCGCCCTTGAAAATGGCGCCCATCAGGGCGGTGTTGCCGCGCTGATCCTGCGCGCAGGCGTCGGCCCCGGCCGCGAGCAAACGGTCCACGGCGGCTGTCTGGCCATGATAGGCCGCAAGAATCAGCGCGGTGTAACCCTTGCTGTCGCGGGTATCGAGGGCGTAACCAGCCTCAATGAAGGTATCGAGCATCGGCACATCGCCACGGCGGGCGGCGTCGAAGTAATAATTTTTCAGTTGAGCCTTCAGCGCTGCGGGATCTTCGGCCGGCGCGCCGAATACGCTGAACGACACGCACGCCAGAAACAGCGATAGACAAAAACGCATGGCAAGCTCCTTGGTCTGACGGGACCTCGTCAGAGGCCCCGCTTTTTCAGGCAAATGCGATCAGTCCGCCAGCTTGGCCGCCAGTGCCTTGACCCGGCCCAGATCACCCTTGGCCACCTTGGTCACGCCGCTCCCGTATTCCGGGTCGGCCTTATAAAGGAAGGACAGGATGATGTGCTTGCTCTCGTCATCGGTGGTGGCCAGTGAGCCGCCGAAGCTCTCGATCAGGTCCTTGCGTTCTTTCTTGCTGAACGAGCGATACAGATCGCCGGCTTGCTTGAAGTTCTGCTCACGCTGGATCTTCGCCTGCTGCGTGCTGCCCGACAGGGCCGACTGGCTGTAACGTGCGGTTTGCGGCTCGCCACGAGGCAGTAAACGGCTCGGCTGATAATTCACGCCGCTGCTGCTATGGCCGATGTTCATCGCGCCATCCTGATTACCGTTGTTCACGGCGACCTTGGGTGCATTGATTGGCAACTGCAGTGCATTGGCGCCCAGGCGATACAGTTGAGTATCGGCATAAGAGAACACCCGTCCTTGTAATAAGCGATCTTCGGAAGGTTCGATGCCAGGAACAAGATTGGCCGGTGCCATGGCAACTTGTTCTGTTTCCTGGAAGACATTTGCCGGATTTCGGTTCAACACCATTTGTCCAACTTTTCGTTCAGGAACTCCGGGCCAGATTTTGGTTGCGTCCAATGGATCGAAATCAAACTTGTACAAGTCTTTAGGATTTAACACCTGGACGTACAAGTCCCATTTTGGAAAGTTACCCTTGTTAATATGAGACACCAAATCATTAGTCATATGACTGTAGTCTCGACCTTGAACGTTGGTTACTGCTTTTGGATCGAGGTTATTAATCCCCTGCAGACTTTTCCAGTGAAACTTCACGTAGTGAACTTCACCCTTGGCATTAACTAACTTGTAAGCATGAACACCGTTACCGTCCATTTCCCGATAACTGGCGGGTGTACCGGAATTGGAATACAACTCCGTCAGCGTGCGAGTGGCCTCTGGAACATGGGAAAAGAAATCGAAGCGGCGGGCATCATCGTCCAGGTTGGTACGTGGGTCCGGCTTGAAGGCGTGGACCATGTCCGGGAATTTGATGGCATCACGAATGAAGAAGGTCGGAAAATTGTTGCCGACCAGGTCCCAGTTGCCGTCCGCCGTATAGAACTTGGTGGCAAAGCCCCGGGGGTCACGCAGGGTTTCTGGCGAATGGTTGCCGTGGACGACCGCCGAGAAACGCACAAACACCGGCGTACTTTGACCGCCAGCGAACACCTTGGCCTTGGTCAGGTCACTCAGGTCGTCCGTCACAGTGAAGGTGCCGTGGGCACCGGTGCCGCGGGCATGCACGACGCGCTCGGGAATGCGCTCACGATCAAAGCGTTGGAGCTTCTGGATCAGTTGCACGTCCTGTAGCAGCACCGGGCCATTGGCACCGGCGGTTTGCGAGTTCTGGTTGTCGCCGACGGCAGCACCGTTATCGCGGGTCAGGGGGGCAGCGTGAACGGAGAAGGTCAGCAGGCTGGCGGTTAATACGCCAAGGGTACGCCGATGGGGGAAAGCCCCAAGGCCAAGGGTCGAAGTCATATCAGGTTCCTCTGTTTTCAAGGCGCACTCCAAGTGCGCTGCCCAGAGGCTAGTGGCCCGGAGCGCAGAACATAAATAGAAAGAACGTAATGCGATGATTCAGAGAATTGTGTGGCTAATCAGCCTGTTAGCGCGTAGTTCGCGCGCGATTGCTGGCACTTTGCAAACTAAATACCTGCAAATGTGTCGATAAACATGGGCATTGTAAGAAGGCGTTTCGAGCAGGACAGGATTTGCTGATTTACACTGCGTTCACCAACCTCATCTGTAACAAGGAAATAACCTATGGGCGTGATAAGTGAGTTCAAGGCCTTCGCGGTCAAAGGTAATGTGGTCGACATGGCCGTCGGTATCATCATCGGCGCCGCGTTCGGCAAGATCGTTTCATCGTTTGTCGGCGACGTGGTGATGCCGCCAATCGGCCTGCTGATCGGTGGGGTGGACTTCAGTGACCTGGCGGTTACCCTCAAGGCAGCCAACGGCGATATCCCGGCGGTGGTGCTGGCCTACGGCAAGTTCATCCAGAGCCTGATCGACTTCATCATCGTCGCCTTCGCGATCTTCATGGGCGTCAAAGCCATCAACCGTCTGAAACGCGAGGAGGCCGTGGCGCCCACCCTGCCGCCGGTTCCAACCAAGGAAGAAGAGCTGTTGAGCGAGATTCGTGACCTGCTCAAGGCCCAGAACAATCAGCCCTGAAGGCTGGTTGCGTGCAAAAGAACGGCGCCTTCGGGGCGCCGTTTTTTTTACCAGAAGTTCTCCACCGCCACTTGGCCGGGTCGTCGACTGAGGCTCAAGTGCATGTCCCGCTGCTTGAGCAGCTTGCGTGTGTCATCGATCATCTGGGGGTTGCCGCAGAGCATGACCCGCGAGTGCTCGGGCGTCAGCGCCACCCCCGCCACCCGCTCCAGTTCTCCGTTGTCTATCAGCGTCGTGATTCGCCCGTTAAGGGCGCCGGGGTGCTCCTCGCGCGTGACGGTCGCGATGAACTGCAACTTGTGCGCGTATTCGGCCAGATAGTCGCGCTGCGCCAGCCCCGCGATCAGCGCCTGATAAGCCAGCTCGCGGGCTTCCCTTACGCTGTACACCAGGATGATCCGCTCGAATTTCTCCCACACCTCAAAGTCCTGCAGGATCGACAAAAATGGCGCCACGCCGGTGCCAGTGGATAGCAACCAGAGATCACGACCGTCGACGAAACGATCCAGCGTCAGGTAGCCGAAGGCCTGACGGTCCACCAACAGCGTATCGCCGACCTCCAGCCGACTCAGTTCGCTGGTGAACTCCCCGCCTGGCACCACGATGGAAAAGAACTCGAGAAATTCGTCATGGGGCGAGGAGACCATTGAATAGGCGCGCCATACCGTGCTGCCATCGGTCCGGGTAACGCCCAACCGGGCAAATTGCCCCGCCCGAAAACGAAAACCGGGGTCTCGGGTGGCCCGCAACGTGAACAGGTTGGGGGTCAACGGCTGAACGTCGGTCAGGGTCTGGCGAGTGAATTTTTCTGCGCTGGCGGTCATGGGGTGCTCCATTCAACAGATGCCCCAGTGTCCCGCAAAGCGAGTGATGTAAACACCGGTGATTTGTAGTGGCTTTAGACGAGGCACCCATGTCCTGGGGTTACTGATGCGATTGTAAGTGCCCCTCCTGTCACACTAACCAAAGGGTACAACACAAAATTCAATAGAAGCATTGGGTACAACATATAACGTTGTTAATCCTGACTAAGAACCAGTTATTTACTTTTCAACCTTTTCAAGAGCAAAAAAATTGCAGCCTCTTCGTAGGAATACTCCTACACTCGTGACGTGCCGGATTTCGGATCCAATGTGCACCCCCCAGATACCCCGTATGGAGTTACGCCAATGGAAATGTGGAAGGAATCACGTTTAAGACAGATATCTGAAGCGAGAGACGTTGGAGATGCCTATGAGATATCACTGGATTTCGTCAAAAGCCTTGGCTTTAATTTTTGTGCATTTTCAATCACTTCTCACTTGCGAGGCCCACACTTCGATAGAGTGAATTTCAACAACTACCCAAGTGGCTGGAACGCGGAATATGAACAAAATCACTTCAGAGAAATAGACCCAGTAGTAGCTCATTGCAATCATTCAACAATGCCCATTTTATGGGAAGAGAAGGTTTATTCGAAGACACCAACGCTGTGGCAAGCACAGAAACAACTCGGTTTGCAGTATGGCTGGTCGCAATCGCTCCATGGCGACAACGGGCTGCGCAGCATGCTCAGCCTGGCAAGAAGCGACTGCCCCATCACCCCTTATGAATGGTATGAAAAACTGGGCTACACGATGTTCATCAGCAACCACCTGCATGGGCTCGTCGCTAAAAAATTGCCTGATCGCGTGAAGGATTACTGCAAACCGCATTTATCGGCACGCGAGATCGAGATATTGAAACTGTCAGCCGATGGCAAAACCGCCTACGAGATAGGCATCATCCTATGCATCACTGAACGCACCACGAATTTTCATATTCACCGAGTAATAATGAAACTGGGCGTCAACAACAAGCTTGCGGCAGTGGTCGCAGCCACCAGGGCGTGCTTGATCTGAGCAGTACGCCCGAATACCCAGGAGGAAAAACCTGCGGGTAATCCAAAAGAAAAAAACGTACCATTTGCGGCTCCTCCAGAGTGTTGACGAATGCACCATTACGTCGCAGTCCACTCGGACGGTCCCGCCCGCTACAACGCTTCAGGCAGCGGGACACCACACCCGTTGACTACCCAGAGCCCCGCCTCATGCCCCTGCTCGAAACGCCCTTCGCCCAACTCGATCTGATCCGTCAGCCAGAACAGCAGAACGAACCACTGCAAGCTTTCGATGCCGCAGACGAGTACATGCTCAATTATCTGGCCGAGCAGCAACCGGCCGCGGACACCCGCGTGCTGGTGCTCAACGATAGCTTCGGCGCGTTGGCCGCGAGCCTGGCGGGGCGCGTTGTGGTGACCAGCAGCGGCGACTCGTTTCTGGCCTTCCAGGGCCTGGAAAAGAATCTGATCCGCAACGGCCAGGCCTTTGATGCCGTGCCGAGCGTACCGGCCAACGAAGCCTTTGCGGGGCCGTTTGACCGCGTGTTGATCCGGGTGCCGAAAACCCTGGCCTTGCTGGAAGAGCAACTGATTCGCCTGCAAAGCCAACTGGCCCCGGGTGCTCAGGTGATTGCAGCAGCGATGGTCAAGCATCTGCCCCGTGCCGCCGGTGATCTGCTGGAGCGTTACATCGGCCCGGTGCAAGCCTCGTTGGCGGTGAAAAAAGCCCGGCTGCTGATCGCAACGCCTGAAGCCAAAAGCCCAGCCGTGTCCCCCTACCCTTCACGCTATCAACTCGACACACCGGCGATCGAACTGCTGAACCACGCCAATGTGTTCTGCCGCGAAGGGCTGGACATCGGCACTCGCGCATTTCTTCCACACTTGCCACAGAACCTCGGGACAGCCCGCGTTGCCGATCTCGGTTGTGGTAACGGCGTACTGGCAATCGCCAGCGCTCTGCAAAACCCTGAGGCCCATTACACGCTGGTGGACGAGTCATTCATGGCGGTGCAATCGGCCGCCGAAAACTGGCGCGCAGCACTGGGTGATCGTGACGTGATCGTCCGCGCCGACGATGGCCTGGCCGGACAAGAACCGCAATCGCTGGACGTGGTGCTGTGCAATCCACCGTTTCACCAGCAACAAGTCGTAGGCGACTTTCTCGCCTGGCGGATGTTCCAGCAAGCGCGCGAAGCTCTGGTAACCGGCGGTGCGCTGTACATCGTCGGCAACCGTCACCTGGGTTACCACAGCAAGCTCGCGCGGCTGTTCCGTGGCGTCGAGCAAGTGGCGGCCACGCCGAAATTCGTCATTCTCAAAGCCCGCAAATAATCGCAGGTAAAAAAAACCCTCCGTACAGGAGGGTTTGAATCCGTGCCGCAAGGCAACGGGGATGGGAATGTCGGGTGTTTCAGTGCGTGGACAGACCTGCGGCGTTCATGAACATGCGCATCAGGCTGGCCACGATAAACAGGGCCCCCACGCTACCGACCCAAATCAAGGCCAACCAACCGAGCCGCTGCCAAAGCGGTTTTTTCTCTGCCGCCTTGATTTCCTCCAGGGAATGTTTGCCAGCCATCATCTTGACCTCCTCTGAAACGGCGCAGGTTCAAGCCCTGCGCCATTGTCGTGTGCGCTAGTGATAACCGTCTTCGTGGGTCACCTTGCCGCGGAACACGTAGTAGCTCCAGAAGGTGTAACCCAGGATGAACGGGATGATGAACAGCGTACCGACCAGCATGAAGCCCTGGCTTTGCGGCGGTGCAGCAGCGTCCCAGATCGAGATCGAAGGCGGTACGATGTTGGGCCACAGGCTGATGCCCAGACCGCTGTAGCCGAGGAAGATCAGCACCAACGTCAGCAGGAATGGTGTGTAGTTCGCATTGCGGGCCACGGCGCGGATCAGACCGTACATGGTCACCAGCACCAGGATCGGTACCGGCAGGAACCAGAACAGGTTCGGCAGGGTAAACCAGCGAGCCGCGATCTCGGCATGGGCCAACGGGGTCCAGATACTGACGATACCGATCACCGCCAACACCACGAACGCCAACGGCCGCGCCAGATCATGCATCTGCTGCTGCAACTTGCCTTCGGTCTTCATGATCAGCCAGGTGCAACCCAGCAGCGCATAAGCCACCACCAGCGCGAGGCCGCAGAACAGGGTGAACGGTGTCAGCCAGTCCAGTGAACCACCGGCAAACTGGCGATTGACCACCGGCAACCCATCGATGAATGCCCCCAGGGCCACCCCCTGGAAGAAGGTTGCAGCAATCGAACCACCGATAAACGCCTTGTCCCACAGATGACGCTTGTCGTCCTTGGCCTTGAAGCGGAACTCAAACGCAACGCCCCGGAAAATCAGCCCGATCAGCATGAAAATCAGCGGCAGGTACAGCGCCGAGAGCACCACCGAATAGGCCAGCGGGAACGCGCCGAACAACGCCGCGCCACCCAGTACCAGCCAGGTTTCGTTGCCGTCCCAGACCGGGGCGACGGTGTTCATCATCACGTCACGGTCGGTCTTGCCCGGGATGAACGGGAAGAGAATCCCGATCCCCAGGTCGAAACCGTCCATGACCACGTACATCATGATGCCGAAGATGATGATCACGGCCCAGATCAGCGGAAGATCAATACCCATGACTCAAATCTCCTTGGTCAGGCTGGGACCGTGGTCGTCGTCGGCGGAATCGTCGGCGGCGGACAGCGGACGGGCCGGCGTGCGCTTCTTGCCTGGACCACCTTCGGGCGTTTCCTTGCCTTCGTCGATCTTCGGCCCTTTGCGCACCAGGCGCATCATGTAGCCCAGACCGGCACCGAACAGCGCGAAATACACCACCACGAACAGGACTAGCGTGATGCTCATCTGCAGGAAGCTGTGATTGGAGGACGCATCCGCCGTGCGCATCAGCCCATAGACCACCCACGGCTGACGACCGATTTCAGTGGTGAACCAGCCCGCGAGGATCGCGATCAGGCCGGATGGGCCCATCCACAACGCCAGATATAGGAACGGACGCGAGGTGTACAACTTGTCGCGCTTGCGCAGCCACAGGCTCCACAATCCTGTAAAGATCATCAGCATGCCCAGACCCACCATGATCCGGAACGACCAGAACACAATGGTGGAATTCGGCCGGTCTTCAGGCGGGAAGTCCTTGAGCGCCGGCACTTGCTTGTCCAGGGAATGGGTCAGGATCAGGCTGCCCAGGTAGGGAATTTCTACCGCGTATTTGGTCCGCTCTTCTTTCATGTCGGGCCAGCCGAACAGGATCAGCGGGGTCGGCTCATCGCCGTGATTTTCCCAGTGACCTTCGATCGCAGCGATTTTCGCCGGCTGGTGCTTGAGCGTGTTGAGCCCGTGAAAGTCACCGATGACCGCCTGAATCGGCGCCACGATCAATGCCATCCACATGGCCATCGAGAGCATGGTGCGGATCGCCGGGTTGTCCTTGCCGCGCAGCAAATGCCAGGCCGCGGAAGAGCCGACGAAGAAGGCAGTCGCGACGAACGCGGCCGTCGCCATGTGCATCAGACGGTAGGGGAATGAGGGGTTGAAGATCACGGCGAACCAGTCGGTGGGAATGACCTGGCCATTGATGATTTCGAATCCTTGCGGGGTCTGCATCCAACTGTTGGAGGCGAGAATCCAGAAGGTCGATATCAGCGTGCCGATGGCAACCATGACCGTGGCGAAGAAGTGCAGATTGCGCCCGACCTTGTTCCAGCCGAACAGCATGACGCCGAGGAAACCGGCCTCAAGGAAGAACGCTGTGAGGACTTCGTACGTCAGCAACGGCCCGGTCACGGAACCGGCGAAATCCGAGAAGCGGCTCCAGTTGGTGCCGAACTGATACGCCATGACCAACCCGGACACCACACCCATGCCGAAGTTGACGGCAAAGATCTTCGACCAGAAATGGTACAGATCGCGGTAAGTGTCGTTGTTCGTCTTCAGCCACAAACCTTCGAGTACCGCCAGGTAACTCGCCAGGCCAATGGTGATAGCCGGGAACAGGATGTGGAACGAGATGGTGAACGCAAACTGAATTCGGGCGAGATCAAGCGCCTCCAAACCGAACATAAGTCTTCCTCTGTCAGGTAATACCGGCTGAAGGCTTGCGGCCTGCACCCACTGCCCCCACGGATATGGAGTGTGGCGAATTAGAATTCGTTCTTTTTTTACAAACGTCACAACGTAGGGAGTCTGGCCATCTGGCCACCGGATCATTTCCACAAGGGTCTTGATCTGGATCAAGCAATGGTTAAAAGAGTAGTCCCATTTTTGACGATGGACGGTGTGGTCTTTTGCCGCGTGACAGGTTGCCTCATAGCCCTGCTCATGAACTGAAACACATTACCGGTGGGAGCGAGCCGGCTCGCGAAGCAGTGTGTCAGGCAGCAGAGGTGTCGACTGATACTCCATCATCACGAGCAGGCTCGCTCCCAAAGGGGAATGTCGGTGTTTTTGGAGATCGGTGTCTAGCTAACTAAATTTTCCCAGCCTGCAACTTCTGGTTACAGCTTGGTGATAATCTCGACCCTCACCTCGCTCAAGACCTGCCCTCAGATGCCCAGCCAAGCGCCCTTGCTGTTACGCCATCACCGCCCTTTTATCGCGTTCTGGCTGGCTCGGGTGTTTACCGCCAGCGGTTTTCAGATGCTCACCGTGGCCATCGGCTGGAATCTGTATCAACTGACCGGCAATGTGCTCGACCTGGGCCTGGTAGGGCTGGTGGAATTTGCCCCTCGGGTGTTGTTCATGTTGCACACCGGGCATGTCGCGGACCGCTACGACCGGCGCAAGGTCGCGGCGATCTGCCAGTCTCTTCAAGCGTTGATTGCCCTCTCCCTGGCCATCGGCAGCGCAACCGACCATGTCACCCGCGAGATGATCTTCATCCTCGCGTTCCTGCTCGGCGCCGCACGCTCCTTCGAGATGCCGACCACTCAGGCCCTGCTGCCGAGCATCGTGCCCAGCGCGCTGTTCCCCCGCGCCGTCGCCGCCGCGCAGTCGGCTCAACAATCAGCCACCATCGTCGCCCCGGCCCTTGGCGGTTTGCTCTATGCCTTCGGCAGCGTCTGGGTGTATGGCCCGACCGTGATCCTCTACCTCATTGCCTGCTTGTTGATGCTCAACCTGCCCGCCCGGCAAACACCGTTGAACAAGGGCAAGGCGACGCTGGACTCATTGCTCGCAGGCATCCGCTTCATTCGCAGTCGGCCGGACATTCTCGGGGCGATTTCCCTGGACCTGTTTGCGGTATTGCTCGGCGGGGCAACGGCACTGCTGCCGGTGTTCGCCAAAGACATCTTGTTGACTGGCCCCTGGGGCCTGGGTCTGTTGCGCTCAGCCCCGGCCGTCGGTGCGCTGCTGATGTCGCTGTACCTGGCGCGATTTGCCGTGGAGCGCCAAGTCGGGCGGGTAATGTTCACGGCCGTCGGCGTGTTCGGCGTCGCGACCATCGCGTTCGGCCTCTCGACTTCGTTCTGGTTTTCCCTGGCCGTGCTGGTGGTGTTGGGCGCAGCGGACATGATCAGCATGGTGATCCGCGCCTCCTTCGTGCAACTGGAAACCCCGGACGAAATGCGCGGCCGGGTCAGCGCCGTGAACGGTTTGTTCATCGGTGCTTCGAACCAGTTGGGCGAGTTCGAATCCGGCCTCACCGCCCATTGGTTCGGCACCGTGCCGGCGGTGGTCATGGGCGGTATCGGCACGCTGGTGGTGACGGGGGCGTGGATCAAATTGTTCCCGACCCTGGCCAACCGCGACCGTATGCATGTGCCAATCGAAGAAGCCAAGGCCTAGAGCAGTTTGTCCAGGGTGATGGGGAAATCCCTCACCCGTTTGCCAGTCGCGTGATAGATCGCATTGGCTACCGCTGCCGCCACGCCGACGATGCCGATCTCGCCCACGCCCTTGGAACCCAGGGCATTGACGATCTCGTCGTGTTCTTCGACAAACAGCACGTCAATGTCGCCGATATCAGCGTTTACCGGAATGTGGTATTCGGCCAGGCTGTGATTCATGTGACGACCCAGCGCATGGTCGGTCTGCGTCTCCTCGTGCAAGGCCATGCCGATGCCCCACACCACGCCACCGAGAATCTGGCTGCGGGCCATTTTCGGATTGACCACTCGACCCGCCGCAATCGCGCTGACCACCCGGTTCACCTTCACCGTGCCCAAGTCCTCATCCACCAGCACTTCGACGAACACCGCTGAATGGGTGGCGGTGGCGTAGGCTTCGCGCTTCTCGTCAGGCTCGGCATCAACCTGAACCTCGAGGGTGTCTTCGCCGCAGTCCCGGGCCAGGTCGGCCAGTTTTACCCGCGCATCGCCAAATGTCAGATATCCGTCTTCAAAAGCCGCTTGTTCCGAGGTCACACCACTGAACGCGGGTGAGGTTTGCCGCGCAACGGCGAGCAGCTTTTCCTTTAAGGCTTCGCAAGCCTGCTGAACGGCCGTGCCGACCGACGACACCGTGAACGATCCGCCCTGCAATGGCGCGGTTGGCAATGAAGAGTCGCCAAGGATAAAAGTGACATCCTCTACCGAAACGCCTGACGCCTGCGCGGCAATTTGCGTCATGACCGTGTAGGTGCCCGTGCCGATATCGGTGGTGGCGCTACTGACGATCAGCTTGCCGTTGTGATCAAGCGAAGCCTTGGCGCTGGCCTTCTGCTGCATCGCTTCCCAGACACCGCCGGCCATGCCCCAGCCCACTAACTGTCGACCCTGACGCATGCTGCGCGGTTCGGGATCGCGCTGATCCCAGCCAAAACGTTTGGCACCTTGGGCGTAACATTCGCGCAAGGCTTTGCTGGAATACGGTTTGTCTTCGTTCTGATTGCGCTCGGAATAATTGATCAACCGCAGCTGCACCGGATCGATAGCCAACGCACAGGCCAGTTCGTCCATCGCACATTCAAGGCCAATCAACCCCAGCGCCGCGCCTGGCGCTCGCATGTCGAGGGGCGTGAACACGTCCAGTGGCACAAGTTTGTAGGTCAACTGCACGTTGTCGCAGTGATAGAGCATGCCGCTCCACTCCACCACATGCTCGGTGAAATCCTCGAAACGCGAGGTCTGGCCGATGGCGGTATGAGCCACCGCCAACAAGCGTCCATTGGCCGCAGCGCCCAATTGCAAACGTTGCAAAGTGCGCGGACGGTAGCCGAAGGTGAACATCTGCTGCCGAGTCAATGTCACTCGCACCGAACGCTTGAGGTGCAGCGCGGCCATCACGGCCAGCGCCAGTTGGTACTGCGGACGCAGGCCAGAGCCAAACGCACCGCCGACATACGCGGCGAAAATTCTGACCTGCTCTTTCTCAAGCCCGAACACCTTTTGCACGTATGACTGACAGTTCTGCGGACCCTGAGTCTTGTCATGGATATGCAGACTGCCATCCGCCTGATAAAGCACTGTGCTGGCGTGCGGTTCCATCGGGTTGTGGTGTTCGATCGGCGTGCTGTAGTTCAGATCCAGACTCAGGGCGGCACCGGCAAATTCGGCCTGGAAGTTCCCACGAGGTTCAGGCAGTTCGGCGGGTGCCGGTTTGGCTTCGCCTTGCAGGCTCAACAGATCGGTCTGATGAGACTCGGTGTCGTATTCAATCCTTACCAGCGAACCGGCATAACGCGCCAACTCAAGGTTATCCGCAACGACGAGCGCCAGCGGCTGGCCGCTGTACAGGACCTTATCGTTGTACAACGGACGAAACGGCGATCCCTCAGCCGAGTCGGCGTCTTCGTAATCCTTGTCATAACTGGCGATTGTCGGACGCTGGAGGTGATCGATCACCGCGACAACACCGGGCAATGCCAGCGCCTCGGAGGCGTCAATGCTCAGCACGCGACCGCAGGCGATAGAACTTGAGACAACGCTGCCGTGGAGCAGGCCCTCCTCAGGAAACTCACCGGCGTAGCGGGCCTGGCCGGTAACTTTGAGAGGACCGTCGACCCGGTCCAGTGGTTGGCCCATGGGTAAGGTAAATGTGTTCATCGGGCTTGCCCTCCTCGCGCGGCATCGCTCAAGGCGCGAACAATTGCCTCTCGCGCCAGTTTGACCTTAAAGGCGTTATGTTCGAGCGGTTCGGCCTTTTGCAGGAGCATGTCGGCAGCGGCGCAGAAGGTTTCATGGTTGGCCGCCCTACCCTCCAGCCATTGCTCGACGGCATTGTCACGCCACGGTTTGTGCGCCACGCCACCGAGGACCAAACGCGCTTCGCGAATGGCCGGCCCGGACAAGTCCAGCGCTGCGGCGACCGACACCAGGGCGAAGGCGTAAGAGGCGCGATCGCGAATCTTCAAATAATGGCTGTACTCGGCAAAACCGGCGGCGGGCAACTCGACTGCGGTAATGAGTTCATCGTCGGCCAGTTGGTTATCGCGCTCAGGGGCATCGCCCGGCAATCGGTGGAAGTCGGCAAACGCAATGGTTCTGGCACCGTCGCGCCCCTGGACGTGGACGATTGCCTCCAACGCCGCCAACGCCACACACATGTCGGAAGGATGGGTGGCGACGCAATGCGTACTGGCGCCGAGGATCGCGTGAATCCGGTTGAGACCGTCCCGTGCAGGGCAACCACTGCCGGGCTCCCGCTTATTGCACGGCACGCTGGCGTCGTAGAAGTAATAGCAGCGAGTGCGTTGCAGAAGATTGCCGCCGGTGCTGGCCATGTTGCGCAATTGCGGCGAAGCGCCTGCCAGGATCGCCTGGGATAACAGCGGGTAACGCTGTTCAATCAGCGGATGCCAGGCCAGATCGGCATTGCTGACCAAGGCGCCAATCATCACGCCTCCGCTGGCCGTTTCCTTGACCTCGCGTAGTGGCAAACCGGTGATATCGATCAAATGTTCGGGGCGAGTGAGGTTCTCTTTCATCAAATCCAGCAGATTCGTACCGCCGGCGATGAAGCGCGACGCCGGACTGGCGAGGTGCACGGCGTCCTGCACCGAATCGGGTTTGCTGTAGTGGAAAGGATTCATTGACCACCTCCTTGCCCAGGCTGGCGGCAGGAGGGAAGTACCTCTTCGATGGCATCGCGAATATTGTTGTAGGCACCGCAACGGCAGAGGTTTCCGCTCATCAGCTCCTGAATGTCCGCGCGGGAGTGCGCCCGCCCTTCATTCGCCAGACCGACCGCCGAACAGATCTGCCCCGGCGTGCAATAACCGCACTGAAAGGCATCGTGCTTGATGAAGGCTTGCTGCATGGGGTGTAACTCATCGCCGTTTGCCAGCCCTTCAATGGTGACCAGCTCTGCGCCGTGGCACATCACCGCCAGCGTCAGGCAGGCGTTCACCCGCTTGCCGTTGAGCAACACCGTGCAGGCGCCACACTGGCCATGATCGCAACCTTTTTTGGTGCCGATCAGGTCCAATTGCTCGCGCAGCAGGTCCAAAAGCGTGGTCCAGGGCAAGACCTCCAGTTGACGCTCCTGACCGTTGAGGGTCAGGCGTAACGGGTGACGAACGAAGGACGGCTGCGCCGCCTCGGGGGTGGTCGCACTCATAAACACCTCACGGTTAGTCGTAATAAGCGGCGTTTTGGCAAACCGCCGTCATAAGGGGTACGACTTCGGGGTGGCGAGAGTGTTCAAGGAAACTGATGGGCGCGGAAAGACCAGTATTGGAGCGGGCGAAGTGTTCGTTTGGCTGTTATTAAAAGGTTCGCGCAACTTGAAACCACGAACAGTCAGACCACCAACTCAACCGCCACCGCAGCCCGAGCAGCTTTACCGCACAGTTGCTCCACCAGCGCCAGCGCAAACGGCAGCGCCGCCCCCGATCCCTGGGCAGTGATGCAATTGCCGTCGACCACCACGGGCTGGTCGACAAAATTGCAGCCCGACAATTGATGGCTGGCCGATGGCAGGCAGGTCATGCGCCGCTGACGCAAGACGCCAAAGGCTTGCAACGCCAGCGCGGGGGATTCACCAATGCCGGCGAACAGACGCCCGGCGGCGGCCTGGTCCTTGATCAACTGTTGCAGGGGTTGATGTGCGGCGAGGTGCTGGGAGCCCACCTCGCCTCCAGGCAATACGAGAAGGTCGAACGGCTGGGCCAGCAAGTCCACCAGCATTGCATCGGCGGTCAGGCGGGTACCGCGGGCACAAGTGATCATGCGTCGCCCCTCGATGCTCGCCGCCACCACCTCAACCTTGGCGCGGCGCAATACATCGATCAGGGTGACGGTTTGCAGGTCGTCGATGCCCTCGGCGAGGGTAATCAAAGCTCTAAAGGTCATGGGCGCGGTCCACAGAATGATCTTTAAAGCGTAGTCAGCTTTCCTGACCCTTGTTCGAACGCAGCCGTTACTTGATGTAAAGCTGTGTCGACATCGTGTTGCGGGGCGCGTTGATGGACGTGTTGCTGAAGGTGAAGATGCCGTCCTGCTTGCCCTTCAGATCGAAGATGTACAGATAGCCGACGGTTGTTTCTCCGGATGCGCACTCCCTCAGGTTGCCGGTTTGATAGGCACACACCGCCGTCCGGGTGCCGTCTACGTTAAAACCATCCAGCGCGACGTGCGGACTAAGGCTGCCATATCCAATTTCCAGAACGTAGACCTTGATGTCCGGACCACTGTGGTCGCAGCTCGTCTGCTCCTGTTTCTCGACAATGTTTTCAAGACCACAGCCCGGCGATTGGACCTTGATCACTTTCACCTGGCTCAACGGAGCCGCCATCGCCGCCGAAGCAGTTTGCGCCCCCAGCCACAACGCCATCGCGACGCCCACCACCGCAATCCCACGCTTTTTAATGCACTTCATAACGCCCCCCCAAAACCAGCGCGCAGTATGGCTCACTTCGCTTTACGGCAAAACATCGACGACGATCGCAGCCATAAGCAGCCATAGCCCCACGCTGCTGGTATGATGCGCGGCTTTTTCCGGCCCACAGAAAATTACCAGGCGCTATCAGCGGTCTGTGCTTTGCTGTTGAGGTCGATACATTCACGGCGCCCGGCGCGCCACGGGGAGCAGACATGCTGGAAAGGCTGTTTCAACTCAAGGCACACAACACCAACGTGCGGACCGAGATTCTGGCGGGCGTCACGACCTTCTTGGCCATGGCCTACATTCTGTTCGTCAACCCGAGCATCCTCGGCGAGACCGGCATGGACAAGGGCGCGGTGTTTGTCGCGACCTGCCTGGCAGCAGCCATCGGCTCCACGGTGATGGGCCTGATCGCCAACTACCCGATCGCACTCGCGCCGGGCATGGGCCTGAACGCCTTCTTTACCTACACCGTGGTCCTGCACATGGGCCACACCTGGCAAGTGGCGCTGGGGGCGGTGTTCATCTCGGCGGTGCTGTTCTTCCTGTTGTCGATCTTCCGCATCCGCGAATGGATCATCAACAGCATACCGCTGCCGCTACGCTCAGCGATTGCCGCCGGTATCGGCCTGTTCCTGGCGCTGATCGCCCTGCATAACGCCGGCATCGTCGTCAGCAACCCGGCGACCATGGTTGGCCTCGGTGATTTGAAGCAACCCGCTCCGATCCTCGCGACCCTCGGTTTTGCCCTGATCGTTGCCCTCGAAGCGCTCGCCGTGCGCGGTGCGGTGCTGATCGGCATTCTGGTCGTGACCATCGCGTCCATCGCATTGGGCTTCACGCCGTTCGGCGGCGTGATGTCGATGCCGCCGTCCCTGGCGCCGACCTTCCTGCAACTGGACATCAAAGGTGCGCTCGACATCGGTCTGGTCAGCGTGATTTTCGCTTTCCTGTTCGTCGACCTGTTCGATAACTCCGGCACCCTGATCGGCGTCGCCAAGCGCGCCGGCCTGATGGGCAAGGACGGCCACATGCCAAAAATGGGCCGCGCCCTGATCGCCGACAGCACCGCGGCCATGGCCGGTTCGCTGCTGGGCACCTCGACCACCACCAGCTACATCGAATCCGCCGCTGGCGTGAGTGCCGGTGGCCGTACCGGCCTCACGGCCGTCGTGGTGGCGATCCTGTTCCTGCTTGCGCTGTTCTTCTCGCCGTTGGCCGCCAGTGTTCCGGCGTTCGCCACCGCACCGGCGCTGCTGTTCGTCGCGGTGTTGATGACATCCGGTCTGGCCGAAATAGACTGGGATGACATCACCGTCGCCGCACCGGTCGTGGTCACTACGCTGGCCATGCCGTTTACGTACTCCATCGCCAACGGCATCGCCTTCGGTTTCATCTCCTGGACCGCGATCAAGTTGCTGTCCGGCCGCGGCCGTGAGCTGAACCCGGCGCTGGTGATTCTTTCGATTCTGTTTGTGATCAAGTTGGGTTGGTTCAACGCATGACTTTTGATTCCCAGGCCTACGCCGTTCAGCTCGAAGAAAAGGTCACGCGCCTGCGCGATCTGCTGGCTCCGTTCGATGCACCGGAACCTGCGGTGTTTGACTCGCCGCTGAAAAATTTCCGCCTGCGTGCCGAATTCCGCCTGTGGCGCGAAGGCGGCGATCGGCATTACGCGATGTTTTCCCAGGAAGACAAACGCACGCCGATCCTGATCGAAGCGTTCCCGATCGCCAGCCTGCGCATCAATGAACTGATGCCGCAGCTCAAGGCGGCCTGGAAGGCAAGTGCGGCGCTGAGCCACAAGCTGTTTCAGGTGGAGTTTCTGACCACCCTGGCCGGCGATGCGATGATCACCTTGTGCTATCACCGTCCACTGGATGAACACTGGCACGCGGCGGCATCGAAACTGGCCACCGACCTGAACGTCAGCGTTATCGGTCGTTCGAAAGGCAAACGCGAAGTGATTGGCCATGATTACGTGGTCGAGAAACTCGACGTCGGTGGCCGCACGTTCAGCTACCGCCAGCCCGAAGGTGCATTCACCCAGCCCAACGGCACCGTGAACCAGAAGATGCTCAACTGGGCTTACGACGCCCTCGGCGATCGCCCTGACGATTTGCTGGAGCTGTATTGCGGCAACGGCAACTTCACCCTGCCGCTGGCGACCCGTGTGCGCAAAGTGCTGGCCACGGAAATCAGCAAGACTTCGGTCAACGCCGCACTGAGCAACCTCAGCGAAAACGCTGTGGATAACGTAACCCTGGTGCGGTTGTCCGCAGAAGAGCTGACCGAAGCCCTGAACGAAGTTCGCCCGTTCCGTCGCCTGCAGGGGATCGACCTGAAGAGCTACGAATTCGGTAGCGTCTTCGTCGATCCGCCTCGCGCCGGCATGGACCCGGACACCTGCGAACTGACCCGGCGCTTCGACAACATCCTCTATATCTCCTGCAACCCGGAAACCCTGGCCGCCAACATCGCCCAGTTGCACGACACCCATCGCATCACCCAGTGCGCGATATTCGACCAGTTTCCGTGGACACATCACATGGAATCCGGGGTGTTGCTGACCCGTCGTTGAAGGTCAGTCGCTTAGACAAATCAGCCGTCATCACGACGGCTTTTTTGTGGGTGCTCAATCGGTGACATCTGTCCTGCGCGGACGCCCGCCTTTTCGGCCATTGGCCCGCGCGGCCTCGGCTTTGGCGGCGCTGCTTTGGCGACCATTGCGCGAGGCGATGACCGAGGCAGCCATGTCCATCAACGGCTTGCTCGCCGAAATCATCCCAGCGATGGACACGTGCAGATCCTTGCCCTCATGGCACAGGGCGGTTCCGGAAAAGCCGACTTTGAGGTCTGCGAAATCCTCGACGTCAAAATCATCAAATTCCGGATAGTGCTGCACGGGCAGCAGCACGCCACTGCCATCAATGAAACTGACCGCCAGACAAGGCTCCACAAACCTCACCGAAGTCGCCTGCAATCCGCTCTTCTGGCGCACTTGCCCGCGCTGGATGGCTTCATCCAGCACGGCCTCGGTGACAGGCCGATCGACCAGCATGCCTGCCTGTATCGTTTTCATAGTTGGATCTCCACACCCTCAGGAGCGCCGATCAGCGCCAACAGGGTCTTGTTCGTCTCGGGTTCATAGCAAGCCGAGCCAATCATCCAGGTCGTACTCGCAATCCTTTTTATCACCACGACTTCGCTGGCCTGCCAGTCCCAAATCTGATGATCAAGACAGACCGTGTGCAACTCGCCCCACCAGATGGCACGGGCGCGGCGCAAGTGGGCGGGTTGGCCGAGTGCGTGACGCAATCCTTCCAGCACGGCCACTGGCGGCCGATTTGAATGAGGAATCACATCCCACAGCTCGACACTGTTGTGCCAAAAGCAGAATTTGAAGCGTGCGCTCCAGCTTCCGGCGTCCACATGTGCGTGAGGCGGACAGTGCTCATCACGCAACATGATCACCATTGAAAACCCTTTGTAGCTGAATAACCGCATACCAACCCATCCGTTAGGTTAAGGAATCCGAAGACCCGACATTCCCTGGAAAACCGACAATTGGCGCGACGCCAAATCGCCTTTACGCCTCTGAGACTAGCGCCAAGCCTCGCCTTGGACCGGTGGATAACGGCGCAAAATAGTAAGCAATCCTTTCGCCGCGCCCACAAAAAAGCCGTCACGAGGACGGCTCTGCGGGCGTGTAACACCCTCATCCCGGCAGGTTTTTTCGATACTCGGTGGTGGTCATGCCGGCATAACCCCAGTTATCGGTGTCGACTTCTTCGATCACGATGTGGGTCAATTTCGGATCCTTGCCGAGGACTCGCTCCAAGGTGTCGGTAATCTCGGCGATGACTTGGGCTTTCTGCTCCCGGGTGACGCCGTCACGGGTAATACGCACGCTGACGAAAGGCATGATGCTGCTCCTGGCCGGTTATCAAGGAAGACGCCGGTCAAGTAAAGCACCGCCGGGCCGATTTCATCTACAGTGGCGAAATCCAGTCCCTCATTGACCCCCGGTGTCATCCATCATGCAGCGAGTATTCGACGATCTTCAGCTGGGCAGCATCGAACTGTTTTGCCTCGCCGCCGAGGCCGGCAGCTTTACGGCGGCCGCGTTGGTGGCGGGCGTCACACCGGCCGCCGTGAGTCGATCGGTGTCGCGCATGGAAGAACGTCTGGGCGTGCGGCTGTTTGCGCGTACCACCCGCAGCGTCAAGCTGACCGACAGCGGTCGGCGCTATTACGAGGAATGTCGTCAGGCCCTGGCGCAGTTGGTGGAGGCTCAGCGCGAGGTCATGGGCCAGCAACAGCAACCGTCCGGGACACTGCGCATCAGTATTCCCACGACGTATGCGCACCATCGGATCTTGCCGTTGTTGCCGGCATTCCGGGCGCGTTTTCCAGACGTGAAAGTCGAATCGCACATCAGCAATCGCAACATCGATTTTGTCGGCGAAGGCTATGACATGGCGATCCGCGTGCGGGCGATTCCGGATTCCGGGCTCATCGCCCGGCACCTTGAGGACGCCGCCCTGGTGATGATTGCCAGCCCCGATTACCTGAAGCGCGCGGGCACCCCGCAAAGCCTGGACGACCTTGCGCAGCACGAATGCATTCAATACGAATTGCCCAGCAGCGGTCGGCGCATTGCCTGGCTGTTCAACGACGACGGCGTCCCGCGGGAGATTCTTGCCGAGGGCAGCCTCAGTTGTTCTGACGACGTACTCGGCGGCGTGACCCTGGCCAAACACGGGGCGGGGCTTTTTCAAACCTACCGCTTCATCGTTGAAAACGAACTGGCCGATGGCTCATTGGTGGAAGTGCTCAAGCCGTATGGCGGACGCTCGCGCCCCTTCACCCTGCTCTATCCACAGACCCGTCATATGCCGCTTAGACTGCGGGCATTTATCGATTTCCTGGTCGAGCATCTGCCGCGATAAGTCGTGCGACTGTCCGATCACCGCACACAAAACCTCACTGAAACCGCTCTTCAATTGACCGAACTAACCAGCTAGTACAATTTATCTCCACAGGCTGATCACCTCAGCCCATTCCAAAAATAATATGTGGAGAGACTTCGATGTCCCCTATCGTTCTGGTGCTCAACGGCCCGAATCTGAACCTGCTTGGCACCCGCGAACCGGCGACTTATGGTCACGAAACCCTGGCCGATATCTCTGCCCTGTGCGGACGCGCCGCCGAAGAATTCGGCTTGGCAGTGGAGTTTCGCCAAACCAACCATGAAGGCGAATTGCTCGACTGGATTCACGCGGCCCGTGGCCGTTGCGCCGGGATTGTCATCAACCCGGCGGCCTGGACGCACACGTCAGTCGCGATCCGCGATGCCTTGGTCGCCAGCGAATTGCCAGTGGTCGAAGTTCACCTGTCCAACGTTCACGCCCGCGAACCCTTCCGGCATCACTCCTTCGTTTCCGCCATTGCCACAGCGGTGATGGCCGGTTTCGGCAGCCATGGTTATCGCCTGGCGCTGGATTACTTCAGCCAACGTTTGAAGGGGTAAGCACCGTGACTCAGAACAACGCGGTACTGGCCGGGCTGATCGGCGCCGGCATCCAGGCTTCCCGTACTCCGGCACTGCACGAGCATGAAGGTGATGCCCAGGGTTTGCGTTATCTGTATCGCTTGATCGACCTCGATCAGTTGAAACTCGACAGCAGCGCCCTGCCCGATCTGTTGATGGCCGCCGAACGCATGAACTTCACCGGCCTGAATATCACCTTCCCGTGCAAGCAGGCGATCATCCCGTTGCTCGACGAATTGTCGCCGGAAGCTCGCGGCATCGGGGCGGTGAACACGGTCGTGCTGAAGGACGGCAAGCGCATCGGCCACAACACCGATTGCCTCGGTTTTGCCGAGGGTTTTCGCCGGGGCTTGAAGGACGTTGCCCGCGAGCGTGTGGTCCAGATGGGCGCTGGCGGGGCCGGGGCGGCAGTGGCCCATGCGCTATTGAGTGAAGGCGTACAGCTGCTGAGTATTTTCGATGTGGAAATCAGCCGTGCGCAGTCCTTGGCGGACAATCTCAATCAACACTTCGGCGCTGGCCGGGCCGTGGCGGGGCATGATTTGCCGAGCACGCTGGGCCAGGCGGATGGGTTAGTGAACACCACGCCCATGGGCATGAAGAAACTGCCGGGCATGCCGGTGCCCGTGGAGTTGCTGCGAAGTGAATTGTGGGTGGCGGAGATTGTTTATTTTCCGCTGGAAACCGAGTTGCTACGCAATGCCCGCGCCTTGGGTTGCCGAACGCTGGATGGCGGCAACATGGCGGTGTTTCAGGCGGTGAAGGCGTTTGAGTTGTTCAGTGGCGTGGTGCCGGATGCGCAGCGGATGTTGGCGCATTTTCAGAGCATGAATGGCTAAGGTTGAAAGTATGAGGGCTGCATCGCAGCCCAACGGGGCGATGCGGTGTTCCGACGCCCCCTCGCCACAGGTCAGGCTTGCAGGTATCGCAAGACCGACTCGCAGATCATCTCCCGATGACGCTGCTTGATGCTTTCGTCCGGCAAGTCGATCTGAAAAATCTCACCGAAGGTATGACGGTTGGACACGCGATAAAAGCAAAACGAGCTGATCAGCAGATGCACATCCAGCGGCTCAAGCCCTGAACGGAACACGCCCTCTTCAGCCCCGCGACGCAAAATCACGCCCAGGGAATCGAGGATGGTGTTGTTCATCGCCTTGATCGCATCGGAACGCTTCACGTACTCCGCGTTGTGAATGTTCTCGATGCTGACGATGCGCACGAAATCGACGTTGCGGTCATGGTGGTCGAAGGTGAATTCCACCAGTCGCCGAATCGCCTCCACCGGCGCCAGTTCGGCCAGGTGCAGATGGTTTTCCGTGTTGCGGATGTCGCCGTAGAGTTTCTCCAGCACCTCGACGTACAGCTGTTCCTTACTGCCGAAGTAGTAATAAATCATGCGTTTGGAAGTGTGGATGCGCTCGGCGATGGCATCGACGCGAGCACCGGAAAGCCCTTGCTGGACGAATTCGACAATCGCCTCTTGAAGGATGTTCTCGCGGGTCTTTTCCGGGTTGTTCTTGCGACTCTTGCGCGGCCCGGCAATCGGTTCGGCGGGCACTGCGGAGAGTTCTGAAGTTATCGTCATTGCGGGCTCACGGCCATCACTGCACAGGCTGGCGATTATGGGCCGCGCCGCACAGTGAAGGAAGCCGCGCGGCAGCGGTTTGTCGCCGTGTTTACGATTTTCCTACAACTTTGCCGGACGTACCGCACCACTTCGGGACTTGGCCATGGCCGCCAGGCGTACCGCCACATTGGCCGCACCGTAACCGGCGTAGCCATTTTTGCGCTGGATGATTTCAAAGAAGAACCGCCCTTCGAACGGCTCCGTGTACACATGGAACAGCTCGCCGCCCTGGGCATCGCGGTCATAAAGAACGTTGAAATACGCCAGTTCACTGAGGAATTCGTCGTCGAAATCGAACCGTGCAGCGAGGTCATCGTAATAGTTGAGCGGAATATCCAGCAGCGGCACGCCCGCCTCTTTGGCACGACTGACTTCGGCAAAGATGTCATCGCAATCAAACGCGATGTGATGCACGCCGGAGCCGCGATAACTCGACAGCGCGTGTGAGATCGCGGTGTTGCGGTTTTCGGAAATGTTCAGCGGCAGGCGAATCGAACTGTCACGACTGCGCAACGCTCGACTTTTCACCAAACCGTAAGGATCGGGCAGCACCACTTCGTCATCGGCTTCGAAATCCAGCAGGCTCTTATAGAACAGCACCCAACTGTCGAGACTGTCGGCCGGCAATGCCATCGCCATGTGGTCGATGCGTTTGAGGCCACCACCGGCCACGGCAGCCGGTTGCAGATGGAAATCAGTGCCGTAGACATCGGCGTCCTGATCCACCAGATAAATCAGGCTGCCATCCGGTGCGCGCACGGCAGCGAGCTCAAGTTCATTGGGACCGACCAGTCCGCGATACGGTTGCCCCTTGTAAGCCACGGCCCGAGCGAGCGCACAGGCGCTGTCCTTGACCCGCACGGCGGTGGCGCACAGCGACGGACCGTGCGCTTCGAAAAAACTGTGGGCAAACGAGTAAGGCTCGGAATTGAGGATCAGGTTGATGTCACCTTGACGCAGCAGGCTCACGCTCTTGGAGCGATGTTGCCCGGCTTTGACGAAACCCAGTCGCTCCAGCCAATGGGAAAGCTTGGCGCCAAGGCTTTCGTCCACAGCGAATTCGAGAAACTCGATGCCGTTGTATTCGCTGGCCTTGGGCGTTTCGAACAGTATGTCGAGGCTGACCGCCGGTGTCGTTTCCTGTGCCAGACGCTGACGGGTTTTCTCCTCCAGATACAGCAACGAACGCAAACCGTCGGCGGCATTGGCCCGAGGCGGCGCGGCACGGAAACCGTCGTTGAAGATTTCCAGCGACAGCGGCCCGGTGTACCCACTCTTGATGATCGGAGCCAGGAAGCCCGGCAAATCGAATTCGCCCTGACCTGGGAAGCAGCGGAAATGCCGGCTCCACTCGAGCACGTCCATCGCCAGAATCGGTGCGTCGGCCATTTGTACGAAGAAGATTTTATCGCCAGGGATCTCGGCGATCGAACTCGGATCACCCTTGAGCGACAGCGTGTGAAAGCTGTCCAGCAGCACACCGAGGCTTGGGTGATCGGCCTGACGGACGATGTTCCACACCTGTTGCCAGGTGTTCACATGCCGGCCCCAGGCCAGCGCTTCGTAGCCAATCCGCAACCCGCGTGCGCCGGCGCGTTCGGCCAGCAGGCGCAAGTCGTCGATGAGGATATTTTCATCACCGATGGAATCGGCGGACGCGTTGCTGCACACCAGCACCAGGTCGGTGCCCAGTTCCTGCATCAGGTCGAACTTGCGCTCGGCCCGTTCCAGATTGCGATGCAAACGGTCGCGGCGGCAGCCTTCAAAGTCCCGAAAGGGTTGAAACAGTGTGATCGCGATCCCGAGATCGGCGCACATCTGCTTGATTTCCCGCGGGCTGCCGTCGTAGTAGAGAAGGTCGTTTTCGAAGATCTCCACCCCGTCGAACCCGGCGGCGGCAATGGCTTCGAGTTTTTCCGGCAGGGTACCGCTCAAGGAAACGGTGGCAATGGAACGCTGCATATTTCGGCTCCCGGTGGTGGAGACAATCTTATTAAAGGCGTCGCACCCTTTTTGCAGGAGCGAAGCTTGCTCGCGAAGGCGATCTTGAGGACGCCATCGCCGGCAAGCCTGGCTCCTACAGGGATCGCGTTTCTCTCGGGGGAATTATTGGCTTGGCAGTCGAACACAGCAATTTAAAGTGTACTACCCAGTTAGTTTTGCGTGCGATTATCGAACACAATGGCCCTTGGCGAATTGACGATTTTTCGTCCACTGCCCAACATCGACGACACATTGAGCCCGGTCACACACATCGGTCTCGATGACCAAAGACTCAGAACACCACATAAAAATAATCGGTGGCCTACATGACTCCTTCTCAAAGCTCTCCCGTGGAGCGTTCCTCCATGACTCCTGCCAGCGGCGGTATCGGCGACAAGATTCGCGGCGCCATGGCGGTCGGCAAGACCCGTTGGGGCATGCTGGCACTGGTGTTTTTTGCCACCACGCTCAACTACATCGACCGCGCTGCACTGGGCGTCATGCAGCCTATCCTCGCCAAGGAAATGAGCTGGACGGCGATGGACTACGCCAACATCAACTTCTGGTTCCAGGTCGGCTACGCCATCGGTTTCGTGCTGCAAGGCCGGTTGATCGATCGGGTCGGTGTGAAGCGCGTGTTCTTCTGCGCAGTGTTGCTCTGGAGCCTGGCGACCGGCGCCCACGGCCTGGCCACGTCGGCGGTCGGCTTCATGGTCTGCCGGTTCATCCTCGGTTTGACCGAAGCCGCCAACTACCCGGCTTGCGTGAAAACCACGCGCTTGTGGTTCCCGGCCGGCGAGCGCGCCGTGGCCACCGGCATCTTCAACGCCGGCACCAACGTCGGCGCAATGTTCACGCCGATGCTGCTGCCGCTGATCCTGCACGTGTGGGGCTGGCAAGCCGCGTTCCTGTGCATGGCGTCACTGGGCGGGATCTGGTTGCTGTTCTGGGGTTTGAAGTACTTCAACCCGGAAGACCATCCGAGCGTCAAACAATCGGAACTGGACTACATCCAGAAGGAAGTCGAGCCGGAGCAGACCCGTGTACCGTTCTCGAAAATCCTGCGCATGCGTGGCACCTGGGCCTTCGCCCTCGCCTACTCCATCACCGCACCGGTGTTCTGGTTCTACCTGTACTGGCTGCCGCCGTTTCTCAATCAGCAATACAACCTGGGGATCAACGTGACCCAGATGGGTATCCCGCTGATCATCATCTACCTGACTGCAGACTTCGGCAGCGTCGGCGGCGGGATCCTGTCCTCGCTCCTGATCGGCCGCGGCATGAATCCGATCAAGGCGCGCCTGTTGTCCATGTTCCTGTTCGCCTGCTGCATCGTCGGCGTAATCATGGCGGCGGGTTCGAGCAGTCTGTGGGTCGCGGTGTTCGCCATCTCCCTGGCCATCGGTGCGCACCAGGCCTGGACCGCCAACATCTGGAGCCTGGTGATGGACTACACGCCTAAACACATGATGAGTACGGTATTTGGATTCGGCGGCATGTGCGCAGCCATCGGCGGTATGTTCATGACTCAGTTGGTCGGCCACATCCTGACGGTCACCAACAACAACTACACCGTGCTGTTCACCCTGATTCCGGCGATGTACTTCATTGCCCTGACCTGGATGTACTTCATGGCACCGCGCAAGATTCCTACTGTCACCGAGTAAAGTCCCCTCCCTTGGCAGGCCTGGTTCCAGGCCTGCCTGTTTGATTTTCCTACCGACGACTCTGTTGCCACGCCGCCGCCAACCCGCTGCAGCAAATCACCGCGATCCCGATCACCGTGGTCAGGGTCGGTGTGTGGGAGAACAGCAGCCAGCCCAGCAAACCGGCAAAGACGATCTGGCAGTAACCGAACGGCGCCAACAACGCGGGCGCGGCGTGGCGGAAGGCCTGAGTCAGAAACAAATGCGCGGTCATCCCGCAGGTCCCCAGCGCCACCATCATGAAACCATGCCCCAGTGTCGGCACTTGCCAGAAGAACGGCACCAGCGCGCTCATCACCAGGGTGTTGCACAAGCCGGCGAAGAAGTTGCTGGTGGTCGGGCTGTCGATGTTGCTGAGCTTGCGAGTAAGCAACTGATAAAAGCAGAAAAACAGCGCTGAACAGAGCGGCAGCAGCACCGCCGGCGTGAACAGATCGCCACCGGGGTGGACGATGATCAATACGCCGACAAACCCGCAAATCACCGCGATCCATTGGCCACGTGTCACGCGCTCCCCCAACAGCGGCACCGAGAGCGCAGTCACCAGAACCGGCGCAAGAAAGTTGACCGCCGTCGCTTCAGCCAACGGGATGTACTGCAGGCCGGTGGTAAAAAACAAACTGGTGCCCAACAGGCACAACGCCCTCACCAACTGCAGCATCGGTCGTTTGGTCCGTAGGACGCGCAACCCGGACTGCGGCAGAAAAATCCCGGCCATCAACAAGGTGTGCACCACATAACGAGCCCAGACCACCATCACGATCGGATAGAAGCCCGAGAGGTATTTCGAAAAGGCGTCATGGCTGGAAAACAGGAAAGTGGCGACGACAATCAGCAAAATCCCTTTGAAGGGCTGGTTAACGCCGGAGAGCGGAGTGCTGGCGGTCATGGGTTTCCCTTGAGAAGTGCAACGTGTCTCGGGCGGCGAGTTCCAATAATTTAGAACCTGGTTCCAGATTCCAACACAAGCTTCAGCCGAAAGTGTTCGAATACCGCACAGTTTCACGATCAATAAAAATCAACCGTGGAAGTGAGCCTGCTCGCGATGGCGGACTGACATTCAACATTTGAGCTATTTGAAAGTTCACTTTCGCGAGCAGGCTCGCTCCCCGTAAATTAGCTGAACAACTCCGACGCCAGACTCGCCGCCGCCAATTCCTCGGTATACCTCAACAACAGCGGCGCCAATTCATGCAACCGCGCCCCCGGCATCCGCGCACTCGGTCCGGCGATGCTCAGCACACCGATCACACGACCCTCGCTCGGGTGCCGCACCACCGCCGCGATCGCCGAGGTGCCCACCGCCGAGCTTTCCTCGACCCAGGCATAGCCCTGCTCCCGCGCCAAACGCAGACGTTCGAGCAGTTCAATGTTGGATCGCGGAGCATTCGGCCCGAGGTCTTTTGGCTGCTCGCCGCCCTGGCGCTCAACCAGCGACAACGCTTCGGCATCGCTCATGCACGCCAGCCACGCATGGCCCGACGCGGTATAAAACAACGGCGCATCGCGGCCCATTTCCGGGTCGTAGCGCAGGCCGGAACGGGCCCCCTGGGACTTGGCAATCCAGATCTGCCGCTCACCTTCAATCACCCCCAGACGCACCAACTCCCCGGTGTCCTGGGCCAGGCGATCCAGCACTGGCTGAACGATATCGGCGCCGCTGCCCGACAAATAACGAAACCCCATCGCCACCAGTTTGGTGGACAAGTGATACCGCAGGTTCTCCGGATTCTGCCGCACATAACCCAACCTGATCAGTTCCGCGAGCAGGCGGTGAGTTGCGCTTTTCGGGATGTCCAGTTGCTCCGCGAGCATCTGCATCGGCAGACCGCGAGGGTCACTGGTGAGGCTTTCGAGCACATTGAAGACACGTTCGATCTGACTGCCGGCCATGGGAGGTTCCACCTACAATTTGCCTGATTCTAGAAGATGAACCCTGTAATGCGAAATCTGGAACCCGATGCTCGACAGACCCGCGGGTCGCCCGTTCGATAAAAATCCGCGCCCTGACGGAATTCAATGGGTGATCCATGTTCCTACAGTCAGCGATTCTTCCGGCCAGTGAACGAAATGCCGGACAGCCGGACTGGCGCCGCCCCCCCACACCAGCAACACTCATCACCACGGACAATCAGAGGATTCCCACATGCTATGGAAAAAAGGCCGACGCAGCGACAACGTGGTCGACGCCCGTGGTGATGATGCCGGCAGCGGTGGCGGTGGGATGCGTTTTGGTGGCGGCAAAGGCCTGAGCCTGACCGCGATCATCCTGATTGTGGGGATCGGCTGGCTCACCGGCCAGGACCCGATGCAAATCCTCGGGCAACTGACCGGACAAATGACCGAGCAATCGGCACCGGCCACCAACCAGAGCCGCAAGGCGCCGCCGGCCAATGATGAAGGCGCCGAATTCGTGCGCTCGATCCTCGGCGATACCGAAGACACCTGGGGCCAGATTTTCCAGCAGGCCGGTCGGCAGTATAAAAACCCGACGCTGGTGCTGTTCAGCAACCGGGTTAATTCGGCCTGTGGTCTGGCGACATCGGCGACCGGACCGTTCTATTGCCCGGCCGACCAGAAGGTCTACCTGGACATGGCTTTTTTCCAGGAAATGTCGCAACGCTTTTCCGCGGCCGGTGACTTCGCCCAGGCCTACGTGATCGCTCATGAAGTCGGACACCACGTTCAGACATTGCTCGGCGTTTCCGCGAAAATTCAGACAGCTCGCCAGCAAGGCCGGCAGATGGAAGGTGATGGCGGCTTGTTGGTGCGTCAGGAGTTGCAGGCCGATTGCCTGGCCGGCGTCTGGGCCAACAATGCGCAGCAGCGTCTGAACTGGCTGGAACCGGGTGACATCGAAGAAGCCTTGAACGCGGCCAACGCCATCGGCGATGACCGTTTGCAACAACAGGGGCAGGGTCGGGTGGTACCGGACTCGTTTACCCATGGCACATCGGCGCAAAGGGTGCGCTGGTTCAAAACCGGATTTGCGCAAGGCCAGGTGGGCCAGTGCGATACCTTTGCGGCGAAAAACCTTTAAATGAATAAGTGGTTGTTGATGTTGTTGTTCACCTGCGCGAGCACCCAGGCTGCGGAGCATGGCGTCAAAGAGCTCAGCCCCGGGCGGTTGTTGTTGAAAGAAGGTGAGATGGCAGTGAGCCTCGGCCCGGCGCCCGCGAAAATCGAACGCGTGCTGATCATCATCCATGGTCGTCTGCGCAACGCTGAAACCTATCGCCAGAGCGCCGAGCGCGCAGCGGAACTGGCCGGGCAAAGTGCAAGCACCCTGGTGATCGCGCCGCAATTCCTCAACGAAACCGACATCGCACTTCATCCTGTGGCAGACACGGTGTTGCGCTGGCAGGGCAATGACTGGATGGCAGGAGGTTTATCCACCGCTCCTTTTGCGCTGAGTTCCTTTGCAGCCCTCGATCAAATCATCGAGCGAGTCGGCGACCATCGACAGTTTCCGGACGTGAAGGAAATCATCCTCGCAGGCCACTCCGGTGGCGCTCAGGTGGTGCAGCGATATGCGTTGCTGGCCCGCGAGCAACCGGCCTTGACGGCCGCCGGCGTGAAGCTTCGCTACGTGGTCGCCAACGCTTCGTCCTATGCGTATTTCAATGAGCAGCGGCCAGTGGCGTTCAACCATGCGGCGTGCCCCGGTTTCAATCGCTGGAAATACGGGCTGACGGATTTACCGGTATATGCCAGTGGGCAAACGGCACCACAGATTGAAGGAAATTACGTCAAACGGGACGTGACTTATCTGCTCGGGCAGCAAGACACCGACCCGCAGCATCCGGCGCTGGACAAAAGTTGCGAGGCCGAAGCCCAAGGTGCTTATCGTCTGGTTCGCGGGAAGAATTTTTTCAATTACCTGCTGCGTCGTAATCCGAAAGGGGTGAATCAGCGGCTGGTTGAAGTGCCAGGGGTCGGGCATAACGGGGATGGGATGCTGACGTCACCGGAGGGGCAGAAGGTATTGTTTGGTCAGTGAGTTTGTATGGCCTGATCTGACATCTTCGCGGGCAAGCCTCGCTCCTACAAAGGCAGCGCGCCCCACTGTAGGAGCGAGGCTTGCCAGCGAAGGGGCCCTCAAGCCGAAAGCATCTCCCGCAACACCGCACAATCCGCCGCATGCCAATCCGTCAGCTCCGGCCAAGGGTTATCCGGCAGATTCACCAACACCGTCCGCGCCCCCGCCGCTCGGCCGCAATCCAGATCAAAGCGGTAATCACCGACCATCACCATCTCGCTCGCCGGCACGTGCCAGGCCTCGGCCAGTTTCAATAAACCACCGGGATGCGGTTTAGGCGGTGCTTCATCACGCCCCAGCACATCCTCCACGGCAAAACAGTCAGCCAGGCCGATCGCTTCCAGGGTTACGTGCGCCAGCTCCCGAGCATTGCGCGTGAGAATGCCAAGACGATAACCGCGCCCGGCCAACTCCCGCACCAGCTCCACCGCACCCGGCGCCGGTTTCGAACCCAGCGCCAAGTCCCGTTCGTGCTCCAGCAGCCAAGCATGCTTGGCGGCCGCTTCATCGGCCGGCAGCGCCGCGAGGTGGGTCAGGATGTCGTCTTCGGCGGGAATCGCCAACGCCACGCGGATCGCCGCGAAGTCATGCACGGCCACCGTCAGGGTGCCGTCCATGTCGAACACCCAGTGCCGCACCTCGGCCAGGCTCATGCCCAATCCTTGCGGTGACGGATCAAGCCTTCCTGCGTCACCGACGCCACCAGTTGCCCGGCACGGTTGAACACGCTGCCACGGGTGAACCCGCGAGAATTGCCGGCCCAGGGGCTGTCCATCGCGTACAGCAACCAGTCATCGGCGCGCAGGTCCGCATGGAACCACAGCGAGTGATCGAGGCTGGCGACTTGCATGTCTTTCTGCCAGACCGATTTTCCATGGGGCTGCATCGAGGTGGTCAGCAGACCGAAGTCCGAGGCATAGGCCAGCAGGTATTTGTGCAACGCCGGAGAGTCGGCCAAAGCACCGTCGGCGCGAAACCAGACGTACTTGATCGGATCTGACGGTTGCGGGTTGTAGGGATCTTTCTCGGTGATCGGTCGGAATTCGATCGGCTTGGGGCACAGAAATTTCTCGCGCATGTGCTCAGGGATCAGGTGCGCACGCTGCTGGGCGAGTTCCAGTTCCGAGGGCAGGTTTTCCGGGCCGACCACGGTCGGCATCTCGGCCTGATGCTCGAAGCCTTTTTCGTCGTACTGGAACGAGGCGCTGCAGGTAAAGATCGGGTTGCCTTTCTGGATCGCCGTCACCCGACGCGTGCTGAAACTGCCGCCATCACGCACCCGGTCAACCTGATACACCACAGGCAACGCGGAATCGCCCGGGCGCAGGAAATAACCGTGCATCGAATGCACATGGCGCGCTTCTTCGACTGTCTGACTGGCCGCCGACAACGACTGACCGATCACCTGACCGCCGAACAACTGACGAAAACCCAGGTCCTGACTGCGGCCACGAAACAGGTTTTCTTCGATCGGTTCCAGGGTCAGCAAATCGACCAGATCATCCAACACTTGGCTCATTCAGACTCTCCTCACACAAAGCTTGCCGCGCAGTCTTGGCTGCGGCGGTCGATTCAGTTTATGGCCAGGGCCCATGGCAGCCATTGTAAACGTCCGTGACTGCTTATCCATGCAAGGTTTGCAGCCATTGTTCACGGGAGATGCGATACAGCACATGGTGACGCAGGGGATGATCAGCCGCGAGCTTGGGATGGTCAAAGTCATCGGCTGAATCATGGTGCATGCCGATCGCCTGCATGACTTTTTCCGAAGGCAGGTTGTCTTTGGCGGTAAACGACACGACTTCTTGCAGCGCCAACCGATCAAAGCCGCAGCGCAGAGCGGTCCACGCCGCCTCACTGGCATAACCCAAGCCCCAATGCTCGCGCGCCAGGCGCCAGCCGATTTCGGTCGCCGGGGTGAACGGCGCATCGAAACCAACCACACCGAGGCCGGTGAAACCGATGAATGCCCCGGTGTCCTTGCGCTCCAGCGCCCAGAGACCAAAGCCATGTTCGGCAAAATGCCCGCGAATCCGTCCGATCAGCGACGCACTTTCCAGACGACTTAAAGGCGCCGGAAAATATCGCATCACCTGTGGATCGGCGCACATCGCCGCAAACTCCGGCAAATCCTCATCGCGCCACTGCCGCAACAGCAGTCGTGCGCTCTCGAGTTCCAGTATCGGCTCCATCTTTCCTCCCCTTTCCATGCCGCAAGTCTACAACGCTGGTAGGATCCTTCACTCATTCCTACCTGAATTCGTTATGCCGCTGCCGCTGATCTACCACGAAGACTACAGCCCCGAATTCCCGGCGGATCACCGCTTCCCCATGGACAAATTTCGCCTGCTGCGCGATCACTTGGTGGACAGCGGCCTGACCCGGGACGCCGACCTGCTGCGCCCGGAGCTCTGCCCCCCGGAGATTCTCGCCCTCGCCCATGACGCTGCCTATATCGAACGCTACATGAGCGGCGAGTTGTCCCGCGAAGACCAGCGGCGCCTCGGCCTGCCCTGGAGCGAAGCGCTGGCCCGACGCACCGTGCGGGCGGTCGGCGGATCGTTGCTTGCGGCAGAACAGGCGCTGGAACATGGGCTGGCCTGTCATTTGGCCGGAGGCACCCATCACGCGCATTACGACTATCCGGCGGGTTTCTGCATCTTCAATGACCTGGCGGTGATCAGCCATTTCCTGCTGGAAAGCGGCCGTGTGAATCGGGTGCTGATCTTCGATTGCGACGTGCACCAGGGCGACGGGACTGCACGGATTCTGCACAACACCCCGGAGGCGGTGACTGTTTCCCTGCACTGCGAAAAGAATTTTCCTGCACGCAAGGCTGAAAGCGACTGGGACATCCCGCTGCCAAAAGGCATGGGCGATGCCGATTACCTGAAGGTGGTGGATGACGCGCTGAATTATTTGCTACCGCTCTACCAACCGGATCTGGTGTTGTATGACGCCGGCGTCGACGTGCACAAGGACGACGCCCTCGGTTACCTGAAGCTGACCGACGAAGGCGTGGCCGCTCGCGATGAAAGCGTGATGCGCCACTGCCTGGGTCGGGATATTCCGGTGGTAGGAGTGATTGGCGGCGGCTACAGCAAGGACCGCCAGGCCCTGGCGCGCCGCCACGGCATCCTGCATCACAGCGCGCAACGGGTCTGGCAGTCATCAGGGTGTCATTGAGGTGTGAGTCTTTACCCACAATGCCTGTGGAACTGCCTGTGGATAACCTGAGTGAAAGGGTCTGCAGGCCATGCTTCATATAGCATGCAGAGCACTGGTTGTTTTTTGATCACTATTTTATGAACACCCCGGAACCAATGTGGGAGCGAGCCTGCTCGCGATGAGTCCATCACATCCAACATCGATTTTGACTGACCCACGGCCATCGCGAGCAGGCTCACTCCCACAGGGATCTGTGCTGATAGAATGCCCGGCTTATTCCGCCGAACCGCAGCGCACTCCATGACCCAGCCCTCGACCTCCTCCCCTTCTCACGTCGCCATCATCGGCGGCGGCCCCGCCGGTCTGATGGCGGCCGAAGTGCTGAGCCAGGCCGGGATCAAGGTCGACCTGTACGACGGCATGCCGTCGGTGGGGCGAAAATTCCTGCTGGCCGGTGTCGGCGGCATGAACATCACCCATTCCGAAGCCTACCCGGCGTTTCTCTCGCGCTATGCCGAACGCGCGCCGCAGATTGCCCCGCTGCTTCGCTCATTCGGCGCTGATGCGTTGTGCCAGTGGATTCAAGACCTGGGCATCGAAACCTTCGTCGGCAGCTCCGGCCGGGTGTTTCCGACCGACATGAAAGCGGCCCCCCTGTTGCGCGCCTGGCTCAAGCGTCTGCGCGAGGCCGGCGTCGTTATCCACACCCGCCACCGCTGGCTCGGCTGGGATGACCACGGTGGGTTACGCATCGACAGCCCCGACGGCGAAACCATCATCAAGCCCGACGCCACCTTGCTGGCCCTCGGCGGAGGCAGCTGGTCACGCCTCGGTTCGGACGGCGCGTGGATGCTGCCATTGGAGCAGCGAAGCGTAGGACTGATGCCGTTGCAACCGAGCAATTGCGGCTTCGAGGTGCAGGCCTGGAGCGAGTTGATGGTCAGCAAATTTGCTGGCGCGCCGCTGAAGAACATCGCCATCGGTCTCAATGACGACGTGCCGCGCTTGGGCGAATGCGTGATCACCGCGACCGGGATCGAAGGCAGCTTGATCTACGCCCTCTCGGCACCGATTCGCGAGGCCATCAATCAGCACGGCTCCGCCACCGTTCATCTTGACCTGTTGCCGGGCCGGCCTGTGGATAAAGTTCAGGCGGCGCTGAGCAAACCCCGTGGCTCCCGCTCCATGTCCAAACACCTGCACAGCCAGCTCGGGATCGATGGGGTGAAAGCGGCGTTACTACGCGAACTCACACCGGCCGAAAGCTTTGCTGATCCGGCGTTGCTGGCCAGGGCGATCAAGGCGTTGCCCCTGATGCTGGTTAAAACCCGTCCACTGGACGAGGCCATCAGCAGCGCCGGAGGCGTGATGTTCGAGTCGATGGATGAACGGCTGATGCTCAAGCAATTGCCTGGGGTGTTCTGCGCGGGGGAAATGCTCGATTGGGAAGCGCCGACCGGTGGCTATCTGCTGACCGCGTGTTTCGCCAGTGGGCGTGCGGCGGGGTTGGGGATGGTGGAGTGGTTGAAGCGCAAGGCTTGAAGACCGAGTCGTGCCCATCGCGAGCAGGCTCACTTCCACACTGGATCTGTGTCGTTCACAAATCCCCTGTGGGAGCGAGCCTGCTCGCGAAGGCGTCCTGACAGACGCCGAAGCTTTTTAAGGCTTACGCTTACGCGGCCCAGTGTTAAACACCGGCACTTTGCGCACAGGCTTGATCGAAGGCTCCGGCGCCGAAGCATCCCCACTCTCGACCCACTTACCCAGATTGCGTTTACCGCCACCGGAGGTCTTCGGCTTCTTCGGTTTTTTCGGCTTCTTGACGACCTGACCGCTGGCGTCGGTATCCGGCACCCGGTGCTCAGGTTCGAAGTCATGTTCCATCTGCCGTGGCAATGTCTGACGGGTCAACGTCTCGATGGCCGACAGCAGATTCACTTCATCGGCACACACCAGCGAAATGGCCTGCCCGCTTGCACCCGCGCGACCGGTACGACCGATCCGGTGGATGTAGTCCTCCGCCACGATCGGCAGGTCGAAGTTGACCACCAATGGCAAATCTTCGATATCCAGACCACGGGCCGCAACGTCGGTGGCCACAAGAATCTGCACTTCACTGGCCTTGAACCGGTCCAGCGCACGCTGACGGGTTGCCTGCGGTTTGTCGCCGTGGATGCCGTCGGCATTGATGCCCAGGCCCTGGAGTTTTTCCACCAGCGCGTCCACACCATTGCGGGTCTTGGCGAACACCAGCACCTGCTTCCACTTGCCCTTGCGCATCAAGTGAACGAACAGTTCAGGCTTGCGCTTCTTGTCCACCACCACGACCCACTGCTTGACGGTGCTGGCAGCGACGTTGCGCGGGCTGACTTCGATGCTCAGCGGATCGTTGAGCATTTGTCCAGCCAGCAAGCGGATCGCGTCGGAGAACGTTGCGGAGAACAGCAGCGTCTGACGTTGCTTGGGCAGCACGCGGTAGATATTCCCCAGCTCCTCGGAGAAACCCAGATCAAGCATGCGATCGGCTTCATCCAGAATCAGGGTTTGCAGCTGATTGAACTTGAGGGCCTTCTGGCGATACAGATCGAGCAAACGACCCGGCGTCGCCACCAGCACGTCAACACCCTTGCGCAGCTTCATCATTTGCGGGTTGATGCTGACGCCGCCGTACACGGCATAAGTGCTCAACGGCAGGTTCTCGGCGTACTGACGCACGGCTTCGTGAACCTGTTCGGCCAGTTCGCGGGTCGGCACCAGGATCAGTGCGCGCACCGAGTTAGACGCCACTTTCGGCCCTTCCATGGCCAACAATTGCAGGAGCGGCAGCGCGAAGCCGGCGGTCTTGCCAGTGCCGGTCTGGGCGGCGGCCATCAGGTCGCGACCGGCCAGCACCGCCGGAATGGCTTGCGCCTGAACCGGCGTCGGGGTCTGGTAGCCGAGCGTCTCGAGAGAGCGCAGCAAGGGTTCGATCAGGCCAAGGGTGGCGAAAGTCATGGGATTACCGTAGGAAAATTCAGCGCGGGTTTTTCAAAACAAGTGTGCGAAAAAGATGCAATGGCGCGCAGTTTACCCTAATTCACACTCGATTCTGTCTGCACCACAGCAGCAGGTCGTTCCGGTGCCCCACGCCACTGCGGCAATCCGATCAACACCACGGCACTGATAATCACCAACATGGCCAGCGCTTCTTCGATGCCAATGGTCTCCCCGGCAAATACGATCCCCAGCAACACCGCGACCGCCGGGTTGACGTAGGCATAACTGGTCGCCGCCGCCGGACGCACGTTTTTCAACAGGTACATGTAAGCGTTGAAGGCGATGATCGAACCGAAGAAGGTCAGGTAGGCCAGGGCTGCCCAGCCTTCGATCGGCGGCATCGCCTGCAGATGCTCGCCGCTCAGCGCGCTGCCGATCAGCAATGCCACGCCGCCCACCAGCATTTCCACGGCACTGGCCATGGCGCCCTGAGGCAATGGCAATTGTTTGCTCCAGACCGAGCCGAACGCCCAGGACGCGGCCGCGAACACCAGCAACGCCGCACCCAGCGGGCTCGATTGCAGGTTGGAACCGAGGTTAAGCATGGCGATGCCGATCAGCCCGAGCACAATGCCGGCCCATTCGAGACGGGTATTGCGCGCGCCCCAGAAATAGCCGCAGAGCAAGGTAAACAGCGGCACTGTCGCCACCGCCAGTGCCGCGACACCGGAAGCGACACCTGTGTGTTCGGCCACACTGACCGCGCCGTTACCGCACGTCAGCAGCAAAATCCCGATGATCCCGGCGGCTTTCCACTGCGCCCAGGTCGGGGCCGGTGCCCCGCGCCAGCGCAGGAAGGCGTACATCAAACTCCCGGCGATCACGAAACGGATGCCGGCGAGCAGCAACGGCGGCCAGTACGCCACGCCGATGCGGATCACCAGGTAAGTCGAGCCCCAAATCACGTACAACGCGAAAAAGGCGGCGATCAACGGTAAGGGGAAACGACGTAAGCCAGGCATGGGCAGCTCGATGACAGGACAATGTGAACGGCTATTCTAGAAAGGCCAGCGGCTTAAAATAAGTTACAAAACCTGTTTATAGCGCCGGTACACTTTTCAAAACACGGAGATTGACGCTATAAGCCGTGTTTTCGAAAGTCAGTCATTTTTCAGGTATACGACGATGGATAAATACGACCGCATGCTGCTCAGCGCCCTGCTGGAAAACGGCCGTGCGTCCTACGCCGACCTGGCGCGCAAGGTCAACCTGTCCGCCCCGGCCGTGGCCGAGCGCGTGGCCAAACTCGAAGCCAGCGGGGTAATTACCGGTTACCAGGCGAAAGTCGACATGGCCAAGCTTGGGCTGCCGATCCAGTGCGTGATCGAGTTGCGTTTGAACCAGCATGGAAATCAAAAAGCCTACGACGACCTGATCAAAATCCCACAGCTAACTGAATGCCACCGGGTCACGGGTGATCCGTGCGTGATCATGCAGGCTGCGGTGGGCTCGATGCCGGAGCTGGAAGAGCTGATCAACCGGATCGCCAAGTTCGGGTTCAGCAAGACCTCGATTGTGCTGTCGAGCGCGATAGAGAAGCGCGTGCCGCTGGGGCAATTGGAAGGCAACAGCAAAGTCTGAAAACGGCGCAGTCCCTGTAGGAGCGAGCCTGCTCGCGATAGCGGAGTATCAGTCGACATCAACGTTGAATGATAAATCGCTATCGCGAGCAGGCTCACTCCCACAGGGGATTTGCAGCGTACTTAGAACCCGCGATGACGCTTAAGGCCAGGTGCGACGTCAGGTTGGCCGCCATTTCAGCATCGGCCATGGCCCGGTGAGCCTGTCCACAACCCCACCCCCACGGATGTCACCTGATTCCTGTGGGAGCGGCGGTGCGACGATTCGACTTGCCCGCGAAGCGATCTGTCAGACGCCGCAGTAACTTGCAGGCAACAAGCCCGGCATATCCCGCAGGCGCACCCAAGGTTCTTTGCGCCAATGCAGCAGTCGCAGCGTTCCGCCCGCCCATTCCATCGCCCGCATATGCGGCGCTTGATTCGAAATGGACCCGACTTCCTCCCGCAACATCGGCACCACGTCGTGGGTCAGCCAACGTCGTAAATGGCGGTTTTCCGGGCAGTAGTGGTACACCAACATCGCGTATACGCCCGATTCACTCAGCATCAAGGTCTCTTCGAGGTCATCATTTCCGGACAGACACATCAGTTGCTTCTGATCCGCATCAAGCTTGAGCACTTGCCTTCCATTTATGTCCACCCCCATCAATCGACCGATATCGCGGGCGCAAAACCAGGGCTCTGCGTGCATCAACAGTGCGCGCAGCTGGATGTGGTGACGGATGAATGTTTTGTGGGTGAAGTGAGCTGCGCATGCAGCTGTTTGCAGTATTAAGGACTGATCTAAATCTTCAGGGGGATTGGGGGTAACTTTGATCATGGTGAACGAGCCCCATGAAAGACAGGACACCGTTTCCCCCTTACGATAAGGGATAGGCAAACGGTTATGTTTATGACTAACAGCAACGATAAGAGTGGGGAGCTTTTGGGCCAGGAGCGGCGGCGCCGCTGGAGCCCAGAGCAAAAGCTGGCCATGGTTCGCGAGAGCCTTGAACCAGGACAAAGTGTGTCGGTCGTCGCTCGGCGCAACGGCATCAATGCCAATCAGCTGTTTCTGTGGCGCAAGCTTTATCAGGACGGCAGCCTGTCGGCGGTCAGTGCCGGCGAAGCCGTGGTGCCTGCCTCCGAGTTGAGCGATGCGCTCAAGCAGATCCGTGAACTGCAACGGATGCTGGGCAAGAAAACGATGGAAGCAGAAATCCTCAAAGAGGCCGTGGAGATCGCCCGGTCGCGAAAATGGATTGCGCACTCACCCTTGTTGCCGGGGGACGACCAGTGAAGCTGGTCAGCGAATGTCTCGGTGTGGCGCGCTCGCAATTAACGGTTCGAATCAAGCAATCGGTATCGCCCAAGACACGGCGAAGCAGGCCTGTGAACGACGCTGAGTTGGTGGCCGAAATCCAGCAACAGGTCAGTGAACTGCCCAGCTATGGCTACCGTCGAGTCTGGGGATTGCTGCGTCGCGCCCGTGAAACCCAGTTGCTACCCGCGATCAACGTGAAGCGGGTTTACCGGGTGATGCGTGATCACAACCTGCTACTTGAACGCCGGATCAAACAACCCGGCGTGCCGCGTCGGCACGAAGGCCGTATTGCGGTGCAAACCAGCGATACGCGTTGGTGCTCGGACGGCTTTGAATTCCGTTGTGAGGACGGCGCCAAACTGAGCGTGACCTTCGCCCTGGACTGCTGTGACCGCGAAGCCATCGGCTGGGTCGCCAGCCCAACCGGGTACAGCGGCGATGACATCCGCGACTTGATGTTGGAAAGCGTGGAGAAGCGCTTCGGTGATCAACTGCCTGCAACGCCGGTGCAGTGGCTCAGCGATAACGGTTCGGCCTACACCGCCGAACAGACGCGCCTGTTTGCTCGACAGATCGGCTTGCAGCCGGTGACCACCCCAGTACGCAGCCCGCAGAGCAACGGCATGGCCGAGAGCTTCGTGAAGACGATCAAACGTGATTACGTGGCGCACATGCCCAAGCCGGATCGAGAAACGGCGCTGCGTAACCTGGCCATTGCCTTCGAACATTACAACGAGCAGCATCCGCACAGCGCCTTGAACTATCGCTCACCGAGGGAGTTCAGGCGCTTAGCAGTGGCATCAATTTAACGGGGAGTTGGTGTCCGTTTTGGTAGGGGCAAGTCCACATGGCGAATATCCTAACGAACGTTGGGGATGCCAGCATCACTTGCAGATGATGGGTGGCAGCTGTGTGCGGGTCTGCAAGACCGAGTCGTTAGGCAACCTCGGCAGACCCGAAGGTCTCCCGCACACAGCCACCATAAATCGATGGTCGCTAGGTAAAGCGACGCGATTATAGGTGCGCCGGTAGGCGCCTAACAAATTATCGGCGGGCTTGCAGACCCGGTCGCTGAATTGGCAGCGACGTCCCAGAGGTTATCGATGCGACAGGTACGGGGCAAGACGGACAAATTCCTAATATTTGGTAGGAGCAATCGTCGATTTTGAGGCGTGGTTAAACACAAGGATTGAGATCGAACACCGACCTGTGGGAGATTCTATGTTTGGGTGTTCCCCCCAAACATAGAATCTTGTATGTTTAGACTTGAAGGGGTGGGACGAAGTCTCCCACGGTCTGTACTGGTTAGAGTCAGATGACGAGCTTTAGTCCCACCCACCCCTTCAAGTCTAAACATACAAGCGAGCCTGCTCGCGATAGCGGTTCATCTTCAACAGTTATGTCGACTGACACTCCGTTATCGCGAGCAGGCTCGCTCCCACAGGGGATTTGCGGCGTCTTCAGAATCCGCGATGGCGCTTGAGGTGTTCGTTGATCTTCGCCGCCGGCACTTTCTGCAAGCTGACCAGCAAATCATGGGACAACTCGCGCAACCCGTGCTTGTGCCGCAGCTCTTGCGCCAGGTGCGCCGTGAGGTTGGCCGCCATTTCGGCATCGGCCATGGCCCGGTGGGCCTTGCCGGTGTTGGGCAGGCTGGCGAAGGTGGTGAGGGTGCCGAGTTTGTGGTTCGGCGCGGCGGGCATCAGGCGGCGGGCCAGTAGCAGCGAGCAGGCGAAGTTCTGCAAGCGGGTGCGCTTGATGCGGCTGAGTTCGAAGTCCCAGAACTTCTGGTCGAACGCGGCGTTGTGTGCCAGCAGCGGCGTGATCCCGACGAATTCGTTGACCTCGTTCATCACCTGCTCTGCCGAGGGCGCGGTGCGCAGCATGGCGTTGCTGATGCCGGTCAGTTGTTCGATGAAGGCCGGGACGCGCACGCCGGCGTTCATCAGGCTCTGGTAACGCTCGACGATGCGCCCCTGTTCAAGGATCACCACGGCAATTTCCGTGGCCCGGCAGCTGCTGCTCGGGGAGATCCCGGTGGTTTCAAAGTCGATGACTGCTATGCGTTCCAAACCTGTTTCAACTCCGTAAAAATCAATTCTTGAGCAGCAACGCGCCTTCGATCGGCACGTAGCGGCTGGCGGCGCGGATCAGCGAGTTGGCCGTCAGGCCCGGCACGCCGTAAGCCACGGCTTGCACCCCGTGCTTGGTGATGATGCGTTCCAGCAGCATGTCGAAATCACCGTCGCCGGAAGCCAGCACCACTTCGTCGACATGATCGGCGGCGTCCATGATGTCGAGGGTGATGCCCACGTCCCAGTCGCCTTTGGCCGAGCCGTCGCTGCGCTGGATGTAGGGCTTGAGCTTCACGATGAAGCCGAGGTTGCGCAGGATCTGCTGGAATTGCTGCTGTTTGCTGTCGCCGCGATCAATCGCGTAGGCGTAGGCCTCGACGATCTCGCCCTGTTTGCTGATATCAGCCCACAGCGCGGCGTAGTTGAAGTGGCAACCATAGGCCTGACGCACGGTGTAATAGAGGTTTTGAACGTCGGCGAACACTGCGATTTTTTTCACCGTGCATCCTCTTTGGCGCAGTCGCGCGCAGGCTGGGTCAGGCACCAGGCCCGAAAAGTGGCCCAGTATGCCAGCCTGAAGGATTGTTCCGCGAATAATCGGCCCGAAGCCTCTTGGAGCCTCGGACGAATGGCAACCTGTGGCGAGGGAGCAAGCTCCCTGACCACGGGTTCAGTGTTACACCTGTAACGTTGAATCAGACGAAGGAATCGTCGTCGCCGCCAAAGAACGAAGAGCTGTCATCGCTGTAGTCGGCGTCGGTGAAGCCTCCCTGATCGTTGGCGTTGTTGTCAGCCACGCGCTCGTCGTTGCCCCAACCGTTGCCGCTGTCGCTCTGATCATTGACCTGAGCCGGTTCTTCCTTGATGACTTCGACGACTTCCTGCGGTTGCTGATTGCTGTGGAACAGGCTGCTGATGCCTTGCGCCAGCATCACGCCACCGGCCACACCGGCGGCGGTTTTCAGTGCGCCGCCAAGGAAACCACTGCCAATCCCGGGGGCTTGCTGCTGCGGCGCGTAATTCTGCTGTGGCGGTGCAGCACCGAAGTTCTGTTGCTGCGGCGGCTGCGAATTGAACGACGGCCGCCCCTGCTCACGCCATCCACCATTGGAGGACGGCGCGCTTTGCGTCGGTGCGGGCTGCGGATCACGTGAACCGCCACCGAAAATGCTCGACAGGAAACCACCGCTGGCAGGCGCCGACGGCTGAGCCTTGGCCGATTGCAGCTCGGCCTGCAATTGCTGAACTTGCTGAGCGAGTTGCTTGTTCTGCGCGTCGAGGCTTTTGATGGCCGCTTCCTGAACCAGAATCGCCTGGGTCATGAAATAACCTGCCGCCGGTTGGCGAGTCAGGTGCTCCTTGATCCGCGCTTCAGCCTGGGCGTCACGCGGGGCTGAGTCCGTTTCGGCTTGTTGCAACCGGGAAAACAGTCCATCGATCAGGGTTTGTTCTTCGCTGTTCATGGCGACCTCGTAGATTGCCGGAGAAATCGTTGACCTTTACCAAAGAGGATAAGGTGCTCGACCTTAATGGAGGCTGAAACAAGTTGTTTCAATGACCTTTACCGAACGTTTACGTTTGCGCCCCAAAGGGCTTCATCGGTTAAAGTGGGCCACTGCTTTCAACCTGCGATACCGACTGATGAATTCGTTCGATGTACTGCGTGACTCTCTGTATTTCTTCAAGCGCAATCTGGGCCAGATCGTGCGCCTGTGCCTGCCGCTGGTGATTTTCGAGGCGCTGCTGCAACAGGTGGTCGATCGCTCCACCGAGCCGGACAGTTTCCCCGGCATCAGCGTGATGGTCGGCTTGCTGGTCTATCCGCTGTACACCGCCGCACTGATCCTGTTTCTCGATGCACGCAGCCGTGGCGAATCACCGAGCACCCGCGAGTTGCTGTCGAGGTCGGCCTATCTGTGGCCGCGCTTCGCCCTGCTCACCGCCCTCAACACCTTGCTGATCCTGATTGGCTTGTCGCTGTATTTCCTGCCGGGCATCTGGCTGATGGTGACCCTGGCGTTCGGCGAGTATCTGTTGGTGCTGCGCGGCCTGGCCCCGTTGGCGGCGATGAAGGAAAGCCTGCGTCTGACCCGCGGCCATTTCCTGCGCATCCTGGTGTGCATTCTGTGTGTGATGGGCCCGTTGTGGGTGCTCAAGGGCGCGACCCTTTCGATTTACCCGGATCCGCAGAACCCGGTGATTTCGCTGCTGATCGACAGCGCGCACAGCTTTTTGCAACTGTTCACCAGCGTGGTGCTGTTCCGCCTGTTCATGCTGATTGCCGATGCCCCCGAGAAAATTGACGGGCCGCTATGACCCATGGGCTTAAGCCCGACGCTCGGTTATGCTCGGGTTCATCTTTTGTAACGCTATAAGCCGAGCCATGACCCGTCTACTGCGCTACACCCTGCTGGGCCTGCTGATCGCGGCGGGCCTGATTGCCTTGCTGATTTACAACCTGACCTGGCGTCCCGGTGCCAAAGAAGCAGCACCGGTCGGCTGCAGCGCTCAGGCGCCCACGCTGGTCCCCGGCCAGGCCCTGAAAGTCATGACCTGGAACGTCCAGTACCTGGCGGGCAAGCGCTACGTGTTCTGGAATGACCTGGCCAAAGGCGACGACGACCGCCCCACCGCCGAAGACATGGCCTTCAGCCTCGATGAGGTGGCACGGGTCATTCGTGACGAGCAACCGGACATTGTGCTGTTGCAGGAGCTGGATGACGGCGCCAAGGCCAGCGATTATCAAAACCAGTTCAAGTTGCTTCAGGAACGGGTCGCCGACCTTTATCCGTGCAGCGCTCATGCCTTCGACTGGAAAGCTGACTTTGTGCCGCTGCCGCACATCTTCGGCAGTGTCGGCCGACAACTGGCAACCCTCAGCCGATACCAGATCGAACACGCCGAACGCCTGCAATTGCCGATCGCGTCGGCCAACTTCATCAGCCGTCAGTTCACACCGAAAAACGCCTTGCTGGCGACTTACCTGCCATTGGGCGGCGGTGGGCAGATCGCGGTACTCAATACCCATCTGGACCGCGTCATCCAACCTGATGAAACCCTGCTGGCCCAAGTGACCGCCGTGGCCAAGGTGCTCGACAAATATGAAAGCCATGGCACCCCGTGGTTGATCGGTGGCGACTTCAACCTGTTGCCGCTGGGTCAGTATCGACGCCTGCCCGACGAACAACGCACGCCCTACTCCGTCGACAGTGCCTTGCATGTGCTGTGGGACAAATACCCGATGATCCCGACCAACAACGAAGCCAGCGGGATCGACCGGGCGCGGTGGCTGACCCACTACCCGAACGATCCAGGCTTGAATGGCCCGGACCGGACGGTTGATTACCTGTTCTACAGCCCGCGGATCAAACGGGTCGAGGCGATGGTGAGGCAGGACGATACCTTGCGGATCTCCGATCATTTGCCGGTGATTGCGCGGTTCCTCCTGCCTGCGGCCCCATAGAGCCGGATCAACGCTCCCAGAGGGGATTTGGGCATGACGGTAAATCGGCTCAATGAACCTCTTCCAGATCGTCATGCAACAGCCCGAAGATCTTGCGTTTCATGTCGATGAACGAGCGCTCCATGACCATGTCCAGGTTACGCGGGCGTTCGATCGGCACGTCCAGGATCTGCTTGATCCGCCCGGGCCTGGCGCCCATCACGTACACCCGATCCCCCAACAGAATCGCCTCATCGATATCGTGGGTCACGAACAGCACGGTCTTCTTGCTGTTGCCCCAGACCCGCAACAACAGCTGCTGCATTTGCAGGCGCGTCTGGCTGTCGAGCGCGCCGAAGGGTTCGTCCATCAAGAGGATTTGCGGGTCATTGGCCAAGGCCCGGGCAATCGCCACGCGCTGCATCATGCCGCCGGACAACTGCTTGGCGTAGTTGTCGGCGAACCCGGTCAGCCCCACTTCATTGACGTAGTAATCGACGATCTCCTTGCGCTGAGCGGCCGCCATGCCGCGCCGCTTGAGGCCGAACTCGACGTTCTGCCGCACGGTCAGCCACGGGAACAGCGTGTAGCTCTGGAACACCATACCCCGATCCGCACCCGGCCCCTGCACTTGCTGGCCGCCGACATAAATCTCGCCTTCCGTGGGCTCGTTCAGGCCGGCCGTGAGGTACAGCAGACTCGACTTGCCACAGCCAGACGGCCCGACCAGCACGGCGAATTGTTGATCCGGCACTTCGAACGACACCTGCTCCAGCGCGGTGAACATGCCGCCGTCAGGTTTCTGATAACGCAGACTGACCTTGTCCACCTGCAGCCGTGGCGCGGCTTGCACCGGGGCGGCCGTGGGTGTGATGAAACGCGGGTTGACGGCGCTTACTGAGCCCATGCGGCAATCCTCAGACGGAGAAAACGGAACAGTTGATCGGTGACCAGGCCCAGCAGGCCGATGATTGCGATGGCGAGGAAAATCACATCCACTTGAAAACCGCGCATGGCTTTCAGGCTTAAGTAACCCAGGCCACTGGACGCGGCGACCAGCTCGGCGACCACCAGATAGGTCCAGGCCCAGCCCATGGTCACACGCAACGTGTCGAGCACACCCGGCAACGACGCCGGGGCAATCACATGCAGCACCGCATCGCGGCGGGTCGAACCCAAGGTGTACGACGCGTTGATCAGGTCCTTGGAGATGCCCTTGGACACGTCGGCGATCATCACCAGTTGCTGGAAAAACACGCCGAAGATGATCACCGACACCCGCTGTTCCAGACCGATGCCGATCCACAGAATGAACAGCGGCACGAACGAGGTCACCGGCAGGTAGCGGATGAAATTGACCATCGGTTCAAGGAACGCCTGGACGATGCGGAAGCTGCCCATCAGCAACCCCAACGGCACCGCCACCAGCGACGAGACAATGAAGCCGACCATCACCACTTCGAGGCTGGCCCACACATGCAGGCCAAGGGTGCCGTCGCGGCTCAGGCGCACGGCGGCTTCGGCCACCGCCCCCGGTGTCGGCAGGAACATGCCTGGCACCACGCCGCCGTAGGACAACCCGGCCCACAGGCCGATCAACAACACCCAGGCCAGGCCGCTCGCGCTCCAGATCACCTGCACCGGGAGGCCGGTCTTGGGCGTGATGCAGCGGCTCAGCCATGAATTGCGCTTGAACATGCGGACCTCCTACAGCGGGCTGACGAAGCGGTTGTCGATCAGGTCGTCATTGCTGACGTTGTAGGGCTTGCCCTGCAATTCGCTGGCGGTTTCGTTGGCCAGTTTGATCAGTGGCTCGCTGTCGCCCGGCTTACCCGGAGACCCCAAGAGCTTTTCGCTCATGGCCTGATCGTAGAAGCGCACGCCTTGCGCGGCGGCTTCCAGTTCCTTCGGATCGGCGAGGTAACCGCCGACGCCTTTGGCCATGATTTTGTAAGCTTCCTTCGGATGGTCCTTGGTGTACTGCACCGCTTTGTAGAGACCGGCAACCAAGGCCTTGACGTCTTCCGGTTGCTTCTCGATGACCGTGCAGTTGAGCGCGACCACGTCGACAATCACTCCCGGCGTGCTGCTGCTGTCGATCAGCACTTTGCCTTGTTGCTTGTTGCGGACCATCGACAGGTGCGGCTCCCAGGTCACGGCGGCCGGCACACGGCCGGCGATGAACGCGGTGGCAGCGTCATCGGCCGTCATGTTCTGCACGGTGATGTCGCTCATGCTCATGCCGTGTTTTTTCAGCAGGTACGACAGCCAGAACTGCGAGGTCGACCCTTCGTTCACCGCCACTGCCTTGCCTTTGAGCTCCTGCAAACTCTTGACGTCCTTGCCCACCAGAACACCGTCGCCACCATGGCTGTCATCGAGTGCGGCGACGGCCTTGAAGCAGAATTGCGGGCGGTACTTGAGCACTTCGTCGATGGTCGACGCCGAGCCCGACAACTCGCCCGAAGCCTGGGCGGCCATGTACATCGAAGCTTCTTCAACGACGGGCAATTCGACGGTCAAACCGCCTTCCTTGAAGTAACCCAGATCCTGGGCCAGGTAGAGCGTGCCGTAGCCGACCCACGTGGTGTGGCCGATGGACAGGGTGCCGGCCTGGGCGCTGGTGGCGACCGTGGCGGCGATGGCGGTGATCGCCAGTGGATGAGCGACGCGGTTAAGCAAGGACTTGATCATGGAGCACTCCCAAAGCTGTTGATTTAGTTTTGTCATGGGCAGTACGGCCAGTGGCCTTGGATCAGTTGCCACCGGTGGTCTCTGATGGACCTTTCGGTGGTCAGCATTCGGCTGACTGGCGAAGTCGATGTTGGACCAGGGGCGGGATAAGGAAAATCAGGAAATATGTCGTTGGGAGTGATGAAAAAACTGGGTAGCGCGCGCCGTAAAAGGGCGGGGTTGGCGGGGATGCACGGGGGAGGTGCAAAACATGAAATGAGTGTTGAATCGACCACAGCATTCGCGGGCAAGCCTCGCTCCTGCAGGGTTTATGTCGGCCGCGGAATTGGGCACGACACATAACCTGTAGGAGCGAGGCTTGCCCGCGAAGAGGATCACAAGAGCGCTACAAGATCAAAGCCGGCCGTATTCCTGAGCCGTCCGATCAATCGCTTTCAAGGTCTTGCCCACCAGCTCATCAATCTCCTCCCGGCTGGCAATCAACGCCGGCGCCATGATCATCCGCCCCAGCGTCGAACGAATAATCACCCCTTCCTCAAAGCCAATCGTGCGGCAACGCCAGGCAATGTCGTTCTCATTGGCAAAACGCTTGCGACTGCTTTTGTCCTCGGCCAATTGCAACGCCGCGACCATGCCGACACCCTGAATATCGCCCACCAACGGGTGATTGCCGAACACCTCGCGCAGGCACTGTTGCAGGTACGGTCCGATGTCATCCTTGACCCGCGTCACCACGCCCTCATCGCGCAACGCCGTGAGGTTGGCAATCGCCACCGCCGCCGCCACCGGGTGCCCGGAGTAAGTCAAACCGTGGGCAAATACCCCGCCCTGCTCCACCAACACCTGAGCCATTTTCTTCGACAGAATCAACCCCCCCATGGGGATGTAACCGGAGGTCAAACCCTTGGCAATCGACAGCGTGTCCGGCTCGAAACCGAAGTGCTCGTGAGCGAACCATTCGCCGGTACGACCGAAGCCGCCGATCACTTCGTCGGCGCACAACAGCACGTCATACTTGCGGCAGATCCGCTGAATTTCCGGCCAGTAACTCTCAGGCGGGAAGATCATTCCGCCGGCGCCCTGGAACGGTTCGGCGATAAACCCGGCGACCTTGTCCGCACCCAGTTCGAGAATCTTCGCTTCCAGTTGCTGCGCCGCCCGCACGCCGAATTCGGCCGGGGTCAGATTGCCCTCGTGGGCGAAAAAGTACGGCTCGTCGATGTGTTCGATATCGGGGATCATGCCGCCCATTTCATGCATGAACTTCATGCCGCCGAGCGCCGTCGCCGCCAGGGTCGAGCCGTGGTAACCGTTCCAGCGACCGATCATGATTTTCTTCTCGGGCTTGCCGAGGATCGTCCAGTAACGCCGCACAGTGCGGATCAGCACCTCGTTGGCTTCGGAACCGGAGTTGGTGTAGATCGCGTGGCTGTAGTGCCCCGGCAACAGGCTGAACAGCAGCTCCGAGAGCTCGATCACCTGCGGGTGAGTGGTGTGGAAAAACATGTTGTAGTACGGCAACTGCTCAAGCTGCCGGGTCGCCGCAGCCGCCAGATCCTTGCGGCCGTAACCGAGGTTGGTGCACCACAACCCGGACATGCCGTCGAGGTAACGCCGACCATCGTTGTCCCACAGGTGCAGGCGCTCACCGCGGACCATCACCCGCGGCCCTTCGTCATTGAGTGCTTTTTGATCGACGAATGCGTGGATGTGGTGCGCAGCGTCGGCGGCCTGGTAGTCGCGGGTTTCACGTGGTGTGGTCATCGCCAGTTCTCCGTTTTGTTATGAGCGGCTGTTATGCGCGCAGCTGAAACCAGGTGGTCTTCAACTGGGTGTATTTATCGAATGAGTGCAGCGACAGGTCGCGACCGAATCCGGACTGTTTGCCGCCGCCAAAAGGCACGGTCACGTCCAGTGCATCGACGCTGTTGACCGACACCGTGCCCGCTCGCAATTGCCGCGCCACACGGTGGGCGCGGTTGAGGTCGTCGGTCCACAGCGAAGCCGCCAGGCCGTAGACGCTGTCGTTGGCCAGTTGCAAGGCGTGGGCCTCGTCGTCGAACGCCGTGACCGCCAGCACCGGGCCGAACACTTCCTCGCGAAACAGCGGCATGTCCGGGCGCACGCCGGTAAAAATCGTCGGCTGAATGAAGTTGTCGGAGCCGTTGAAGATCGACTGCCTGCCCCCGCAAACCCTGGTCGCGCCCAGGCGTTCGGCCTGTTGGATGAACTTCATGATGCGCGCGGTCTGACGGCTGTCGACGATTGCCCCGGCGCTGCTCGACGGGTCCAGCGGATCCCCCGGCTGCCAACGCTCGGCCTGCACTTTCAGGCGCTCGACGAACTCATCATGAATCGAACGCTGCACCAGCAAGCGTGAGTTGGCCGAGCAGACTTCACCCTGATTGAAGAAGATGCCGAACGCGGCTTTCTCGGCGGCCAGGTCCAGGTCCTGGCAATCGGCGAACACCAGATTGGCGCTCTTGCCGCCGCACTCCAGCCACACCTGTTTCAGGTTCGATTGCGCCGAATACTGCATGAAATACTTGCCGACTTCGGTGGAGCCGGTGAACACCAGGCAATCGACATCCGAGTGCAGACCGAGGGCTTTGCCGGTCTGCTCGCCGAGGCCCGGCAGCACGTTGAGCACGCCCGGTGGTAGACCGGCTTCCAATGCAAGCTCAGCCAGACGCAGGGCGGAGAACGGTGATTGCTCGGCGGGCTTGAGGATCACCGAATTGCCTGCGGCCAAGGCTGGCGCGAGTTTCCACGCGGCCATGTCCAACGGGAAATTCCACGGCACCACCGCAGCGACCACACCCAGTGCTTCGCGGGTGATGGTCGCCAGCACGTTTTGCGCACTGGGGGCGATCTGGTCGTAGAGTTTGTCGAGGCTTTCGGCGTACCAGCGAAACACCCCGGCGGCGCCCGGCACGTCGATGTTGTAGGCGTCCATCACCGGCTTGCCCATGTTCAGCGAGTCGAGCAGCGCCAGTTCTTCGCGGTGGGTCATGATCAGCTCCGCCAGACGCAGCAACACGTGCTTGCGCTCGCTCGGCGAACGCGCCGACCAGGTGCCGGCTTCGAATACCCCCCGCGCATTGCGTACCGCCGCGTCCACCTCTTCATCACCGCAAGCGGTCACGTTCGCCAGACGTTGGCCAGTGGCGGGGTCGATTGCTGTGAAGGTCTGACCCGACTGCGCCGAACGGGGTTTGCCGTCGATCAGGGCCTGGTCGGGAAACCGCAGCGCGGCGGCTTTGTTTTGCCAATATGCAAGCTCGAACACGTTCAGATGCTCCATGGGCTTTTCTTGTGTCTGAATGGTGGCCCAGGCCCGAGTCCAGTAAAAATAATAAAAATGTCTTCGCAGACCATGAAAAAACTGGGCAGCCAATCTCCCCGGTGGCGCGGTATGTGGTTATTGTTCAGGCACAACAACACCGTCGTCAGAACGGATGCAGTCGGCGCGAAAATTGCCTGGATGTCGAGTCCATCCACCCCGAGGTTTGCCGTGGCTGCCTACAACCTGCGTCAATTGAAATACTTCATCACCACCGTCGAATGCGGCAGCGTCGCCGAGGCCTCGCGCAAGCTGTACATCGCCCAACCGGCGATCTCCACGGCGATCAAAGGCCTGGAAGACAGCTTCGGCGTGCAACTGCTGATCCGCCATCACGCTCAGGGCGTGTCCCTGACACCAAGCGGCGCACGCTTCTATCGCAAAGCCCAGGAACTGCTGCGCATGGCCAAGGAGTTCGAACAGAACGCCCTCGCCGACAACGACGTGGTGGCCGGGCAAATCGATATCGGCTGCTTCGAAACGGTCGCACCGCTGTACCTGCCGCAACTGATTGCCGGGTTTTCGGCGCTGTATCCGGGGGTGAAAATCCGCATCCGCGACGGCGAGCAGCAAGAGCTGGTGCAAGGCCTGACGTCGGGCACCTTCGACCTGGCGATTCTGTATGAGCACGAGCTCGACGCCACCATTCAGACCGAACCGCTGATGCCGGCGCAACGGCCTTATGCGTTGCTGCCGGCGGACCATCGCTTCGCCCAGCTCAAACAAGTATCACTACGTGATCTGTGCCTGGAACCGATGATTCTGCTGGACGTGCAACCGAGCCGGACCTACTTCGTCAGCCTGTTCGAAGAACTGAACCTGTCACCGAACATCGCCTTCAGCTCACCGTCGATCGAGATGGTGCGGGGGATGGTCGGGCAAGGGTTCGGCTTCTCGATCCTGGTGACGCGGCCGCATTCGGAATGCACTTACGACGGGAAGAAAGTGGTGTGCGTGGATATCGTCGAAGAGGTCACTGGTTCGGGATTGGTGGCGGCATGGTTGAAGCGCGGGCAACTGACCAAACCGGCGCAGTTGTTTGCCGATTATTGCCGGGAGCAACTCACTGCCAAGGCCGGGGCAAGCACATGAGACAAGTGAAATCCTGTGGCGAGGGAGCTTGCTCCCGTTCGACTGCGCAGCAGTCGCATCTCCATTGCATGCGGTGTATCTGACACATTCAGGCGGCCGATTATGGGGCCGCTTCGTGGACCAACGGGAGCAAGCTCCCTCGCCACAGTTTTTGTGTTCTACCCCAAGAGTTACTTGCGGGGTTTGATCCGAGCGGTGGCTTCGGCCACCAACGGATCATCCGGCCAATAATGCTTCGGATACCGCCCCTTCAAATCCTTCTTCACCTCGGCGTAGGTACTGCGCCAGAAGTTCGCCAAGTCCTGAGTCACCTGCACCGGCCGCCGCGCCGGGGACAGCAGATGCAGCTTCACCACTTGCCGGCCCCCGGCAATGCGCGGGGTATCGGACAGGCCGAACAGCTCCTGTAAACGCACCGCCAGAATCGGCGGCTGTTCGCTGTAGTCCAGACGAATCGAAGAACCCGACGGCACACTCAGGTGATGCGGCGCCTGTTCATCCAGCCGTTGCGGCAGCGGCCAGGGCAGCAAGTTATGGACGATGCTCGACAGGTCCAGATTGGCGAAATGACTGAGGCGTGAGACTTTGCCCAGGTACGGCATCAGCCAGTGCTCAAGGTTTTTGAGCAGTGCGGCATCGCTGACATCCGGCCATTCACTTTCACCCTTACTGCCGAGGTCCAGCTGTCGCAGCAATGCCACTCGCGCCTGCCACTGACGCAGCTCCGGGGTCCACGGCAACAACTCCAGCCCCTTGCGGCGTACCAGATTGACCAGCGCCTGGCTGCGCGCTGTTTCGTCGAGGCCGGTCAGCGGCTCACGGCTGAGGATCAATTCACCAACCTTGCGCTGACGCTCGGCGCGCAACACACCTTCGCGCTCATCCCAATCCAGTTGATCGACCACGCGCACTTGCTCGGCCAGTACGGAATCGAACAGCGCCGGATCAAAATCCGCCGCCAGATAAATCCGTTCCTCGCGCTGCCCCTGACGACTGCCCAGATCCGCAATCACCAACCACGCTTGCTTCATCAGACTGTCTGCTTCAGCGAACAACGCCGCACGGCCGTTGGCCAGGCGATATTCAGCGCCACCGGCGCGGCGTTGCTGGGCGACACGGTCTGGATAGGCCAACGCCAACAGGGCGCCGAGCCAGCGCGGATGATCCGGATCGCTGACCGGCTCCGACGCTTTGCCACGCAGGTAACCGCGATACTGCCGCGCCAGTTGCCGGGCACGTTGCACGCCACCCTGAGCACCGCGAGCCGCACGCTCTTCGCCGGACAACAGCACCAATCGGCTGTGCAGATCCGCTCCGGCGCCACGCAAGATGTCCCGCTCACCGAGCAATGCCGCAACATCGCAGGCCATGTCGGCCAAACCGAGCGCCTGACCGCGCAACAACAAATGGGCGATGCGCGGATGCGCCGGCAATTCGGCCATGGCCTGACCGTGACGGGTCAGCGCGTCGCCGTCCAATGCGCCCAGACGATCAAGCAGATCCTGAGCCTGTGCATAAGCGGCGGCGGGCGGCACGTCGAGCCACACCAATTGCGTCGGTGTCACGCCCCAGCGCCCGAGCTGCAAGGCCAGACCGGCAAGGTCGGCCGAGAGAATCTCCGCGCTGGCATAGGCCGCCAATTGCTCGTGCTGATCCTGCGACCACAACCGATAACACACGCCCGGCTCCAGGCGCCCTGCCCGGCCGGCACGTTGAGTGGCACTGGCTTTTGAAATTCGTTGGGTATCGAGCCTGGTCATGCCGCTACCGGGATCGAAACGCGGCACCCGCGCCAGCCCGGCATCAATCACCACACGCACGCCGTCGATGGTCAGGCTGGTCTCGGCGATGTTGGTCGCCAGCACCACTTTGCGCTTGCCCGCCGGTGCCGGATCGATTGCCGCGCGTTGGGCGGCGAGGTCCAGTTCACCGTGCAACGGGCAGAGCAACACCTGTGTGCTCTCGCCCAGCGCATCCGCCAATTGTTGATGCACGCGACGGATTTCCGCCTGCCCCGGCAGGAACACCAGCACGCTGCCGGTCTCATCATTCAAGGCTTCGAGAATCGTCTGCACCAGGCGCGGCTCGATGAATTCGCCGGGCTGGAACGGCCGACCCCAGCGCATCGCCACCGGGTACATACGGCCTTCACTGCGCAGGATCGGCGCGTCATCGAGCAACCCGGCCAGGCGTTCGCCTTCAAGCGTTGCAGACATCAAAAGGATTTTCAGCGGCTGGTCGTCGCGAAACAGCTCCCGGCCATTCAGGCTCAGGGCCAATGCCAGGTCCGCGTCGAGGCTGCGCTCGTGGAATTCGTCGAAAATCAGCAGGCCAACGCCGTCGAGTGCCGGGTCATCCTGCAAACGTCGGGTGAGAATGCCTTCAGTGACCACTTCAATACGGGTCTTGGGGCCGACTTTGCTGTCCAGCCGGATCCGGTAGCCAACGGTTTCACCGACCTTCTCGCCCAGCTCACTGGCCAAACGCTCCGCCGCCGCCCGCGCTGCCAAACGGCGCGGCTCAAGCATCAGAATGGTCTGCCCGGCCAGCCACGGCTCGTTGAGCAAGGCCAGCGGAACACGGGTGGTTTTACCGGCGCCGGGCGGTGCTTCGAGCACGGCTTCGTGACGTGTAGCCAAGGCTTCACGCAGGGCGGGTAAAACTTCATCAATCGGCAAAGAAATCATGCTGGCTCCAAAACAGAGCGGCGAGTATAACGGCGAACTGCTCGGCGTTAATGACGGTCCTAATTCATACAGGCGTCCTTTCGTTTTGAAATTATCCAGGAGATTTCATATGCGTGTTCCCTTTCGCTTGATTGGCGGTGTATTGGTCGCGACGTTGCTGACCCAGGTGACGGCTTGCGGATCGATTTTCTACCCTGACCGTCGTGGTCAGATTGACGGCAAGATCGACCCGGCCATCGCCGCGCTCGATGCCGTGGGCCTGCTGTTCTACATCATCCCCGGCCTGATCGCGTTCGCCGTGGACTTCGCCACTGGCGCGATTTACTACGCGCCCGGTGAGACCGCGCAGGTGGCCCCGGAAAAACTCAAGGAAGCGATCGGCGCCGACGGCAAAGTTGATAACCATAAGTTGCAGACTATTCTCGAAACCGAGTTGGGCCGCAGCTTCCCGCTGGATGACCCACGCCTGATTCAACACAAAGGCAGCACCCAGCAACTGGCCCTGTTAGGCCTGCAACCCGCCGCGTAATCCGTGCACGTAAAGGAATAGCCGCCCCTATGATTTCCAGCTCCGAACACGCCCGCCTGCTGCGGCTGGCGACTCGTGCCTCGGTGGCGGTGGCGTGTACGCTGATCGTCGCCAAAGCCATCGCCTGGTGGTTGAGCGGTTCGGTGAGCATGCTCGCCGGGTTGACCGACTCGGCGCTCGACGGCGTCACCTCCTTGCTCAATCTGCTGGCGGTGCATTACGCGTTGCGCCCGGCCGATGACGATCACCGTTACGGGCACGGCAAGGCCGAGTCGCTGGCGGGCATGGCTCAAGCGTTGTTCATTGGCGGCAGTGCGGTGCTGATTTCTTTGCAGGCGATCGAGCGGCTGAAACATCCGGAACCGGTGGGCGCGCCGTGGATCAGCATCGGCGTGATTGTGTTCTCCCTGGCGCTGACCGTGGCGTTGCTGATGTTGCAACATCGGGTGGTCAAGGCCACCGGCTCCAACGCGGTGCGCGCCGACTCCCTGCACTACCGCTCGGACTTGCTGCTCAATGGCAGCATTCTGCTGGCGCTGGTGTTGGCCGGGTTTGGCTGGCATCAGGTCGACCCCTGGTTCGGCCTGGCAATCGCTGCGTACATCTTCTGGAGCGCGATTCAGATCGCCAAGGAAAGTTTTACGGTGCTGATGGATGAGGAACTGCCGCCGGAGGTGAGCCAGCACATGCTTGAGCTGGCCTGCGGCGTTCCGGGGGTGCTGGGCGCGCATGACCTGCGCACGCGGATTTCCGGCAACCAGTGGTTCGTGCAGTTGCACCTGGAATTGCCGGGGGACCTGACCCTGTCAGTCGCCCACGGCATCAGCGATCAGGCCGCCGATGCGATTCACGCCGCTTACCCGCGAGCCGAAGTGCTGGTGCACGCCGACCCGCAGGAAGTGGTACTGGCGGCAAAGACTCAGAAAGAAACCTGATAGCCGCGACTGCTCAGGCAGTTACCTTGAGCCTGGCGGTAGGCTTGCACCACCGACGGGTCTGGCTGGTAGGTGGCCGTCCGCGGATTGAAGCCACTTTGCTGCACCGCGTATTGATAACACTCGTAACCGTCCTGGTTGACCTGCTCCGGCGACTGGCCGTTGGCCGGATAGGCCTCCACGTCGTAGCTGTTGCTGACCGGCTGCGGCTGCATTTGCACCGGCGGCTCGACCACCACGTAGTCCTGAGTGTTTTCCTGGTAGGCGTAATACGAACCAGCCGCCAGGAACAGCAGCGCCCCGCCGATCCACACCTCACGCGCGTAATCGGGCAAGTAACTGACTCGAATCCCGCGAGGCGGTTGAACCACCACATAACGCGGGCCTTGTGGGCGATACCAATAGCCGCCGGAATAGAAATAATCCCGACCACCGTAAGGCACGCGGTAGTCACGGTCCGGGAAGCGGTCGATCACATGACCCGGGCGATATTGCGGGCCGGGGCCCCAGCCATTACCGTGCCCATCCGGACGACCCGCCCAACGACGATCATCGGGACGCGGACCGTTGTTCTGCCATTGCTGGTTGTAATTGTTGCGCTGTGGATTGTCCTGATAGTAACCACGCTGTGGCTGCTGGGTCTGGCGCACCGCGTCGGGGCGACCCTGGATCGGCAGGTCATTGGCCGGGAGCTGCGGGGGTGGTGGCGGTGAGCGAACAGGATTGTTGTAGTCGGGCTGCGGACGGTTCTGCCATTGGCCATTGTTCTGAGTCTGGCCGTTGTGCTCGAACTGGCGGCTGTTGTCGCCACGAATGATGTCGTTGTCCTGCGGGCGCGGCTGATTATTGCCGCCATGCCCCTGATTGTTGCCCTGATGGCCGTCCGATCCACGTTGCCCGCCATCGGGACCACGGTTTTGCTGATCATCGGCCAGCGATTGCGCAGTGACACTCACACACAGCAAACCAACACCGGCCAAACGCCAGATGCGCGACTTCATGCTTTTCCTCACTGCGGGTTAGAGCCTGTACGTAAGACTGGGAAAGTACAGGGCGGTTCTGCAACAGGTTATCAGTCGCGCAACTTATTTATTGAGGGCCGCTCTCAAATTCCAGGCAAAAGAAAAGGGAGACCCGTCGGCCTCCCTTAGAGAACTTCGTCCGTGCTCGACGCTTATGACGTCGGCTCACCTCACGCCGTCTTCTGGACAGTGTGTAGCTCGGAGGCCGGCACATCCCCTGTGGGGGTGGCGGCCGCCGCCGGCCTGATTCGGCGAGCGGCTATGGACTGTTTGTCCGAGCAGTGATTCTGGTGATAAGAATAGGCCGCGAGTGCCGGCATAGGATTGCGAAGATTGCTCAATTAAACATCACTTGCGCAATTTTTAACCCTGGATAGATAATCTGCCGCAATAGTTATGACAAAGGCCTGATTGATGAGCAAACTCGACCGATACGACTTGAGCATTTTGGCGGAATTGCAGCGTGACGCGCGCATCTCCAACCAGGAGCTGGCCGAACGCATCGGCCTGTCGCCTTCGCCTTGCTCGCGCCGGGTCAAGCAACTGGAAGACGACGGCTACATCACCCGCCAGGTGGCGCTGCTGGACCGCAAGATGCTCGGCTTGAGCCTCACGGCTTACGTGCTGATCGGCATGGACCGCCATACGCCGGAGCGTTTCGAGAACTTTGAAGCCGCGATTCGAACGTTGCCGCAGGTGCTGGAATGCAGCTTGGTGACGGGGATGGATGCGGATTATCAACTCAAGGTTGTGGTGCCGGATATGGATCACTACCAGAAACTGCTGCTGGGGCATTTGACCCGGATTGAAGGGGTGACCAGCGTTCGTTCGAGTTTTGTGTTGAATCAGGTGCTCAATAGTACCGAGCTGCCGTTAACTCATCTGCGCAGCTGATGTCCCCATCGCGAGCAGGCTCACTCCTACAGTGGATCTCCTGAACACCGAAGACCCCTTGTAGGAGCCTGCTCGCGATAAGGCCGGCACAGGCGACGAATGACTGCGACACACTGCCGCAGGTCAATCCTCCAGCCCGTCCCCATGCCGTATACTCCAGCGCCTTTTAGCCCCGCCCGCGCTGGAGATATTCAATGGATCCTGCCGTACTCGAAGAGTGGATGATGACCGGACTGGTCAGCGTCCTGATCATTTTCATGGGTTTCATCGTCTGGGATCTGGCGAAAAAATCCAAGGCCGGACGTTTTGGCTCGTTCATTCTGTTCTTCGTACTGGGTCTGGGCGTGGCTGCGTTCGTGATCAAAAGCGTGGTCATCGGCCTGATCGAAACCGGCACGTTATAAGCGCGCCGGCACTTCCTTCCACTGGCCCTGATCGAGTCCTTCGATTGTCCAGTCGCCGATTCTGACCCGTACCAGGCGCAACGTCGGCAAGCCGACGGCCGCTGTCATGCGCCGCACCTGACGGTTGCGCCCCTCGCGAATCACCAACTCCAGCCAACTGGTCGGCACGCTTTTGCGAAAGCGCACCGGCGGGTTGCGTGGCCACAGCTCGGGCTCCTCCAATTGCCGCGCCTCGGCCGGCAAGGTAATGCCGTCATTCAGTTCGACGCCGTCACGCAAACGCTGCAACTGCTCAGCGCTCGGCTCACCCTCCACCTGCACCCAATAGGTCTTGGCCAATTTGTGTTTCGGGTCGGCGATTCGCGCTTGCAGCTGGCCATCGTTGGTCAGCAGCAGTAATCCTTCGCTGTCGCGGTCCAGCCGTCCTGCCGGATAGATCCCCGGAATCTCGATGTAATCCTTGAGCGTCGCCCGCCCTCCTTCGTCACTGAACTGGGTCAGCACATCGAAGGGTTTGTTGAACAGGATCAGCTTCGGCTCGGCCGGCGGCGCTTTGGCGACACGGCGCGGGGCTGGGGAGGATGGCGCAGGCTTCGCGCCAGGGCGGCGAGAAACGGGACGTTGTGGACGGGACATGGGAAAGAGGAGCATCTAACGGTCAGGGCTGCCAATGCTAGTGCCCTGACCGTCAAATGACCATCACGAATCAGCGGAACGGCGGCTCGTCGAAGCTGCGCAGTTTGCGCGAGTGCAACGAGTTGAGTTCGGTGCGCAACAGATCCACCGCCTCGATGCCGATCTTCAAGTGCTGGCTGACCGCGCGCTCATAGAAGGCGTTGGCCGAACCCGGCAGCTTGATTTCGCTGTGCAGCGGTTTGTCCGACACACAGAGCAACGTGCCATAGGGCACCCGCAGGCGATAGCCTTGGGCGGCGATGGTGCCGCTTTCCATGTCCACCGCCACGGCGCGGGACAAGTTGATCAGCGGACGCTCCTGGGCCCAGCGCAATTCCCAGTTACGGTCGTCGTAGGTCAACACGGTGCCGGTGCGCAGGCGCTTTTTCAGCTCGTCGCCCTTTTCGCCGGTAATGTTGGCGGCCGCTTGCTGCAAGGCCATCTGCACTTCGGCCAGGGCCGGGATCGGAATGTTCGGCGGCACCACCCGGTCGAGAATCCCGTCACGACGCATGTAAGCGTGCGCCAACACGTAGTCGCCAATGGTCTGCGACTGACGCAAACCGCCACAGTGGCCGATCATCAACCAGCAATGTGGACGCAACACCGCCAAATGGTCGGTGATGTTCTTGGCGTTGGATGGACCGACGCCGATGTTCACCAGGGTCACGCCATGGCCATCGCTGGCAATCAGGTGATAGGCCGGCATCTGATAGCGGTGCCACACCACGCCCGCAGCAATCGCCGAGGCTTCGCCGTGGTCCATGCTCTTTTCGATGATCACGTTGCCGGGCAATACCATGCGCACGAAACGCGGGTCACTGCGCAACTGCTCCAAACCATGGACGATGAATTGGTCAACGTACCGGTGGTAGTTGGTCAGCAGAATCCACGGCTGCACATGACGCCAGTCGCTGCCGGTGTAATGCACCAGTCGACGCAGGGAGAAATCCACCCGCGCGGCATCGAACAGGGCCAGTGGCAGCGGATCGGTGTTCTCCCAGTCGTACAAGCCATCGGCAATGCCGTCGGTCGCGGCGGACAAGTCGGTGCTCGGGAACACCCGCGCCAGCACGGCGGCGGTGACGCCGGAGCCGGCCAGTTCATCGCCCTGCTCGACCACGTAAGGATAAGGAATGTTTTGCTGGCTGATGCCGACTTCGACGGTCACGGTGAAGTCGTGCATCAACGGCACGAGTTGTTCCAGCAGGTATTTACGGAACGCCGCCGGATGGGTGACGGTGACACTGTAGGTCCCAGGCAGCTGAACCTTGGCGTAAGCGCGGGTGGTCTGTGGGACTTCGCCCTGGCAGTGGTAGGTCAGACGCAGTTCGGGATAACGAAACATCGCACGCTGTTCAGCGTCCGGCTCGACTCGGTCCTTGAGATAACGCTTGAGCGCCTGGTTCAGCGCAGTGGTTGCACGATTGTGCAAGAGCGCAAGCCGGTCCACGGCTTGCTCGGCGGTTTGAACGACAATAAAAGCTTCGGTCACGATCAGCATCCTGTGTTCTGACTTGCAGAGCTTCATCTTGCCTGCATCGTCGCTTCACGGGAACAGTGGCGTGTTGGCTATATGTCACTGATAGCCCCTGTAGGAGTGAGCCTGCTCGCGATAACGGCTTGTCAGTCACATAGATGTTGGATGTGCCAACGCTATCGCGAGCAGGCTCACTCCTACAGGGGTTCTGTGTGGTTCATGCCATCGTGGTCAAAAACCCTGCGGAGTCGAGCGGGCGACGATCGCTTCCACTTCCAGCCCACGCGGCAACGCGCCATACACCCGACCGGCCGAGCCGAGGCGACTGGCGATGAACGCATCGCTGACTGCCGAGTTGCCGGCTTCCAGCAACAGTTTGGCCTGAAGCCCCAGCGCAATGTCTTCAGTCAGCTGCCGCGCACGGTATTGAATGTCGCTGGTGTCCTTGAACGCCGTCTGCAACTGGCTGATGTGCGCAGCCAGGCGCTTATCACCGTGACCATCACCCAACTCGCTGAACAACACATCAAGCACACCTGGCTCCTTCGATAGCGCCCGCAGCACGTCCAGGCACTGCACGTTGCCGGAACCTTCCCACGTCGAATTGACCGGTGCCTCACGGTAGAGGCGCGGGAGGATGCTTTCCTCGACATAGCCCGCACCGCCCATGCATTCGGCGGCTTCGTTGATCATTGCCGGGGCGCGCTTGCAGATCCAGTACTTGCCCACCGCCGTCACCAACCGGGCGAATTTGGCTTCGTGGCTGTCATCCAGATGATCCAGCGCCTTGCCCATGCGCAGGCTCAAGGCCAGGGCCGCTTCGCTTTCCAGCGCCAGATCAGCGAGTACGTTTTGCATCAACGGCTGTTCGCTGAGCAACTTGCCGCCGACCATGCGATGTGCGCAGTGATGGCTGGCCTGGGTCAGCGCCTGACGCATCAGCGAGCTGGAACCGACCATGCAATCGAAGCGAGTCATCGCCACCATCTCAATGATGGTCGGAACCCCGCGCCCTTCTTCACCGACCATCCACGCCAGCGCGCCGCGGAACTCCACTTCGCTGGAGGCATTGGAGCAGTTGCCGAGTTTGTTCTTCAGGCGCTGGATGTAGAACTGATTGCGCGTGTCGTCCGGGCGATGGCGTGGCAGCAGGAAACAGGTCAAACCCTTGTCCGTCTGCGCCAACGTCAGGAAGGCGTCGCACATCGGCGCGGAACAGAACCACTTGTGCCCGACCAATTCATAAGCCTGGCCCGGGCCACTGGCGCCGACCGGGTACGCCTTGGTGGTGTTGGCCCGCACGTCGGTGCCGCCCTGTTTCTCGGTCATCGCCATGCCGATGGTGACACCGGCCTTGTGGGCCATGCCGACATTGCGCGGGTCGTATTCGGTCGAGAGGATTTTCGGCAGCCATTGCTTGGCCAGGTCCGGTTGCAGGCGCATCGCCGGGACGCTGGCGAAGGTCATGGTCAACGGGCAACCGCTGCCGGCTTCGGCCTGGCTGTGCAGGTACGTCATCGATGCGCGAGCCACATGGGCGCCAGGTTGCGGATGTGCCCAAGGTAATGAGGTCAAGCCGTGCTCGACCGCCGTGCGCATCAACTGGTGATACGCCGGGTGAAATTCCACCAGGTCGATGCGATGCCCGTATCGGTCATGGCTGACGAACACCGGTTTGTTCTGATTGGCCAGGAATCCTGCTTCCATCAGCGGCCCGCCGGCCAATGCACCATAAGCGTCGATCCGCGACTCGGCCCAACCCGCCCCGAAACGCCGAGACCATTCTTGCAAAGGCAGGTCGATGCGATAGAGGTTGGCGCCGTCCAGCGACGGGGGCTGATTGGTGACTTCGTGGGTTTCGGCGAACTGATGCAGGTTCATGACGGGGCTCCTTTGGTCAGCCAAGGGATTCAGTTAAGCACCGCCTCTTGGCCGAACAAAGTGTCATACCCGCCTAAATGTCGGCGCTTTCGCCTTGCCCCGAACAGAGTACCCGGCGATAGAGCGCCGCTTGCAGATCCTCGAATTTCACCGGTTTGCTCAGGTGATCGATCAAGGCTCCCGTCGGGCAGCGTTCCCGGTCGGCGCTCACGGCAATCACGAACACCGGCAAGTCGGCACAGCCCGGCAAGCCGCGGATCTGGCAGCAAAAGGCGGTGCCATCCAGCGTCGGCAACTGACCATCGAGCAGGACAGCATCGAAGCTTTCACGCTGCAAGAGGTCGAGCGCGGCAGCGCCGCTGTCGGTGGCGCGCACCCGGAACCCGAGCTTGAGCAACATGCCACGCATCACCAATTGATTGATGCTGTTGTCATCCACCAGCAGCACCGTGCAGTCCTGTGGCAATCGAAGACGCGGAAACTCGCGGGTCATCAAGGGCACTGCCGGCCGCTCGACCACAGGCAGTTCGAACTCGACGTCCAACTGGAAACGGCTGCCGCTGCCGGGCTCGGATCGATGGGTCAGGCGCCCGCCGAGCAATTCGACCAGTTGCCGACAGATCGCCAGGCCTACGCCCAGACCGCCGTATTCACGGGTCATCGAGCCGTCGAGCTGGAAGAAGCGCTGATACAGCGTCGCCTCTCCCAGATCGGTAAAACCGATACCGGTGTCGATCACCGCAAACGACAGCGACACCCGGCCGGTTTCCACCGGTTTGCCCGTCACGCGAAGGGCCAGCCCACCGACCCGGGTGAATTTGATGGCGTTATCCAGCAGGCATTCCAGGCATTGCGCCAACTTGGCGCTGTCACCGTTCAAGCGATCCGGCAGGCCCGGCATCACTTCGACTTTGAAGTCCAGGGACTTGCCTGAAGCATTGCCCTCGAATTGGGTGCGCAAGGTGTCGACCACGCCACGCAGACTGAACGTTGCCGGGATGACTTTAAGCTTGCCGGCCTGCAACTCGGTGAGGGTCAGGATGCCGTTGACCATGCGCATCATGTCCCGCGCGGAACCGGCGGCAGTTTGCTGGTATTGCTCCAGCTCCGGGTCCATCTCGACGGTTTGCATCAACTCCAGCGAACCGATCACACCGTTCATGGGCGTGCGCAATTCGTGGGTCAGGGTGGCGAGGAATTCATCCTTGAGCTTGTTACTGTGGGCCAGTTGCTGGTTCAGCACCTCGAGTTTCTGACCGGCATCGAACAGCGTCTGCGCTTGCTGCTCGCGCATGGCGTTGATGCGGTCGGCCAAGGCGAGGGACAGCAGCGCCACTTCGATGGCCGAACCGATCTGGCTGGAATACATGGTCAGGAACACGTTCGGCAGGTATCCCAACACCATGAGGGTGTTGACGATGCCGCCGAGCAGGAAGGCCGACCAGGCAATGATGAAATATCGGGCCACCCGCAAGCCACCCAGCCAGGCGCATAGCCCGGCGATGAAAATCGCCACGGTGAAAACCAACGCCAAGGCTGTTGCCAGGCGCAAGGCCAAGGCGTAGCTGGTCATCAACGACAACCCGACCACGAGCGCACTGAACGCCACCAGCGCCAACAGTAAACGGTCGAGCCAGCGACTGTGGTTGGCCGTCTGCAAGAAGCTGCGGGCGAACTGGCTGCCGAACAGTCCAGCACAACCGATGAAGAATGGCGTCGCGGCGTTGGCCCACCACGGATTGTCCGGCCAGAAATACTCCACGGCTGCGCCGTTCACTGACAGTTGATACAGGCCGAAGGAAGCGATGTAGAAGATGTAATAGAGATAGCTGGTGTCGCGCACGCTGAGGTAGATGAACAGGTTGTAGACCAGCATCCCCAACAACACGCCATAAATCAGCCCCAGCACATAAAGGCGGACCGGCTGTTCTTCGAGGTAAGCGGTGCTCGACCACAAGGTGACGGGCGCCTGGATCGACCCTTCGCTTTGCAGGCGCAAGTACACGGTTTGCGCCTGGTCAGGCAGGAAATCGAGATCGAACAGGTAGTTGTTCTGGCGGAACTCGCGACTGGCAAACGGCAACGCATCGCCTGTTTGCCGGGCCAATCGAAAGTCACCGCCAGCATCGGGCAAGTAGAGATCGAGGTGATCGAGGGGTGGATAGGCCAGTTCCAGCAGCCAGGTCCGTTGCGCCGCCGGGTTCGACGGACGGTAATGCAGATCGATTTTCAGCCAGAACACCGAACGCGAGTAACCGGCGTTGAGGGTGGCTTTATCGTGGGGCTTGAAGTTACCGGCCGCGGCTTGCGCACGGACATCGGCGATGGTCGCCTGACCGCCCGCGTCTTCGTAGACCTGCAGGGTTCGGCCCAGGGGAAGGCTCTGGGTGAATTCATCGAATTCGACGGCGCTCGCCATGAGGGGCAAGCACAACAGCAACATCAGCAAATAGCGCATTTAAGCCCCAGCGTGGCCTGTCCGGTTATCTCAGGAAGCCCCTCATTCCCTTTGAGTAGACGTAAAACCGGTATTACCTGTTATTGGTTTGGATCCACTCTAGCATAGCCGCTGATGGCCATTGAGCACCATTGAAATTTTTCCTACAAGGGCTCTAGTACGGGCGTTCCAGCGACGAACTTCAGGAAAATCTGTTTACACGGTCAGCTTATGGCTATATGCAACACCTGAGGCGAGGGAGCTTGCTCACATTGAGGTGCGCAGCGCCCCACCCTTTGCATTCGGTCGGTAACATTGCGTCGCCAGATTCACCACGGCTTCGCAGCGGAACGGGGCCAGCCCTCTCACCACAATGTATCGGCAGACCTGGCGACCACTGCACCCGAAAATCGATGTTTGGTGGTAAGCTCGCGCACCATGAATATCTACAGCTCTCGCCCCGTTGTCCTCTGTCTCTCCGGCCACGACCCCAGTGGTGGCGCCGGCTTGCAGGCAGATATCGAAGCCCTGCTCGCCCAGGGTTGTCATGCGGCCCCGGCCGTCACCGCCCTGACCGTGCAAGACACGGTCAACGTCACTGACTTTCGCGTGCTCGACCGCGAGTGGGTGCTGGCCCAGGCCAACGCCGTGCTCAACGACTCCGAAGTCGCTGCCGTGAAACTGGGCATGCTCGGTTCCCTGGAGATGGTCGACACCGTGGTCGAACTGCTCTCGGCGCACCCGCACTTGCCGGTGGTCTGCGACCCGGTGCTGCGCGCCGGTGGCGGCGGACGCCTGGGTAAGGATGAAGTCGGCTACGCCATGCGCGAACGCCTGCTGCCCCTGTCCATCATCGCCACCCCTAACCTGCCCGAAGCCCGCATCCTCGCCGAACTGCCCGAAGGCACCGCGGACGAGTGCGCTGAAAAACTCCTGCCGTTCGTCAAGCACCTGCTGATCACCGGCGGCCATGGCGACGAACACGAAATCCACAATCGCCTGTACAGCCGCGATGGTCACCGCAAAACCTTTACTTGCCAACGCTTGCCCGGCAGTTATCACGGCTCCGGTTGCACCTTGGCCAGTGCCCTGGCCGGTCGTCTGGCCCAGGGTGAAAATCTCGTCAGTGCCGTGCAGACCGCGCTTAACTACACGTGGCGTACCCTGCGGGATGCCGAGCAGTTGGGCAAAGGCCAGTTCGTGCCGCGTCGCCTGCCGCTGGATTTCTGTTCGTAACTTTCTATTCGCACTGCGGTGAGGCTTGTCCGATGAAACTACGTGGCCTGTACGCCATTACCGACAGCCAGTTGCTGGCCGGTAAATTTCTTTCGTACGTGGAAGCGGCGCTGGAAGGCGGCGTCACCCTGCTGCAATACCGCGACAAAAGCAGCGACGAGGCCCGACGTTTGCGTGAGGCCGAAGCCCTGCGCAATCTGTGCGACCGCTACAAGACTCAGCTGATTATCAATGACGACGCCGAACTGGCCGCTCGCTTGAACGTCGGCGTACACCTGGGCCAGACCGATGGCCCGCTGTCGCCGACCCGTGCGCTGCTCGGTCGCCAGGCAATCATCGGTTCGACCTGTCACGCGCAACTCGAACTCGCCGAGCAAGCAGCCAAGGAAGGCGCCAGTTACGTCGCCTTCGGCCGCTTCTTCAATTCCAATACCAAACCCGGCGCACCGACCTGCAGCCTCGAACTGCTGGACCAGGCCCGCAGCAAACTGCACCTGCCGATCTGCGCGATCGGCGGCATCACCCTCGACAACGCCGCCCCGCTGGTGGCCCACGGGGTCGACTTGCTGGCGGTGGTGCATGGCCTGTTTGGCGCCGAGAGCACGGCTGAAGTGACACGCCGTGCCCGCGCCTTTAACGAATTACTGAAAATCTGATTTGAGAGCCCGATCATGTCTCGTTCCGAAACCCTGTTTGCCAACGCCCAGAAACACATCCCCGGTGGCGTGAACTCGCCTGTTCGCGCGTTCAAAAGTGTGGGCGGCACGCCGCTGTTCTTCAAACACGCCGAAGGCGCCTACGTCACCGACGAAGACGACAAGCGTTACGTTGACTACGTCGGTTCCTGGGGCCCGATGATTCTCGGTCACAGCCACCCGGACGTGCTGGACGCTGTGCGTAAACAACTGGAGCACGGCTTGTCCTACGGCGCCCCGACCGCGATGGAAACCGAGATGGCCGACCTGGTCTGCTCGATCGTGCCGTCGATGGAAATGGTGCGCATGGTCAGCTCCGGCACCGAAGCGACCATGAGTGCCATCCGTCTGGCCCGTGGTTTCACCGGTCGCGACAACATCATCAAGTTCGAAGGCTGCTATCACGGTCACTCCGATAGCCTGCTGGTCAAGGCCGGCTCCGGCGCGCTGACCCAAGGCGTGCCGAGCTCGGCCGGTGTGCCGGCGGATTTCGCCAAGCACACCCTGACTCTGCCGTTCAATGACATCGACGCGGTCGAAGCCATGCTCGCTGACGTCGGCCAGGACGTGGCCTGCATCATCGTTGAGCCGGTGGCCGGCAACATGAACTGCGTTCCGCCGGCGCCAGGTTTCCTCGAAGGCCTGCGGACCCTGTGCGACAAACACGGCGTAGTGCTGATTTTCGACGAAGTGATGACCGGTTTCCGAGTTGCCCTCGGCGGTGCACAAGCGCACTTCGGCGTGACGCCGGACCTGAGCACCTTTGGCAAGATCATCGGTGGCGGCATGCCGGTCGGCTGCTTCGGCGGCAAGCGCGAAATCATGTCGCACATCGCGCCACTGGGTCCGGTGTATCAGGCAGGCACCTTGTCGGGTAACCCATTGGCAATGGCTGCGGGCCTGACGACGTTGCGCCTGATCAGCCGTCCCGGTTTCCACGACGAGCTGACCGACTACACCAGCCGCTTGCTCGATGGCCTGCAACAGCGCGCCGATGCCGCTGGCATTCCGTTCGTGACCACGCAGGCTGGCGGTATGTTTGGCCTGTACTTCAGCGGTGCCGACGACATCGTGACTTTCGATGACGTGATGGCCAGCGACGCCAAGCTGTTCGGTCGTTTCTTCCACTTGATGCTCGAGGGCGGCGTGTACCTGGCGCCGAGCGCTTTCGAAGCCGGCTTCACCTCGATCGCTCATGGCGAAGCCGAGTTGAAACTGACGCTGGATGCCGCCGAGCGTGCCTTCGCCGCATTGAAATAACGCTGTGCCCGCTGACGTTGGCGATTGCCAGCGTCAGCTTTCACCTGGATTTACACCTTTATTCCTACGCTTCTGCTAATAATCCCCCGTCAATCGGGCGATATATTCCCCGTGCAGCAGAAAAACGAGTAAAGACTTTGTAAGGTTGGCCCTGCTTATTTCATAATGCGCGCTTATTGGATCCCCTCGATGGGTCCGCGCGCCCTTCAGAGGTAAGTCGATTCCCATGAACCGCACCGGCCGCGCCCTTGCACTGGGCTGCCTGTTGCTCCTTCAGCCCCTGCTCGCGCTCGCACAAGCAGGCGGCAACTCGTTGTTAATCCCAGCGATGGGTCGCTGCACCCTCAATACTCAGCCGCAAGACCTGACGCAAGCGCTCGCTGCCTGCCAGAAAGCGTCGGATGAAGGGGATGCACAAGCGCAATACGAGTTAGGTGAGTTCTACTACGACGGCAAAAACACCCCGCGCGACCTCAATAAGGCCCTGGGCTATTTTGAAAAAGCTTCGTTGCAAGGCCACGCCCAAGCGCAATTCAAACTCGGCACCATGTTCTTTCACGGCGAAGGCGTACCGGCCAATAACGTTCAGGCGTATATCGTGCTGAAAATGGCCGCGGTCAACGGTGCTGAAGAGGCACTGGATACGGCCGACGAAGTGGCCGAGAAGATGCCCCGCGAAGACCTTGAAATGGCGACTCAGGTGCTTGGGCAAATCTTCCGTAAATACCTGATGGAATTGCAGAGCGCCGATGGGCGTACGCCGTTTTCGCCACTGCCCTGATTGACGCAGGCCCCTGTGGCGAGGGAGCTTGCTCCCGCTCGGCTGCGCAGCAGTCGTAACGTCAAACAATGCGGTGAATCAGAAAAACGGTGTTTGCAGAGTTTAGGGCCGCTTCGCGCCCCAGCGGGAGCAAGCTCCCTCGCCACAAACAACCCAGTTCATTTCAAAAGCTTTCCTGCTTACTTCTCAGGCATCGGCATCGGAAACGGCATGACATTGCCGACCGCGCCGCGGGCTTCGCTGATTTTCGGTGTGCCGAGGCGTTCCACTTCGTCGATGCGCACAATCGAATGCATCGGCACAAAACTGCGCACCACGCCTTCGAACTGAGCTTTCAACTTCTCTTCGCTCGGGTCGACGACCACTTGCGTGCGCTCGCCAAAGACGAACTCTTCCACTTCCAGGAAGCCCCACAGATCACTTTGATAGATCTGCTTGGCATACATTTCGTACACCTGGCCCTGGTTGAGGAAAATCACCTTGTAGATTGGGGCTTCACGTTTGGTCATGGTGGGCGGGCAACACATAGGGGATAAAAATGAGGGCGCGAACTATAGCATAGCCGCCGGACGCACAGCGGTAGGAACCTTGGGACATGTTCCCTATAATGCGCGGTTCTTTGAATCACGTGATGACTCTGTCCATGGCCAAGAAGCTTTACATCGAAACCCACGGTTGCCAGATGAACGAGTACGACAGCTCGCGCATGGTCGATCTGCTGGGTGAACATCAGGCCCTGGAAGTGACCGCTCGCGCTGAAGACGCCGACGTGATCCTGCTCAACACCTGCTCCATTCGTGAACGCGCCCAGGACCGGGTGTACTCCCAGCTCGGCCGCTGGCGCGAACTGAAACTGGCCAACCCGGACATGGTGATCGCCGTCGGCGGCTGCGTGGCCAGCCAGGAAGGCGCGGCCATTCGCGATCGCGCGCCGTATGTGGACGTGGTGTTCGGCCCGCAAACCCTGCATCGCCTGCCGGAAATGATCGACGCCGCGCGCGCCACCAAGCTGCCGCAAGTCGACGTCTCGTTCCCGGAAATTGAAAAATTCGACCATCTGCCCGAGCCGCGCATCGATGGCCCGAGCGCTTATGTGTCGGTCATGGAAGGCTGCAGCAAATACTGCACCTTCTGCGTGGTGCCTTATACCCGCGGTGAAGAAGTCAGTCGGCCGTTTGATGACGTCATTGCCGAGATCATGCACCTGGCCGAAAACGGCGTGCGCGAAGTGACACTGCTGGGCCAGAACGTCAACGGCTATCGCGGGACCACGCACGACGGACGTTTGGCCGATCTGGCCGAGCTGATTCGTGTGGTGGCCGCCGTCGATGGCATCGACCGGATTCGCTACACCACCTCGCACCCGCTGGAGTTCTCCGACAGCCTGATCCAGGCCCACGCCGACGTGCCGGAACTGGTAAAACACCTGCACTTGCCGGTGCAATCGGGCTCGGACCGCATTCTCTCGGCGATGAAACGCAATCACACCGCGCTGGAATACAAATCCAAACTGCGCAAGCTGCGGGCAGCTGTCCCAGGGATCTGCATCAGTTCGGACTTCATCGTCGGCTTCCCGGGCGAGACCGAGAAAGACTTCGAACAGACCATGAAGCTGATCGAAGACGTCGGTTTCGACTTCTCCTACTCGTTCGTCTACAGCCAGCGCCCTGGCACCCCGGCTGCGGATCTGGCCGACGAGACGCCGGAAGAACTGAAGAAAGAACGGTTGAACGCGCTGCAACATCGCTTGAACCAGCAAGGTTTCGAGATCAGCCGACAAATGGTCGGTTCGATCCAGCGGATTCTGGTCACGGATTATTCGAAAAAAGACCCCGGCGAACTGCAAGGCCGGACCGAGAATAACCGGATCGTCAACTTCCGCTGCGACAATCCGACCTTGATCGGCCAGTTCGCCGACGTGCACATCGACGCCGCACAGCCGCACTCGCTGCGGGGCTCGCTGATTTCGTAACACCGTAAAACCTGTAGGAACGAGGCTTGCCCGCGAAGGCGGACTGACACTCACCACATGAGTCGTCTGAAATACCGCCTTCGCGGGCAAGCTTCGCTCCTACAGGGCCGGTGTTTGGCGCTGGATTATTTAAGAGCTTTCGCACCCAGCCCACTGGCGTTATCCTTGATTTCATCTTAATTGCCCCAGGGCGGCTAAATACGACCTTGAACGCACCCATAGAACCACATCGTTTTATCCTCGAGCCCTTTGAGGCCCGTCGCTTCGCCAATCTGTGCGGGCAATTCGACGAGCATCTGCGCTTGATCGAACAGCGCCTGACCATCGAGATCCGCAACCGCGGAAACCAGTTCGAGCTGATCGGCGAGCCCAAACACACCACCTCCGCGGAAAATCTGATTCGTCGTCTGTATCGGGAAACCAAAGGTACAGAGCTGTCGCCGGACACGGTTCACCTGTTCCTGCAGGAATCGGCCGTCGAAGAGCTGGACAACGTCTCCCCGTCCGAACCCTCCGTCGCCCTGCGCACCAAAAAAGGCATGATTCGCCCTCGCGGCTTGAATCAGCTGCGCTACGTGAAGGAAATCCTCGGTAACGACATCAATTTCGGCATCGGCCCGGCCGGTACCGGCAAGACCTATCTGGCCGTTGCCTGTGCGGTAGACGCGCTGGAACGCGAGCAGATTCGCCGCATCCTGCTGGTGCGTCCGGCGGTTGAAGCGGGCGAGAAGCTTGGCTTCCTGCCCGGCGACCTGTCGCAAAAGATCGACCCATACCTGCGCCCGCTCTACGACGCACTCTACGAGATGCTCGGCTTTGAACACGTCGCCAAGCTCATCGAACGCCAGGTGATCGAAGTTGCGCCACTGGCCTACATGCGCGGTCGCACGCTGAACAACAGTTTCATCATCCTCGACGAAAGCCAGAACACCACCGTCGAGCAGATGAAGATGTTCCTGACCCGGATCGGCTTCGGCTCCACGGCCGTCATCACCGGTGACATCACCCAGGTCGACCTGCCGAAAGGCACCAAGTCCGGGCTGCACCATGTGATTGAAGTACTCAAAGACGTGCCGGGTATCAGCTTCACCCATTTCATGCCCAAGGACGTTGTGCGCCATCCATTGGTGCAACGTATCGTCGAAGCCTACGAGCGCTTCGAGAATCGCGCGGCAGATGAAACACCAAAGGACAGTCGCCGCGATGCTTGAGCTTGATCTGCAACTGGCTACCGAGGCGCCTGCACCCAGCGAAGCCGAGTTCCGCCAATGGTGCGAACTGGCCCTGCGCCAGCGCACTGCCGACTCTGAAATGACCATTCGCCTGGTCGATGACGAAGAGGCCCGCGAGCTGAACCACACCTGGCGGCAAAAGAATTACGCCACCAACGTCCTGTCGTTTCCGGCCGATGTGCCTGACGAGTTTCTCGACATCCCGCTGCTGGGCGATCTGGTGATCTGCGTGGCCGTGGTCGAGCGCGAAGCCGCCGAACAGGGCAAGGAACTAAAGGCCCATTGGGCGCATCTGGTGATTCATGGCTGCTTGCATCTGCTGGGTTACGACCATATAGATGATGACGAAGCCGAAGAAATGGAAGCACTGGAACGAACGTTGCTTGCCGAGTTGGGCTTTCCCGACCCTTATGCGGACGACGAAACAGACACAACCCCTATCGTTACAACAAAGGATTCAGAGTAATCGCTATGAGCGAAGATCGATCGAGCAACGGGCAAAAGTCTTGGCTGGGTAAGCTCACCCAGGCTTTTGCCCACGAGCCGAAGAACCGCCAGGAGCTGCTGGAGCTGCTGCGCGACGCACACCAGAACAAACTGTTGGACAGCGAAGCGCTGGCCATCGTCGAAGGCGCCATCCAGGTCGCTGACCTGCAAGTACGGGACATCATGGTCCCGCGCTCGCAGATGATCAGCATCAAGGCGACCCAGACACCTCGCGAGTTCCTGCCTGCCGTGGTCGACTCGGCCCACTCCCGCTACCCGGTCATCGGCGAAAGCCACGATGATGTGATGGGCGTGTTGCTGGCCAAGGACTTGCTGCCGCTGATCCTCAAGGAGAACGGTGACAGCTTCAACATCAGGGACCTGCTGCGTCCGGCGACCTTCGTGCCCGAGTCCAAGCGCCTGAATGTGCTGCTGCGCGAGTTCCGCGCCAACCACAATCACATGGCCATCGTCATTGACGAATACGGCGGTGTGGCAGGCCTGGTGACCATTGAAGATGTGCTGGAACAGATCGTCGGCGACATCGAAGACGAGCACGACGTCGAAGAAGACAGCTACATCAAGCCGCTGCCCAGCGGTGACTTCCTGATCAAGGCCCTGACGCCGATCGAGAACTTCAACGAGTTCTTCGACAGCGAATTCTCCGACGACGAATTCGACACCGTTGGCGGCCTGGTGATGAGCGCGTTCGGGCACTTGCCAAAACGCAACGAAATCACTGAAATCGGCCCTTATCGCTTCCGCATCCTGAACGCCGACAGCCGTCGGATTCACTTGCTGCGCCTGACCCCTATCGCCCGATAAATCCAAGGATTGAAATGCATCGTATGACCCGCCCCGGCTGGCCCGGTAACCTGCTGGCCGTGGCGGCCGGTGCACTCACCACCCTGGCCCTGGCGCCGTTCGATATCTGGCCGTTGGCGTTGCTGGCGGTCGGGTTCTTCTATGCCGGTTTGCGCGAACTGAGTCCCCGTCAGGCCCTGGGCCGTGGCTGGTGTTTCGGTTTTGGCTTGTTTGGCGCGGGTACCAGCTGGATCTATTACAGCATTCACCACTTCGGCGGCGCGTCAGTGCTGCTGGCCGGTTTCCTGATGCTGATCTTCACGGCCGCGATTGCCTGGTTCTTCGCCCTGCCCGCCTGGATCTGGGCGCGCTGGCTGCGTCGCAACGAAGCGCCGCTGGCCGATGCCTTGGCGTTTGCCGCGCTGTGGGTTGGCCAGGAAGCTTTTCGTGGCTGGTTTCTCACCGGTTTCCCATGGCTCTATTCCGGTTACAGCCAGCTCGACGGCCCATTGGCGGGGCTCGCACCCGTCGGCGGAATGTGGCTGATTTCCTTCACCCTGGCCCTGACGGCGGCGCTGATCTATAACGCCATGCGCCTGGTGCGCACGGGCCGTAAAGGTTTCATCGCCGCTGGCGTATTGCTGCTGGTCGGCCCCTGGGTGGCCGGCATGGCGCTGAAGGAACACGCCTGGACCAGCCCGGCGGGCCCGGCGCTGAGCGTTGCCGCCCTTCAGGGCAATATCGAACAAAGCATGAAGTGGGACCCGGCGCAGCTCAACGCGCAGCTGGCGCTGTACCGTGACATGAGTTTCAGCTCCAAACGGGTCGACCTGCTGATCTGGCCGGAAACAGCCGTCCCGGTGCTCAAGGAGTCCGCCGAGGGATACCTGAACATGATGGGGAATTTCGCCGCCGAGCGTAAATCTGCGCTGATTACCGGCGTACCGATCCGTCAGGAAGTCCGACACGAGAAGCGCTTCTTCAACGGCATCACCGTCCTCGGTGAAGGCGACGGCACTTATCTCAAGCAGAAGCTGGTGCCGTTTGGCGAATATGTTCCGTTGCAGGAAGTACTGCGTGGGCTGATCGCGTTCTTCGACCTGCCGATGTCCGACTTTGCCCGTGGCCCGGCTGACCAGCCGATGCTGCAAGCCAAGGGTTATCAGATCGCGCCGTTCATCTGCTACGAAGTGGTCTACCCGGAATTCGCCGCCAGCCTGGCGGCCCGCAGTGAATTGCTGCTGACCATCAGCAACGACACCTGGTTCGGCACCTCCATCGGCCCGCTGCAACATTTGCAGATGGCGCAGATGCGCGCACTGGAGGCGGGCCGCTGGATGATCCGCGCCACCAACAACGGCGTCACCGGCCTGATCAACCCGTTCGGGCAGATCACGGTGCAGATCCCGCAGTTCGAACGCGGCATCCTGTACGGCGAAGTCGTGCCGATGCACAACCTGACGCCTTACCTGCAATGGCGCTCGTGGCCGCTGATCATCGTTTGTGTGTTGTTGTTTGGCTGGGCACTGGTGGCGAACCGGATGGCCAAGACCGTCTGACTCTGGCGAGGGAGCATGCTCCCGCTCGGCTGCGCAGCAGCCGCAATACCGGTTAATGCGCTTTGTCAGCCAGAAATGGATTAGCCGGACTCAGGGCTGCTTCGCAGCCCGGCGGGAGCAAGCTCCCTCGCCACAGGTCATCAGTAAAACATTGAATACCCGATCTGCCCCACCGCCTCATTCAGCAACTGCCCGCTCTGCCAGATCGACTTGAATTCCGGCATCCAGCCGCCCAGTGGCCGGGCGTTGTCCACGCCTAAAAAGCCCACCGGTGCCGGCACCACTTCAAATCCCGCCTGCTGAAAGCTCCAGACTGATCGCGGCATGTGCCAGGCCTGCGTCACCACCACCACCCGTTTGATTCCCTGCGGCAGCAACACCTCGGCGCTGAACTGCGCGTTCTCCCACGTCGTGCGGCTGCGCCCTTCCTGCCAGCGCACGGTGACGCCAAAATCATCAAGCAATGAATCCGCCATCAACTTCGCTTCGGTCGGCGGCGTACCGTAATGCAGGCCGCCGCTGGTAAGAATGGGCAACCCGGAGGCCTTGGCCAGGCGTGCCGCATACCGTTCGCGCTCAAGACCTACGCCTGTCGGCTGATCAGCCCCCCAGGCAATATCGCCCCGCTCACGCCCCGAACCCAACACCACAATCGCATCCGCACGCTGACTCAGAGTGGCCCATTCCTCGCGCGCCAGTGGCGGCTCACTTTCCAGGGCCTTGGCGCCCCACTGCACCACCACCGGCAAACTCATTAACAGGAAGCCGCCGAACCCCAAGGCAAAGCACACACCCGCAAGCCGCGGCCTTGAGCGGCGCAACCACCACGCGAGCATCAACAGCAGCAAAAGAATGCCGGGAGGCAACAGAAGTTGTTTCACGAAATAACGAAAAGGCATCGAGCATCTCCATAAGATGCCCGAAGCCTAAGTGGGTTGACGCAATGCGACAACAAATGCGGAAGGACTATGCTTTAAAAAACATGGGTAATGGCTTGCAGCCGTTATTTGAATTGCAGAGACCGGACCTTTTCCGCGTCCCTGCCAGGTGCCTTGTCCTTGAGCCAGATGATCTTGGCCGAACGTGGTGCGTCGAGTTGCTTCACTGCTGCAGACAAGCATCCGTGCGTCTCACGTTCACTGCGATCCAGATAGGCTTTGACCAGTGCAAACTCTGCGGGGCTCAAACCACGCAGTTCCAGCTCCAGGGGACGCTCATCGCGTAGCCGGTCAGCGGTTTTTGCAGCGTCCAGGGCCATCCCCAGACGATCGATCAGTCTTTCGTACAGCTGCGGTTTCGTGACTTTTTGCTGTGACTCAACCATCCCTCACCTCATTGAAGATAAGACTCGCTCCCCATTTAGAGCTTAGCTTCCATGAACAAACCGGCTGGATGCCGCGACCAACGGCCCTCGCGGCAGTTTTCGCAAGACGCGCGGCAGTAATCAGGGTTTCCCTCGGTAGAGTGCGGTCATGTATGCTACGGCGCTTCCTGTAACTCCACTTCCAGCTCGTTCGGGCACTGAAACGTCGATTTGGCGTCGTCACCGTCCAGCGTTGCATTGAAGAGGATTAGGCCACCCCTATTCAGTTCAAAAGTAGCCATGCACGAACAATATCAGCCCCGTGAAATCGAAGCCGCCGCCCAATCGTTCTGGGACGAGCAAAAGTCCTTTGAAGTCAGTGAACAGCCAGGCAAGGAGACGTTCTACTGCCTGTCGATGTTCCCTTACCCCAGCGGCAAGCTACACATGGGGCACGTGCGCAACTACACCATCGGCGACGTGATCTCCCGCTACCAGCGCATGCAAGGCAAGAACGTCCTGCAACCCATGGGTTGGGACGCCTTCGGCATGCCGGCGGAAAACGCCGCGATGAAGAACAACGTAGCGCCCGCCAAGTGGACCTACGAAAACATCGCCTACATGAAAACCCAGCTGCGCAGCCTGGGTCTCGCGGTGGACTGGTCCCGCGAAGTGACCACCTGCAAGCCTGATTACTACCGCTGGGAACAATGGCTGTTCACTCGCCTGTTCGAAAAAGGCGTGATCTACAAGAAAAGCGGCACCGTGAACTGGGACCCGGTCGACCAGACCGTCCTGGCCAACGAACAGGTGATCGACGGTCGCGGCTGGCGTTCCGGCGCGCTGATCGAGAAGCGCGAAATCCCGATGTACTACTTCAAGATCACCGCCTACGCGGATGAGCTGCTGGAGAGCCTCGACGAACTGACGGGCTGGCCTGAACAGGTCAAGACCATGCAGCGCAACTGGATCGGCAAATCCCGCGGCATGGAAGTGCAGTTCCCGTACCACGTCGATTCCATCGGCGAAACCGGCGCGCTTAAAGTCTTCACCACCCGTCCAGACACCCTGATGGGCGCGACTTACGTCGCCGTGGCCGCCGAACACCCGCTGGCCACCCTGGCCGCGCAGAACAACCCTGAGCTGCAAGCGTTCATCGCTGAATGCAAGGGCGGCAGCGTTGCCGAAGCCGACGTCGCCACCCAAGAGAAAAAAGGCCTGCCGACCTCGCTGTTCGTCGAGCACCCGCTGACCGGTGAAAAACTCCCGGTGTGGGTCGCCAACTATGTGCTGATGCACTACGGCGATGGCGCGGTGATGGCGGTTCCGGCTCACGACGAACGTGATTTCGAGTTCGCCACCAAGTACAACCTGCCGATCAAGTCCGTGGTGCGCACAAGCGCAGGTGATACCAACCCGGCTCCATGGCAGGACGCCTACGGCGAGCACGGCACGCTGATCAACTCCGGCGAGTTCGACGGCCTCGACTTCGCTGGCGCGTTCGACGCCATTGAAGTTGCGCTGATCAAGAAAAACCTCGGCGCCTCGCGCACCCAGTTCCGCCTGCGCGACTGGGGCATCAGCCGTCAGCGTTACTGGGGCTGCCCGATTCCGATCATCCACTGCACCACCTGCGGTGATGTGCCGGTCCCGGAAGATCAACTGCCTGTGGTACTGCCGGAAGACGTGGTGCCGGACGGCGCGGGCTCGCCATTGGCGCGCATGCCTGAGTTCTACGAGTGCGCTTGCCCGAAATGTGGCGCACCGGCCAAGCGTGAAACCGACACCATGGACACCTTCGTCGAGTCCTCGTGGTACTACGCCCGTTACGCCTCGCCACACTATGAAGACGGTCTGGTTGAAAAATCGGCGGCTGACCACTGGTTGCCGGTGGATCAGTACATCGGCGGTATCGAACATGCCATTCTTCACCTGCTGTACGCGCGTTTCTTCCACAAGTTGATGCGCGACGAAGGCCTGGTGAGCTCCAACGAGCCGTTCAAGAACCTGCTGACCCAGGGCATGGTGATCGCCGAGACTTACTACCGTCGTGAAGCCAACGGTGCTTACACCTGGTTCAACCCGGCGGACGTCGAACTCGAACGCGACAGCAAGGCCAAGGTCATCAGCGCCAAGCTGATTGCAGACGGTCTGCCGGTGGAAATCGGCGGCACCGAGAAGATGGCCAAGTCGAAGAACAACGGCGTCGACCCACAGTCGATGATCGACCAGTTCGGCGCCGACACCTGCCGTCTGTTCATGATGTTCGCCTCGCCACCTGACATGAGCGCGGAATGGTCCGACTCTGGCGTCGAGGGTTCGCACCGTTTCCTCAAGCGCGTCTGGCGCCTGGCTCAAGCCCATGTCACTCAGGGTTTGCCGGGCAAACTGGACGTCGCCAGCCTGAACGACGAGCAGAAAGCCATTCGTCGTTCGATCCACCTGGCCATCAAGCAGGCCAGCCACGACGTCGGCCAGAACCACAAATTCAACACCGCCATCGCCCAAGTGATGACGCTGATGAACGTGCTGGAGAAAGCCGCACAAGGCACCGAACAGGATCGCGCACTGGTTCACGAAGGTCTGGAAGCCGTGACGTTGCTGCTGGCTCCGATCACCCCGCACATCAGCCACGAGCTGTGGCATCAACTGGGTCACGCTGGCCCGGTGATCGACGCCGGTTGGCCGGTGGTGGACGAAACCGCGCTGGTGCAGGACAGCCTGACGCTGGTCATCCAAGTCAACGGCAAGCTGCGCGGCCAGATCGAAATGCCGGCGACCGCGACTCGCGAAGAAGTCGAAGCCGCTGCCCGGGTCAACGAGAACGTGCTGCGCTTCGTCGACGGCCTGACTATTCGTAAAGTGATTGTAGTGCCCGGGAAACTGGTCAATATCGTCGCCAGCTAAAATTGGATCAGGCGCCAGGTGAGCCTGGCGCCGAGTAAAACCTTTCGGGCCGCACGATCGGCCCACATGGTTTCAAGGGGAGCAACAAGATGATCAAACGCAATTTGCTGGTGATGGGCCTCGCGGTCCTGTTGAGCGCCTGCGGGTTCCAGCTGCGCGGCACCGGCACCAATGAAATGGCGATCAGGGAGCTCGATCTGAGCGCCCGCAACGCCTACGGCGAAACCGTGACGCAATTGCGTCAGGTACTGCAAAGCAGCGGCGTCAAGGTTTACGCCGGAGCGCCGTACAAGCTTGTGTTGACGGATGAGCAGGAAAGCCAGCGCATCCTCAGCTACGCCGGTGCCGGCCGTACTGGCGAGTATCAGGTGAGCACCGTGCTGAGCTACGACATCCGGGGTGCGCAAGGCCTGCCGCTGCTGAGCGACAAGCTCGAAGTGCAGAAGATGTTCATCCACGACGGCAACAACCTGGTGGGTTCCGACCAGGAAGCCAATACGGCTCGCACAGAAACCCGTCGCGAGTTGGTTCAACGCATGATGCTGCGCCTGTCACAACTCACGCCGACTCAGTTGGATCAGTTGCAACAGACCGCCGACGCCAAGGCAAAAGCCGAAGCCCAGGCACTGGAAGCGGCGCAGAAAGCTGAAGCGGAAACCCCGCGTCAGTCGCCTATCGAAATCCCGCAGCAATAAGACTTACGGGGCGCCCAGGCGCCCCGTTCGCCCTTTCTTATGAAACTCGCCCCCGCCCAACTCGCCAAACACCTGCAAGGTGCCCTCGCGCCGGTCTACGTCATCAGCGGCGATGACCCGTTGCTGTGCCAGGAAGCCGCCGACGCCATTCGTGCCGCCGCTCGCCAACAGGGTTTCGACGAACGCCAGGTCTTCGCCGCCGACGCCAGTTTCGACTGGGGGACGTTGCTGCAAGCCGGTGCAAGCATGTCGCTGTTCGCTGAAAAGCGCCTGCTGGAGCTGCGGTTGCCATCCGGCAAACCCGGTGACAAAGGCGCCGCTGCCTTCATCGAGTACTGCTCGCGCCCGGCCGAAGACACGGTGCTGCTGATCAGCCTGCCCAAGCTGGATGGCAGTGCACAGAAGACCAAGTGGGGCAAGGCGCTGGTCGAAGGGCAGCAGACGCAGTTCGTGCAGATCTGGCCGGTGGATGCCAACCAGTTGCCCAGCTGGATTCGTCAACGGTTGTCCCAGGCCGGGCTTTCCGCCAGCCAGGACGCCGTGGAACTGATTGCCGCGCGGGTCGAGGGCAACCTGCTGGCCGCCGCCCAGGAAATCGAAAAGCTCAAGCTGATGGCCGAAGGTGGCCAGATCACCGTCGAAACCGTGCAAGCAGCAGTGGCCGACAGTGCGCGCTTCGATGTGTTTGGCCTGACCGACGCGATTCTCAACGGCGAAGCCGCCCATGCCCTGCGCATCCTTGAAGGGTTGCGGGGTGAAGGCGTCGAGCCACCGGTGATTCTCTGGGCGCTGGCCCGGGAGCTGCGTCTGCTGGCCAACCTTTCGCTGCAATACAGCCAGGGTGTGCCGCTGGACAAAGCCTTCAGCCAGGCTCGACCGCCGGTCTGGGACAAGCGCAAACCGCTGATGAGCAAAGCCCTGCAACGCTATCCGGCGCAACGCTGGGCGCAGTTGTTGCTGGAAGCGCAGCGGATTGATGCGCAGATCAAGGGTCAGGCTGCCGGGTCACCGTGGATGAGTTTGAGTCGGTTGTCGTTGTTGATGGCAGGCCAGAGATTGTCGCTACCCGCCGAGTGAGCTTTCCGAACGCATAACGGCCATTCGCGGGCAAGCCCCGCTCCTACAGGCCTCAGTCGGCCCATCATTATGTGTACGACTCCAACCTGTAGGAGCGAGGCTTGCCCGCGAACGCATCCGAAAGGTCCTACGCAATGTGGGGACTAGACAGAACCCCAACTTCAGCAGATTATTTCCCCCGCAAAACCCACTCAATCGAGAGATCTGATCATGAGCAAAAAGCCATCCAAGCATGGCCCCAACAAGGCCAAATCCATCATCGCCCAGCCACTGTTCCGCAGCCGTCAGGAACGAGCCGGCAAGGGCAAAGGCAGCTACCGCCGCGAAGCCTTCCAGTCTAATAGCTGGGAGGCTTCTTACTTTCTGGCGGCCTGAAAGGCAAGCCATCGCTCAACATGTTAAGGTCTGCACCTGATTCGTATTCCCTGGACCTGTGCATGCCCCTTTGTATTTCCCGTCGTTGGCCCCTGCGCCAACTGATCGCTGCCTCCAGCCTCATTTTGCTTGTCGCCTGCGCGGAAAAACCGACCGCCGCCGACGCCCAGCCGCTTCAGACCCTTCCCGTATCGACAGCCCCTGCGGTCATTCCGCCCGTGGTGCCGACCGGTGAAAACCTCGACCTCCAGCCCACCCAGACCTTCGCCGAATGGCAGGCGGGTTTCCGCAAAGACGCGCTAACCGCCGGCATCCGCGCCGATCTCTTCGACCGCGCCTTCGCCAATGTCAGCCTCGACACCAGCGTGATCCGTGCCGATCGCAGCCAACCCGAGTTCTCCCGCCCGGTGTGGGAATACCTCGACGGCGCCCTGTCGCCGCTGCGGGTACGCAAAGGTCAGGCGCTGGTCGGCCAATACGCTGACATTCTGCAAAGCATCGAGCAGCGCTACGGCGTCGATCGCCAGGCCTTGGTGTCGGTGTGGGGCATGGAGAGTAATTTCGGGCAGTTCCAGGGCAACAAGTCAGTGATCAACTCCCTGGCGACCCTGGCCTACGAAGGCCGGCGTCCGGGCTTTGCTCATGCGCAACTGATCGCCGCCCTGCAAATCCTGCAACAAGGCGATATCGAACCGGAGAAAATGCTCGGTTCCTGGGCCGGCGCCATGGGTCAGACCCAGTTCATCCCGACCACCTACAACACCCACGCCGTGGATTTCGACGGTGACGGCCGCCGCGACATCTGGGGCAGCCCGGCCGATGCGCTGGCCTCGACGGCGCACTATCTGCAAAGCTCCGGCTGGCAGAAAGGCCAACCGTGGGGCTTTGAAGTGCAGCTACCAGGCAGTTTCAACTACGTCCTGGCCGACGGTACGATTCGCAAGAGCGTCGCCGAATGGCAACAGTTGGGGGTCTCGCTGCCTAATGGCGCCCAGGTTCCGGCAGGTTCCGAACACCTGTCCGCCGCCCTGCTGCTGCCGGCCGGTTATCGTGGCCCGGCGTTCCTGGTGCTCGACAACTTCCGCGCAATCCTCAAGTACAACAACTCGTCGTCTTATGCATTGGCGGTGAGCCTGTTGTCCGAGCGTTTCAGTGGCGGCGGCCTGATCAATGGCACGTGGCCAAAAGATGACTTGCCGTTGAGCCGCACTGAGCGAATCGAACTGCAAAGCCTGCTGAGTGCGCAGAATTACGATGCGGGCACGGCTGACGGGATCATCGGCGCGAACACTCGCAAGGCGATCCGCAGTGCCCAGCAGTCGTTTGGTTGGCCGGCGGATGGGTATCCGACGCACAAGTTGCTTGAAGGCCTGCGTAACCGCTAAAAAGCTTCGCGGGCAAGCCTCGCTCCTACGGGATCACACTATCCTGCAGGAGAGAGGTTTGCCCGCGAAGACTTACTGACAGGCGCTATCGCACTACCGCTTGACGACCACATCCTGTTCCAACACCAATTCCTTCTTCCCCGCATCCAGCCGAACCAGCGCGCCCATCGGCAACGTCAGGTTCGGATCGCAGTGCCCGCTGCGCCACCCTGCCAACACCGGTATCCGCAACGGCTCGAACGTCTGCTTGAGCAACCGCTCCAGCGCAACCGTATCAACCCCCGCCACGTCGCCCACCAGCACCCCACGCAACTTGCCCAGCGTGCCGGCCAGGCGCAGATGAGTCAGCAAGCGGTCGATGCGATACAGCGGTTCGTTGATGTCCTCAATGAAAAGAATGACGCCTTCAGCCTCCATCTCAAATGGCGTGCCCATGGTTGCGGCAATCATCGACAGATTGCCCCCCAGCAACCGGCCGTGAGCGATGCCGGGCTCGATCGTGGTCAGCGGCCAGGCCACCGGGTGCGAAAGCACACTGCCCGCCTTCACCTGCCCTCTGAGCATGTTGAAAAACGAAGACTCGGTCGGTTTTTGCTTCTCGCCCAGCAAATCGGCATTAAGCAGAGGACCATGAAAGGTCACAAAACCGGCGTAACGGCTGATCGCCACGTGCAGCGCAGTGATGTCGCTGTAGCCGATAAACGGCTTGGCGTTGTTTTGCAGCAATTCGAAATCGATACGATCGAGCAAACGCGGCGTACCGTAACCGCCCCGCAGGCAAATGATCGCGTCGACTTCCGTGTCGGCGAACGCGGCGTGCAAGTCATTGAGCCGCACGTCGTCGCTGCCGGCCAGGTAGCCATCCTGTTCGTACACCCCGGGAAATATCCGCAGCGCATAACCGCGAGCGCGCATCCAGGCAACGGCTTTATCGGTGTCCAGCCCGGCAGGCCCGGCGGGCGCAATCACGCCGATCAGCCCTTCCGAGGGCAAGGCCGGAACGGCTGAGTGAGGAAACAACGTGTGGGTCGGTCGAACAGTCATCCATGAATCTCCCTGCGTGAAAAGCTTCAGCACACAGTAGTCAGGAACGGGGACAAACAGAAGAGGATCAATCGCCCCGCAGGTTGCAGGAAAAGACGGTTGCGGCCGTAGGCACGGCCAACAAAAACGCCCGCAAGGCTGAAAAGCCTTGCGGGCGCTTTATTACAGAGACGACATCAGTTCAGCTTTGACCAGCTTCGCCTGCTCGTCGGCGTGGTACGAGGAACGCACCAACGGGCCGGAAGCGACGTTTTTGAAGCCCATTTTGTAGCCTTCCTCGGCGAACCAGGCGAAGGTATCCGGATGCACAAAACGCTCCACCGGCAAGTGACTGCGCGACGGTTGCAGGTACTGGCCGAGGGTCAGCATGTCGATGTCGTGTTCGCGCATGCGCTTCATGACTTCGATGACTTCTTCGTCGGTTTCGCCCAGACCCAGCATCAGGCCGGACTTGGTCGGAATGTGCGGCATCATCTGCTTGAAGCGTTGCAGCAGGGTCAGCGACCACTGGTAATCCGAACCCGGACGCGCAGCCTTGTACAGGCGCGGCACGGTTTCCAGGTTGTGGTTGAACACATCCGGTGGCTCGGCGGCAGTGATTTCCAGCGCAACGTCCATGCGGCCGCGGTAGTCCGGGACCAGAGTTTCGAGCTGCACGTTCGGCGACAGTTTGCGGATCTCGCGGATGCAGTCGGCAAAGTGCTGGGCACCGCCGTCACGCAGGTCGTCGCGGTCGACCGAGGTGATCACCACGTACTTGAGTTTCAGGTCGGCGATGGCGATGGCCAGGCTTTCCGGCTCATTGACGTCCAGAGGCTTCGGACGACCGTGGCCAACGTCGCAGAACGGGCAGCGACGGGTGCAGATGTCGCCCATGATCATGAAGGTCGCGGTGCCGCCGGAGAAGCACTCGCCGAGGTTCGGGCAGGACGCCTCTTCGCACACGCTGTGCAGCTTGTGTTTGCGCAGCAGGGCCTTGATGCGGTCGACTTCCGGCGAAACCGGGATGCGCACGCGGATCCAGTCAGGTTTTTTCGGCAGTTCGGTGGTCGGAATGATCTTTACCGGGATACGTGCAACCTTCTCGGCGCCGCGCAGCTTGACGCCGGCTTCAACCTTGGCACGCGGGGCCGGACGCTCGGTAACATCCAGCGTCGGGATCATGGTTTGCACTGCATCAGTAGTCATATCAGTCGATTCCGCCCGTTAGGGTCGTCTGCTCAGCATAGTCGAGGTGTTTGACGAGCTGCGCGCGCAGCCGGGCACTTACCTCGGCAAATTCAATCGATCCTGCGTGATCGCTCAGCTGGGTCATCGCCAGCCCGGCGTAGCCGCAGGGATTAATCCGTCGAAACGGTTCCAGGTTCATGTCCACGTTCAGGGCCAGGCCATGAAAGGAACAACCGTGGTGGATCCGCAGACCCAGGGAGGCGATTTTCGCCCCATTGACATAGACACCCGGCGCATCAGGCTTGGCCGCTGCGGTCACGCCATAGCTGGCCAGCAGCTCGATCAGGCAGTGTTCCATGCGGGTGACCAGGTCACGCACGCCGAAACCCAGTTTGCGCACGTCGAGCAACAGGTAGGCCACCAACTGGCCGGGACCGTGGTAAGTCACCTGACCACCGCGATCGACCTGCACCACCGGGATATCCCCCGGCAGCAGCAAGTGCTCGGCCTTGCCGGCCTGGCCCTGGGTGAACACCGGCGGGTGTTCGACCAGCCAGATCTCGTCCGCGGCATTGCTGCCGCGTTCGTTGGTGAAGCGTTGCATGGCATGCCAGACCGGCTCGTAAGCCATCTGGCCGAGCTCGCGAAAGCCCAGCGTGCCAGACATCACAGCACCATGTGCACGAAACCGGTAGCCCGCAGTTCGCTGTTGATGTCGTACAGCTGGTCTTGACCGGTGGCGATGATGTGCAACTGGATGGTGGTGTACTTGCCGTTGCTGCTCTGGCGTTCGTCCACCCTTTCATCGTTGATCGTTGCGTGCTTCTTAACGATATCGATGATCTTTTGCTTGATGTCCACAATGGTGTCGCCGATCACTTTGATCGGGTAATCATTGGAAGGAAATTCGATCTTTGGCGCCTTTACTTCGGTATCTGTCATGGCGTAACGGCCTCGTAAGCCGTGGCAACGGACATGGCCCCGCTCCGGATTGGAACGGGGCCATGCAAGTCCACACTAATTCAGTTGAACAAGCCGTAGAAGAATAGACGGATGCTATCCCACATGCGGCGGAAGATACCACCCTCCTCGACAGCGTCCAGGGCGATCAGGTCGGCGCTATGCACCACTTTGTCGTCCAGTTTCACTTCGACTTTACCGATTACGTCGCCCTTGGCGATAGGCGCAACCAGTTGCGGGTTCATGGTCATGCTGGCGGCGAGCTTTTTCAGCTGGCCTTTTGGCAGGGTCATGGTCAGGTCTTCAGCCAGGCCGGCCTTGACTTGATTGGTGCTGCCTTTCCAGACAGGGGCCTGAGCCAGCTCGGCGCCTTTCTGATAGAAGGTCTGGGTTTCGAAGAAGCGGAAACCGTAGGTCAGCAGCTTCTGGGTTTCAGAAGCACGGGCCACTTCGCTGTTGGTGCCGAACACCACGGCGATCAGGCGCATGCCATCACGTACAGCCGAAGACACCATGCAGTAGCCGGCTTCGTCGGTGTGACCGGTTTTCAGACCGTCGACAGTCTTGTCACGCCACAGCAGCAGGTTGCGGTTAGGCTGCTTGATGCCGTTCCAGAAGAACTCTTTCTGCGAGTAGATCGCATAGTGAGCCGGGTCTTCGTGGATGATCGCGCGAGCCAGCACCGCCATGTCGTGTGCCGACGAGTAGTGCTCAGGGTTCGGCAGACCGGTCGGGTTCATGAAGTGGCTGTTGGTCATGCCCAGATCGGCCACGGTTTTGTTCATCATGTCGGCGAACGCGTCTTCGCTGCCGGCGATGTGCTCGGCGAGCGCAACACTGGCGTCGTTACCCGACTGGATGATGATGCCGTGCAGCAGGTCGCTGACAGTGACTTGCGAACCCACCTTGATGAACATCCGCGAACCGCCGGTACGCCAGGCGTTTTCGCTGACGGTCACCGGATCGTTTTCACCGATCTGGCCACGACGGATTTCCAGGGTCGCGATGTACGCGGTCATCAGCTTGGTCAGGCTGGCCGGTGGCAGACGCTGGTCACCGTTGTTCTCGACCAGCACGTTGCCGCTGCTGGCGTCCATGAGTACGTAGGATTTAGCGGCCAGTTGTGGTGGCGACGGCATCATCTCGACCGCGAACGCGGCAGGCGAGAGGAGCAGCGGGACTAGCAGACACAGGCGTTTGGCAAAGGTGGTGATGTTCATCCGTCTCTCGAAATCGCTAATGGAAACTGCCCGAAGGCAAAACTAATCAGATGGCCTTCTAACGGGCCATCGCGTGTTCAGTTGCTCACTCAGAACCCTTGCCGGGCTTTTGTTCTTCAACGAGCCAACAACCAGGTCCACCCCCCAAACCGCAAGCGAACCGTCAATCAAGTACTACGTATTATTCGGCGGTGACCACGCTCGGCGAACCGAGATTGGCCAGGCGCACACTGTTCTGCACTTGCTGGATTTCACCCGGCGAACCGATCGGCCCCAGGCGCACCCGATGTAGCGTCTGTTGATTACGCACGATCGAGCTGATGAACACCGGAGCGCTCACCATCCCGCTGAGCTTCGATCTCAGGAGCTCTGCAGCGTCCGGGTTGGCGAACGCGCCCACCTGCAGATACTGGCCAGAGGCTGGTACAGAAGCGTTTTTTTTTGCATCAATCTGCACGGGCACCACGGCCGCCGCGTGTTGCTGCGGCGGTGGCGTCCATTGCTCGACGGTGCCCGCCGAAGCGGTAATCGTCGGCGCGGCATTTTGCGCTACTTGCGGTTCGTTGAGCATCAAAGGCGCCGGACGGCCCTTTTGTGCCCACCACTGTTGCGGATCGATACCCTCGACTTTCACCCGTGCGGTGCCGGTTTCGGCGTAACCGAGTTTTTTCGCGGCGGCGTAGGACAAGTCGATGATGCGGTCCGAGTAGAACGGCCCGCGGTCGTTGACCCGCAGGATCACGGTCTTGTGGTTGTCCAGGTTGGTCACCCGGACGTAACTTGGCAGTGGCAATGTCTTGTGGGCGGCACTCATGCCGTACAGGTCGTACACCTCGCCATTGGCGGTGTTCTGACCGTGGAATTTGGTGCCGTACCAGGACGCCGTGCCCGAGGCGACGTAGGTCTTGGATTCTTGCAGCGGAAAGTAAGTCTTGCCCAGCACGGTGTAAGGATTGGCTTTGTAAGGACCGGAGTGCAGGGTCGGCGTGGCATCCGGGATGCGCGATACGTCGACGTCCCACCATGGCGCGCCGTCTTTGTGCGCACGGTTGATGTCCAGGCCAGGCGTTGCGCGCACAGCCGTTGAAGGCTTTTGCGTCGGCGCGCGGCTGGTCGAACAACTGGCGACCAGCACCGCCAACGCGGCGAATGCCATCAGCTTCAGGGGTTTATTCATAGGCAATGCCCGCATTACTTGACGCCCCGTGCTTGGACCAGCTGTTCAGACAGTTGATGTACCGCCATGGCGTACATCACGCTGCGGTTATATCGCGTGATTGCGTAAAAATTCTTCAGGCCCATCCAGTACTCCGGGCCATTGTCACCTTCCAGGCGGAAAGCCGTGACCGGCATATCATCGCGCAGCGCATCATGACTCGACCAGCCCAAGGCTCGCAACTCCCCGACCGTTTTAGTCGGCTCGATGCCCGTCGTCAAACCTTCATCCACTTGCTCGCCACGCACATCCGCGCGACTGACCACCGGCTCGCCGGCGACCCAGCCGTGACGCTTGAAATAACTGGCGACGCTGCCGATGGCATCGTCCGGGTTGGTCCAGATATTAATGTGGCCGTCACCGTCGAAGTCCACCGCATAGGCGCGAAAGCTGCTCGGCATGAACTGCGGCAAACCCATGGCGCCTGCGTAAGAGCCTTTGAGAGTCAGCGGATCGACCTGCTCCTCACGGGCCAGCAACAGGAACTCACGCAACTCCTTGCGGAAGAATTCGGCACGGGGAGGATAGTCGAAACCCAGGGTCGACAAAGCGTCGATTACCCGGAAATTGCCGGTATTGCGGCCGAAAAAGGTCTCAACCCCGATGATCGAGACGATAACCTGAGCCGGCACGCCATACTCCTGCTCGGCACGGGCCAGTACCGCTTCGTGCTGACGCCAGAAGTCCACACCACGGGCGATGCGCGCGTCGGTGATGAACATCGGGCGATATTCGTTCCACTGCTTGACCCGCTCGGCGGGTTTCGAGATCGCGTCCAGAATCGACTGCTTGCGCTCGGCTTCGCGGAACACGCCCATCAGCTGTTCACCGGCAAAACCGTAGTCGCGGGTCATTTCACCGACGAATTCGGCCACCTGGGGTGAACCTTCGTAATCGCCGGCCAACGCGTCCTGCGTTGTGCCAAGGATGCTTACCAGGCCGACCCATGGCGCGTATCGAGTCGCCCAGCCGCGCATTACTTGCATTGACATCTTCACCTTATTCAAACCTGTGCGATCCACTTACGATGGGTATGGATCGACATCAAAACCCCAAACGCTGACAGCAGCGTCACCAGCGAAGTTCCTCCGTAGCTAATGAACGGCAACGGCACCCCCACGACCGGCAACAGGCCACTGACCATACCGATGTTGACGAAAACGTAAACAAAAAACGTCATGGTCAGGCTGCCCGCGAGCAATTTGCCGAACAATGTCTGGGCCTGGGCGGTTATCACCAGCCCACGACCGATCAACAACAGGTAAATCAACAGCAGTGCGCAGATGCCCACCAGGCCGAATTCTTCGCCCATCACTGCAATAATGAAGTCGGTGTGGCTTTCCGGCAGGAAGTCCAAGTGCGACTGAGTGCCGAGCAGCCAGCCTTTGCCGAACACGCCGCCGGAACCGATGGCGGCTTTCGATTGAATGATGTTCCAGCCGGTGCCGAGCGGATCGCTCTCGGGATCAAGGAACGTCAGGACGCGCTGCTTCTGGTAGTCGTGCATCACGAAGTACCACATGGCCACAGACACCGGCACGGCGGCAGCAATCACGCTGAGAATCCAGCGCCAGCGCAACCCGCCCATGAACAAGACGAAGGCGCCACCGGCGAGAATCAGCAGCGAAGTGCCGAGGTCCGGCTGACGCACGATCAGGATGAAGGGCAAGCCGATCAGGAACAGACTGACCCCCACATGCTTGAGCTGCGGCGGCAACGTGCGCTTGGACAAGTACCAGGCGATGGTCGCCGGCATCAGAATCTTCATGAACTCCGAAGGCTGGAAACGGATCACCCCCGGGATGTTGATCCAGCGCGTGGCGCCCATGGCGTTGTGGCCCATGACGTCCACCACCACCAGCAACAGCACGCCGATCACGTAACCGACCGGCACCCAACGCGCCATGAATCGCGGCTCGAACTGGGCGATGACGATCATCGACACCAGGCCGATGCCGAACGAAGTGGCTTGCTTGGCCAGCAGGTCCCAGCTCTTGCCACTGGCCGAATACAGCACGAACAGACTGCCGGCGGCGAGGGTAAGCAACAGGATCAGCAACGGGCCGTCGATGTGCATGCGTTGCAACAGCGTCGCACGGCGACGCATCACATCCTCACTGGAGAGGATGCGATCGAAATTACTCTTCACGGGCCGTAGCCTCCGCACTGATAGGGCTGGCGTATTCGGCCTTCAACCGACCGTCCTGGTCCAGAAGCCAGGCGTCCATGATCTGACGCACCACAGGCGCTGCGACGCCGGAACCGGACTCGCCGTTCTCGACCATCACCGACACCACGATTTGCGGGTTGTCAGCCGGTGCGAAGCCGACGAACAAGGCGTGGTCACGATGGCGCTCCTGAACCTTGGAGCGGTCATACTTCTCACCCTGCTTGATCGCGACCACCTGGGCCGTACCACTTTTGCCCGCGATGCGGTATTGCGCACCGATCGCCGCTTTGCGCGCCGTACCCCGGGCGCCGTGCATCACCTGCTGCATGCCATGGTTGACCTTGGTCCAGTCGGACGGGTCGCGCAGGATGATGTCCGGCATCGGGTTGTCATCCTTCGGCCGCTCGCCTTCGACGGTCTTGGCCAGGTGCGGACGGTTCCAGACACCCTTGCTCGCGACCAGCGCTGTGGCTTGGGCCAATTGCAATGGCGTTGATTGCATGTAGCCCTGACCAATCCCGAGAATCAGCGTTTCGCCCGGGAACCAGGCCTGACGCCGGGTTGCACGCTTCCACTCACGTGTTGGCATCAGCCCCGGCGACTCCTCGAACATGTCCAGCGAAACCTTCTGGCCGATACCGAACTTGCTCATATAAGCCGACAGCCGATCGATCCCCAGTTTGTGAGCCAGATCGTAGAAATAGGTGTCGTTGGACCGCATGATCGCCGTGTCGAGGTCCACGTAGCCGTCACCGGTACGGTTCCAGTTACGGTATTTGTGGTCATAGTTGGGCAGCTGGTAGTAGCCGGGGTCGTACACCCGACTTGATGCAGTCACGACACCGGCATCCAGGCCGGCAATCGCCACCGCCGGCTTGATGGTCGAACCCGGCGGGTACAAACCGCGCAGCACGCGGTTGAACAGCGGCCGGTCGATGGAATCGCGCAGTTCGGCATAGGCCTTGAAGCTGATGCCGGTGACGAACAGGTTCGGATCGAAACTCGGCGCACTGACCATCGCCAGCACCTCGCCGGTTTTCGGATCGAGCGCCACCACGGCGCCACGACGACCGCCAAGTGCGGCTTCGGCGGCTTCTTGCAATTTGATGTCCAGGCTCAGGACGATGTCCTTGCCGGGAATCGGATCGGTACGCTTGAGTACGCGCAGTACGCGGCCGCGAGCGTTGGTTTCGACTTCTTCGTAGCCCACTTGACCGTGCAGCTCCGGCTCGTAGAAACGCTCGATGCCGGTTTTGCCGATGTGGTGCGTGCCGCTGTAATTGACCGGATCGAGAGACTTCAGCTCTTTCTCGTTGATCCGCCCCATGTAACCCACCGAGTGCGCAAAGTGCGGGCCCTGCGGGTAGTGACGCACCAACTGCGCGACCACTTCCACGCCCGGCAGACGGAACTGATTCACCGCGATACGGGCGATCTGCTCCTCTGACAGCTCGAACAGGATCGGCACCGGCTCGAACGGACGACGCCCCTGACGCATGCGCTTCTCGAAGATCACCCGGTCCTCGGGCGTCAGCTCCAGCACTTCGACGATCACGTCGAGCACTTGCTGCCAGTCACCGGACCGTTCGCGGGTCATGCTCAGGCTGAAGCTGGGCCGGTTATCGGCCACCACCACGCCATTGCGGTCGAAGATCAACCCGCGGGTCGGCGGAATCGGCTGTACGTGGACGCGGTTGTTTTCCGACAGGGTCGAGTGGTACTCGTATTGAATCACCTGGAGGAAATACAGCCGCGCGATCAGCACGCAGATCAGCAATACCACCGCAATAGCCCCGAACACGACGCGGCCACGCACCAGACGGGCGTCTTTTTCGTGGTCCTTGATGCGGATCGGCTGGGGCATGAGGGCAGAACTACTTGTGGTAAGGGTGGCCGGACAGAACTGTCCAGGCACGATACAGCTGTTCACCGATCAGAATCCGCACCAGCGGGTGCGGCAACGTCAACGGCGACAACGACCAGCGCTGATCGGCCCGCGCACAGACTTCCGGCGCCAGCCCTTCGGGGCCGCCGACCATGAAGTTCACCGTGCGCGAGTCCAGCCGCCAGCGATCGAGCTCGACCGCCAACTGCTCGGTGCTCCAAGGCTTGCCGTGGACTTCCAGGGTCACAACACGCTCATTCGGCCCGACCTTGGCCAGCATGGCTTCGCCTTCCTGACGGATGAAGCGCGCCACGTCGGCGTTCTTGCCACGGGTGTTGAGCGGTATTTCCACCAGTTCCAGCGCCAGCTCGGACGGAAGACGCTTGGCATATTCATGCCAGCCTTCTTCCACCCACTTGGGCATGCGGGAGCCGACGGCGATCAGTCGCAGTCGCACAGCGGTCCCTTATTGCTGGTCTTTGTTGAGCTTGACGAAGTGCTCATGGGTGTTTTCCGGACTGTGGTGAGCCGCGTTCAGAGCACGGCTCTGCTCTGCACCGGACCACAGACGCTCGAGGTCGTAAAACTGACGAGCCGAGGCGGTCATCATGTGCACGATGACATCATCCATATCCAGCAGCACCCAGTCGCTGTCGCCCTTGCCTTCTTCACCCAGTGGCTTGACGCCCAGGGCTTTGACGGCTTCGCGAACCTTGTCCAGCATCGCGCCGATCTGGCGGTTGGAGGTACCGGTCGCGATGATCATGTAGTCAGTGATGCTCTGCTTTTCACGAACGTCGATGACCTGGATGTCCTGGCCCTTCACGTCTTCCAGGGCGGCTACGGCCACCTTGACCAGCTCGTCACCTTTCAGAGGTTCAGTGGTGAGAACCGGCTCAGGCAGCGGGGCGCTTTTGAACGTGCCTTTGCGCTTTACTTTAGTTACGTCTTTGTTCGTCATATAAAACTCGTTTTGCTCGTATGTTCGGGCGCTTCAATACACGTCATTACGTGCCTGGAAGCGTGCCCTCTTTTCAGTTCGACGCACGGTAGAGACCGTGCGCATCGATGTAGGCCAGGACCGCGTCGGGCACCAGGAAACGTACCGACTTACCGCTGGCCAGCAGTTGACGGATCTGGGTGGCGGATACCGCGAGCGGCGTCTGCCAGACGAATGCAATCTGTCCGCTCGGCCCTTTGAGGGCCAGCGGGTCGCTCACCGAGCGTGCCGCCAACAGATTGCGCAAGGCATCCGGCGGTTCGCTGTCGGCATCCGGGCGTTGCAGCACCAGGATGTGGCAATGCTGGAGCAACTCTTCCCAGCGGTGCCAAGTGGGCAGGCCGCAAAATGCGTCCCAGCCCAAAAGTAGAAAAACCTGGTCAGAGACGGCCAGTTCGGCGCGCATCAGTTCCAGGGTGTCGATGGTGTAGGACGGTTTGTCCCGCTGCAATTCGCGGGCGTCCACCACCAACGGCGCCACACCGGCCACCGCGCACTCGACCATCGCCAGACGGTCCTTTGCCGACACCTGCGGCGTACCGCGATGCGGCGGCCTGGCACTGGGTGTCAGGCGTAACTCATCGAGCGACAGCGACTCGGCGACTTCCAGCGCACCGCGCAAATGGCCGATGTGCACCGGGTCGAACGTCCCGCCCAGCACGCCAATGCGTCTTGGCGCAGGCTCGCTGGCAGCTTGCGGTGCTGACGGTTTGAGGTCGCCCAAGTCAGACCGACGCCTGGCCGCGCAACTGGCCATCACCGACCACGATGTACTTCTCGCAGGTCAGACCTTCGAGACCCACCGGGCCGCGGGCGTGCAGCTTATCAGTAGAAATGCCAATCTCGGCACCCAATCCGTATTCAAAGCCATCGGCGAAGCAGGTCGGCGTGTTGATCATCACCGATGACGAATCGACCTCCGCCACAAAACGCCGGGTGTCAGCGAGGTTTTCGCTGACGATCGAGTCGGTGTGATGCGAACCGTACTGATTGATGTGTTCGATCGCCTGGTCCAGCCCGTCAACGACGCGGATCGAAAGAATCGGCGCCAGGTATTCGGTGCTCCAGTCTTCTTCGCTGGCCGCCACGGCATCGATGATCGCCCGGGTACGTTCGCAACCGCGCAGTTCGACGCCTTTTTCGCGGAACTGTGCAGCCATCGACGGCAGGAAATCCTTGGCAACGGCTTGATCCACCAGCAGCGTTTCCATCGCACCGCAGATGCCGTAACGGTAAGTCTTGGCATTGAAGGCGATGCGCTGGGCTTTCGGCAGATCGGCGTGGGCGCTGACGTAGACGTGGCAGATACCGTCCAGGTGTTTGATCACCGGCACGCGGGCATCGCGGCTGACGCGTTCGATCAGGCCACGGCCACCACGGGGCACGATGACGTCGACGTATTCCGGCATGGTGATCAACGCGCCAACGGCCGCACGATCGGTGGTTTCGACCACTTGCACCACGGCAGCCGGCAGCTCGGCTTCGGCCAGGCCGCGCTGGATGCAGGCGGCAATGGCGCGATTGGAATTGATTGCCTCGGAACCGCCACGCAGGATCGTCGCATTGCCCGACTTCAGGCAAAGGCTCGCAGCGTCGATGGTTACGTTCGGCCGGGATTCGTAGATGATCCCGATCACGCCCAACGGCACGCGCATCTTGCCGACCTGGATGCCCGACGGCCGGAAACTCATGTCGCGAATCGCGCCAACCGGGTCCGGAAGTGCCGCCACCTGACGCAAACCGACGATCATGCCGTCGATGCGCTCCGGGGTCAGCGCCAGACGCTCAAGCAATGCCGGCTCAAGACCATTGGCGCGGCCTGCGGCCAAATCCAGTTCATTGGCAGCCGTCAGCTCGGCGCGTGCAGCGTCCAGCGCATTGGCAGCCGCCTGCAACGCGCGGTTCTTCTGCGCAGTGCTGGCACGGCCAATGACGCGAGAAGCCTCGCGGGCGGCGCGACCCAGGCGGGTCATATAGTCAAGAACGGACTCAGTCATGGTCTGTGGGGGTCTTTGCTAAGGTCTTGGTAAAGAGTAAAGCGGCAGATTATAGCTGTCGCGTCCCGGGACTAACAGCGGTGACGGGCGGATGGTCGAAATGGAGGGCAATTTGCCGACGTTCAGCCGGGATTAAGCTGCACATTGTTATCATCACGACTCAATCAGCCTTGATAAACACCGTTCATCATGTCCAACCTGACTGTTCGAGCGTCCGCTGCACGCCTGCCCATGGGGCTCCCGGACGCATTTTTTGACCGCGATGCGCAAACCCTGGCCCGGGATTTACTGGGCAAGGTCATCCGTCATAGGGTCGGCGACCTGTGGCTGAGCGCCCGGATTATCGAAACCGAAGCCTATTACTGCGAAGAAAAAGGCAGTCACGCGTCCCTCGGCTACACAGAAAAGCGTAAGGCTTTGTTTCTGGATGGCGGGCACATCTATATGTATTACGCCCGCGGCGGTGATTCCCTGAACTTCAGCGCCCAGGGGCCGGGCAACGCGGTGCTGATCAAATCTGCCTATCCGTGGGTCGACGAGCTAAGCGGGCCAGCGAGCCTGGCGCAGATGCTGTTGAACAATCCCGACGCCCAGGGTCGTCCTCGCCCGACGCAAAAGCTCTGCGCCGGGCAGACGTTGTTGTGCAAGTCGCTGGGGTTGAAGGTGCCCGTCTGGGATGCCAAGCGTTTTGACCATGATGTGTTGCTGGTCGAAGACGTCGGCCCGGCGCCTGCTCACATCATCCAGACCACGCGCCTGGGCATTCCCCACGGACGCGACGAACATTTGATGTATCGCTTCGTCGATGCGGCTTACGCGCCACATTGCACGCGGAACCCGCTACGACGGGGGCAGGTCGAAGGTCGCGATTATTTTTTGCTGACTTGAAGATGGAAAATCGCTGTGGGAGCGAGCCTGATCGCGATAGCAAGTATCAGGCGACATCGGTTTCGAATGTCAGTCCGCTATCGCGAGCAGGCTCGCTCCTACAGGGGACTTGTGGTGCCTGGAAGGTTGCGTGCGCGCCTTTCGAGCCCAATTGAACATCAGAGGGAGTTGTTTTTATGGGCCCATGGCTCGATAGCGTGACCGGTTGGCTGGCGGCTAACCCGCAATGGCTGGCCGCGGCGGTGTTCATCGTGGCATTCGTGGAGTGCCTGGCGATTGCCGGGCTGATTGTGCCCGGCACGGTGTTGCTGTTCGCCGTGGCGGTACTGGCCGGCAGCGGGGCGCTGTCATTGAGCGAAACGCTATTGCTGGGGTTTACCGCTGGCGTGCTGGGCGACATCGTTTCGTACTTCATCGGTCGACATTTTCACCAGAATATCCGGCGCCTGCCGGGGTTACGCCACCATCCGGAATGGATCGCCGGCGCCGAGGCGTATTTCCAGCGATACGGTATTGCCAGCCTGTTGGTCGGACGTTTTATCGGCCCGCTACGCCCGATGCTGCCGATGGTTGCCGGGATGTTCGACATGCCGTTCCCGCGTTTCGCCGCTGTAAGTTTGCTGGCCGCCGCGGGCTGGAGCGTCGCTTACTTACTGCCTGGCTGGGCCACGGGCGCAGCGATTCGCTTGCCATTGCCCGACGGGTTCTGGCCTGAGGCAGGGATCGTCGCCGGCAGCATTGCGGTAATGATCGGCTTGAGCGTGACCAGCAGCCTGCGCCGCCATCGCCACGCCACCGCCTATATAGCCGGCCTCGGCCTGTTAATTCTGGCAGGGCTGTTTATCGGCTACCCGCACCTCACCGCGCTCGACCAAGGCGTGATGACCCTGGTGCAGGAACATCGCAGCCCGATGCTCGATGAACTGGCCGTCACCTTCACGCTGATCGGCGAATTCCGCAACATGCTGGTGTTCAGCGCCCTGCTGACCGGCTTGCTGTTGCTCACCCGGCAGTGGCGCCAGGCGATTTTCGCCGGTGGCACCCTGCTCTTCACCGCGCTCGGCAACACGTTCACCAAACAATTTTTCGCCCGCGTGCGCCCGGAAGTACTGAGCGATCCACTGACCAGCTACAGCATGCCCAGCGGCCATGCATCGGGCGCCTTCGCGTTGTTCCTGACCCTCGCCGTGCTGGCCGGTCGCGGTCAGCCGCCGCGGATGCGCCTGACCTGGTTGCTGCTGGGTTGTTTGCCGGCCCTGACAATCGCCCTGTCCCGGGTGTACCTGGGCGCACATTGGCCAACGGATATATTGGCCGGTGCGATGCTGGCGGCGTGCGTGTGTGCCGCCAGCTTGTGGCTGAGCCAGCGCCAGACACCGCTCAATGCCATGCCACCCAAGATCTGGTGGCTGGTATTGCCGGCGATGGTGGCGTTGTTCGGGTTCTTTGCATTGCGACATTTGCCGAATGCAATGTTGAGATATGCGTATTAGGCTGTTGCCTGATGAGGTACACGCCATCAGCTTGCAAAACTGATGGCGTTTTTTTATTTGCGCTCCTCACCCGGCTTATCAACAATCTTGATCACGAAGTTGACGGGATCATTGTTGAACGCATCATGCTTGGAGGTATTAGGATCAACATCTTTAAAATGCACTTTCCCCTTGTCGTTTGCCAGATAGAGCGGCCGACCATTAAGCTCACTCACGAGCTGCACATACCCTGGACCGGCAGCAAAATCATCAAAACTCGCTTGGTCCACCCCATGCTTACGTATCGAAAACCTGGCACCTTCCGAAGCGCTATTCATATATAGATGACGGGTTCCGACATTAACCGTCAAATGACCACCTTCATAGGCGCCTCGAATAACGGCCAGCACTTCATACTTGCCAGCCTTGGGCACAAACTTCAACAATAGAGGCTTATCATCCTCATGATCGGCGAGCGTCAGAATACTTGTGCTGTCGTCACTCGCCAATGCCACCTCCACGTCCAGGCGTTCGCGCCGGGTGATTCGCGGGTCACGCAGCCTAAGCTTCAGGCGCTGCTGGTTGAGCACCACCGGCGTGCCGTTGACGTAAAGGTTAGCGGTAAATGCACTGCTTTGATTTTCCAGGGACATCAATCACCTCAAGATGCTGTTCACTCAATTTTTTTTCAGCAAGACGCGCAAAACCCAGTCCGTTGCCGAATAGTTTATAAGTCGTGTACTAAAGAGCCGTCGGAGCGTTTGAAGTATCGACGGCAGTACCGGAGACTGGAAGTTTTACGCGCTTGCGCTTACGTCGAGCGACAACCATTGAATCGGCATAGTAAGCAGCGGCATCAATAATATTAGCCGTATTCGGATCGTTGCTCGCGTGCTTTAAAATATAGCGCCCGGCAATATCATCCCAGAACATCCATTCATCTTCATATAGCGTCATAACCACATCCATATAGTTAACCGTTATCCGCTCCATGCGAATAACTGCAAACTACTGACTGAGCTTTACGAAGACAATAGTGGCGAACCGAAGAACTTAATACAAAGTACAACTAGGCAAACAACTCACCTTGCAACTCGTCCAACAGCGCCTGGATCGCATCCAGCCGCTGCTGGGGATCATCGAGTTGCAGCAGGTCGATCTTGTCCACTTCGGCAAACGGCAGCAGATAGGCCAGCTGATTGGCCAGTGACTGTTGCCCGGTCGCTTCGGTGCCCATGTTCAAGGCTTCGACCATCGGGTGTTCGGCCAATGCCTTGAGCAGGGCGACCAGGTCCGCATCCTCATCCTGCAGCGGCTGTTCAGGTTCGTCTTCCAGCCACTCGACGTCAGCGACGGTCAATTGATCGCGCTGTACCTCGGTGCGCAACACATGAAAACGCCGTCCGCCCTGCACGCGAATGCCCAGCAGGCCATTGTCCTGTTGTTTGAAATCAGTGATCAACGCTTCGCAGCCGACCAGCGCATAGCCCGCAGGTGCGATGCCCACTTCTTCGCCGTCGAGAATGCACACAACGCCGAAGCCGACGCCCTTTTTCATGCAACTGCCGATCATGTCCAGGTAGCGCGCCTCGAAGATCTGCAAGTCGAGGATGCAGCCAGGAAACAGCACAGTGTTCAGCGGAAAAAGCGGCAAGCTCATAGACATATCCTTAAACCACCATCGACACCGCCAACGGCAGGAACACCGCCGTGGCCACGCCCATCAGACTCATCGCCAGCGCCGCGAAAGCGCCGCATTCTTCACTTTCCTGCAAGGCCACCGAGGTGCCGACTGCATGGGCGGTCATGCCCAGCGCCATGCCCCGGGCTTCAGGGCTGTGCACGCCCAGCCGGGTCAGCATACTCGGACCGAAGATCGCACCGATCACGCCGGTGATCAACACGAACACCGCGGCCAACGCCGCGACACCACCGATCTGCTCAGCCACCAACATGGCAATCGGCGACGTCACTGACTTCGGCGCCATCGTCATCAGGATCATGTGTTCGGCGCCAAACCACCAACCCAGCAACACGCCCATGCCCGTGGCAACCACGCCGCCTATCACCAGCGTAGTAAAAATCGGCCAGAACAACTGCCGAATGCGTCGCAGATTGAGATACAGCGGCACTGCCAGCGCAACGGTCGCAGGTCCGAGCAAGATGCTGAGGATCTCGGTGCTCTTGCGGTACTCGACAAACGTGATCCCACAGACCGTCAGCACACCGATCACCAACAGCATGGAGACCAGCACCGGTTGCAGAAAGATCCAGCGGGTTTTTTCAAAGGCTGCCAGCACCAGTTGATAAGCGCCCAACGTAATGCCGAGGCCGAACAACGGGTGATGAATCACCGAGTCCAGCGCACCCTGCCAATCGAGGATCATGAGCGATCTCCGCGATGGGCATGACGCTTGACCATGCGCTGCATCAGCACCCCGACAAACGCCATGGACAGCACCAGCGACAACACCAGCGCGCCGGCAATGGCCCAGAAGTCTGCGGCGATGTCCTTGGCGTAAACCATCACGCCCACGGCCGGCGGCACCAACAGCAAAGGCAAATAACGCAGCAGGCTGCTGGCGGCCAGGTTCAACGGCTCGCCGACTTGCCCGCGCGAAATCAGGTACACCAGCAACAGCAGCAGGCCGACAATCGGCCCGGGCAGTACCGGTAAAAACAAATGGTTGATGGCTGTGCCCAGCAATTGGAACAGCACCAGCCAGGTCAGGCCACGTAACAACATCCAGCATCTCCCGCACGCGCGCCCCACAAAAAAGGGGCCGGGCATTATAAGCACGTCAACGCTATGGATCGGCATTCGCCAAAAGCATGGTCAGTTGACCGGAGCAATTTGCCATGTTGATCTAAAGTGGTTCACAGGGAGGCCAAATCCCCCCACTCGAAAAACTATAAATCCGATGAAACCCAAGGAGAGTCTCAATGCCCTATGTTCCCGTTGCAGAGCTCAAAGATTATGTCGGCAAGGAACTCGGACGTTCCGAATGGCTCACCATCGATCAGGAGCGCATCAACCTGTTCGCGGAAGCCACAGGCGATTATCAGTTTATTCACGTCGACCCGGTCAAAGCCGCGCAAACGCCATTTGGCAGCACCATTGCACACGGATTCCTGTCACTGTCGCTGATCCCGAAACTGATGGAAGACATCCTGATCCTCCCTCAAGGGGCGAAGATGGTGGTCAACTATGGCCTGGACAGCGTGCGCTTCATCCAGCCAGTAAAGGTCAACTCCAGGGTTCGGCTCAAGGTCGACATGAACGAAGTCATCGAGAAAAAACCCGGCCAATGGCTGCTCAAAGCCACCGCCACGCTTGAAATCGAAGGCTCGGACAAACCAGCGTATATCGCCGAGCCGCTGTCCCTCTGTTTCGTCTGACACAGGTCTGATTGCGAAACAGCTCACGCTGTTTCGCGCCGTGTCTCTGCCGTGTCTCTATAAATGCGACACATAGCTGCGGCATACTCCGTCGCATAATTGCCCGGATCCCGCTATGCGCTCACTTGCACTCCTCGCCCTGACCCTATTGCTCACCGCTTGCGGCGATGGCGAATCGCTGCTGCCCCCGGATGCCCGCTTGCCGGACGGCGGGCGCTATCGCGGTGATCTGGTCAACGGCTTGTTGCAAGGCCAGGGCCGCATCGACTACCCCAACGGCAGTTGGTACGCCGGCGAGTTCGACAAGGGGCAATGGCATGGCCAGGGCGAGTGGCATGGCAGCAACGGCGAAGTCTATCGGGGCCAATTCAATCAAGGCCTGTTTGACGGCAAGGGCACACTGACCACCAGCGGCAGCAGCTACACCGGCGGATTCAAACTCGGCCGCCGTGACGGTGAAGGCACGCTAAAAGAAAACGCGATGACCTATCGCGGTGAATTCAAGGCCGATCAATATTCAGGGCTCGGGCGTCTCGAACTCGACGACGGCAGTTCCTACCAGGGCCAGTTCGCCAATGGCAAACCCAACGGTGAAGGGCAGCGCGGCGACGCCAGTGGCAATCAGTTCACCGGGCACTTCAAGGACGGTCAGCTGGAAGGCAACGGAACCTTCAACAGCGCCGACGGCGACATCTATGTCGGCGGCTTCAAGAACAATCAACTGCACGGCAAGGGCCGCTACGAAAACGCCGACGGCGATGTCTGGCTGGGCCAGTTCAAGGAAGGCTCGCTGAACGGCAAGGGCGAGTTGATCGGCGCTGACGGCAGTCATTACATCGGCCAGTTCAGCGACTGGCGTTTTACCGGCCAGGGTCGATTGAACCTGCCCGACGGCAGCTTCTACATCGGCCAGTTCGACAATGACAGCTACTCGGGGCGCGGCACCCTGGTGCTCACCGACGGCACGGTGCAAAGCGGAACGTGGGTCAATGGCCAGCGTGTTCGCGATGCCGACGGCAAGTTGCTGCCCGACACCCTGGAGCTCGGCTTGCTGGCCCAGGGCCGGTTACTCGATGACGCTCTGTCCAACGTGCCAGCCTCGACCCCGATGGTCGAGCTGTACACCTTGACCCTGGGCGGCGACGGCAAGCAGAGCGTGTTCCTGCGCGAGTCCGATTACGTCAGCAACATGCTCAGCAGCCGCTTCGGCGCCTTCGGCCAGATCCGCCTGGTGAACCATCGCGATCACCTCGTCGACCGGCCGATGGCCACCCGGGAAAACCTGCGCCGCGCCGCGATGACCCTGGCCGAACGCAGTGGCCCGGAAGACTTGATCTTCATCTACCTGACCAGCCATGGCAGCAGCGAACATGAACTGGTGCTCGACCAGCCGCGCATGGAGCTGGCCGACCTGCCGGCCGACGAACTCGCCGCCGTGCTCGCGCCCTTGAAGAACCGCGACAAGATTGTGGTGATTTCGTCCTGCTATTCCGGCGGCTTCATCCCCGCGCTCAAGGATGAACGCACGCTGATCATGACCGCCTCGCGCGCTGATCGGGTGTCCTTCGGTTGCTCGGAAGAAGCCAATTTCACCTACTTCGGCGACGCGCTGTTCGCCCAGGCGCTGAACCAGACCGACGACCTGGAGCATGCCTTTAAGCTGGCCAAGGCCACGGTGGCAGAGCGTGAACTCGCTGACGGCTTCGAGGCCTCTGAACCGCAGCTCTGGGCGCCGAAAACGGTCCTCTCGCACTGGCAACTCTTGCGCAAACAGCAGGCACGAAAAGCGCTACAAAGTGTCTCTATCAGCAGCAAGGATGCAAAGAGCAACTAAGCTGAACAGTATCAAGGGGGAAACACTATGTACTTGACGCCTCAGCATGTACTGCTTGCCGGAGCTACCGGGTTGACCGGCGAACATCTGCTTGATCGCCTGCTCAATGAGCCAACGATTTCAAGGGTACTGGCCCCCTCACGCCGGCCACTGGCCGAGCATCCCCATCTGGAAAACCCGGTCGGCGACGCGGCGGCGTTTCTGCCGCAACTGAACGGTCGCGTCGACATCGCCTACTGCTGCCTCGGCACCACAATCAAGCAGGCTGGCTCCGAACAAGCCTTTCGTGCGGTCGACCTGGACATGGTGGTGGCGTTCGCCAAACGTGCACGGGAAATGGGTGCCCGGCACCTGATCGTGATCAGTGCCCTGGGGGCCGATCGCAGATCCTCGATTTTCTACAACCGGGTCAAAGGCGAGATGGAGTACGCATTGCGCGCGCAGGACTGGCCGCAGCTGACCATTTGCCGACCTTCGTTGTTGCTGGGCGATCGACTGGAACCGCGCACGGCCGAGCAACTCGTCGGGCCGTTGTCGCGCTTGATCCCTGGCAAGTACCGCGGCATCGAAGCCTGCCAACTGGCTCGCGCCATGTGGAGACTGGCGCTGGAAGAGCAGGATGGGGTACGGATTGTCGAATCGGATGAACTGCGCAAGCTAGGCAAATAATCCTTTGGTGTCTGAGAGGGCGCCTTCGCGGGCAGGCCTCGCTCCTACACAGGCAACGGAGAACCCGTAGGAGCGAGGCTTGCCCGCGAAGGGCGCACACCGATTCAAAGCCGAACGCTACAACCCGCCCGTCGCCTGGAAACTCACCCCGATCACCGTCAGCAATGACAACGGCAATAACAGCGTGTCGAGCAACGCGCTGGCCGGCAGGTCGACGCCGGGGTAGCTCGGCGCTTCGGCGCCAAACCGGTCCATCGCGCAACAACCGCCATTCATGGCATACAAATCCAGGCGCGTCCCCGCGTACACCACTGGCGCCCCAGGCTTGGCCGCGTCCAGCGTGCGCGCCGTGGCGCAGCCCCCCAATTGCAGGGCCAGCAGAACAATCAGCAGCTTATTCATCGCTGCTCAAATGGTGTTCGCCCCAACGCGGCAGCATGTCTTGCGGGATGTTCAGCAGATTGAGAATCCGCGCCACGACAAAGTCGATCAAGTCATCGATCGTCTGCGGCTGATGATAAAAGCCCGGCGACGCCGGCAATATCGTCACGCCCATGTTCGACAGCTTGAGCATATGCTCCAGATGAATGCTCGAATACGGCGCTTCACGCGGCACCAGAATCAGCTGGCGACGCTCTTTCAACGTCACGTCGGCAGCCCGCTCGATCAGGTTGTTGCAGGCACCGGTCGCGATCGCGGACAAGGTTCCGGTGGAACACGGCACCACCACCATCGCCGCGGGCGCACCAGACCCCGAGGCCACTGGCGACATCCAGTCTTCCTTGCCGTACACCTTGATCTGCCCGGCGGCCGCGCCGGTGTATTCAGTGAGGAAAGCCTGCATCGTCTGCGGTTTGGCCGGCAGCGTGACGTCAGTCTCGGTAGCCATCACCAGTTGCGCCGCCTTGGAGATCAGGAAATGCACCTCGCGGTCTTCGCGGATCAGGCAGTCGAGCAGACGTAAACCGTACTGGGCGCCCGAAGCGCCCGTCATCGCGAGGGTGATGCGTTCCGGGCCGTTGTTCATTGCAGCGCCTCGGCGAGTTTGCCGTGCAGGCCGCCGAAGCCGCCGTTGCTCATGATCACCACGTGGGTGCCGGGCTGGGCCTGGCTCTTCACGCGCTCGATGATGCCTTCCAGGGAGTCGCTGACGACCGACGGCACCGTGCACAACGCGGCGGTCGCGCCCAGGTCCCAACCGAGGTTGGCGGGGGCATACCAGATCACTTGATCGGCATCGACCACGCTTTCCGGCAAGCCGTCGCGGTGAGCGCCGAGCTTCATGGAGTTGGAGCGCGGCTCGATGATCGCAATCAACGGCGCATCACCGATGCGTTTGCGCAGGCCGTCGAGGGTCGTCGCAATGGCCGTCGGGTGGTGAGCGAAGTCGTCGTAGATGGTAATGCCGCGAACCTCGGCGACTTTCTCCATCCGGCGTTTCACGCTTTTAAAGACGCTCAATGCAGCGATGCCCATCGACGGTACAACGCCGACGTGGCGAGCAGCCGCCAGGGTGGCCAGGGCGTTGGCGACGTTGTGCTGGCCGGTCATGTCCCAATCGACGACGCCTTGGGCAACGCCTTCGAACATCACTTCGAACTTGGAGCCGTCTTCGCTCAGCAGCTTGACCTGCCACTGACCGCCGGCACCGGTGGTTTGCACCGGGGTCCAGCAGCCCATCTCGATGACGCGCTGCAACGCTGGCTCGGTGGTCGGGTGAATCACCAGGCCTTCGCTCGGGATGGTTCGCACCAAGTGGTGGAACTGCCGCTCAATGGCGGGCAAATCCGGGAAGATGTCGGCGTGATCGTATTCCAGGTTGTTCAGAATGGCCGTGCGCGGGCGGTAGTGAACGAACTTGGAGCGCTTGTCGAAGAACGCGCTGTCGTACTCGTCGGCTTCGATGACGAAGAACGGTGTGTCACCCAGACGCGCCGACACCGAGAAGTTCTGCGGCACGCCGCCGATCAGGAAGCCCGGGCTCATGCCCGCGTGCTCCAGGACCCAGGCAAGCATGCTGCTGGTGGTGGTTTTACCATGGGTGCCGGCGACGGCCAGGACCCAGCGACCTTGCAGCACGTGGTCGGCCAGCCATTGCGGGCCGGAGACGTAGGGCAGGCCTTTGTTCAACACGTATTCGACGGCCGGGTTGCCGCGCGACATGGCGTTGCCGATCACCACCAGATCCGGCGCCGGATCGAGTTGGGCGGGGTCGTAGCCTTGGGTCAACTCAATGCCCTGCGCTTCAAGCTGAGTGCTCATCGGCGGATAGACGTTGGCATCGGAGCCCGTCACGTGATGGCCCAGCTCTTTGGCCAGAACCGCCATCGAACCCATGAAAGTGCCGCAGATACCAAGAATATGAATATGCATAGTCGACCTCGTAAAACATGGCCGCAGGTTAGCGTAGGGTGGGAAAATTCGCACCTTTGTTTCGGGTCAACGCAAAACCCGCAGCAGCGAGGCTTGCCCGCGAAGCCCATAACACGATTCCGCCAGTACACCGCGTAATCGTTCTTCGCGGGCAAGCCTCGCTCCTGCAGTGTGACGGCGGGCCTAGCGGGCGATGCCGTGTTTGCGCAGTTTTCGATAGAGGGTGTTACGGCTGACGCCGAGCTGCTCGGCGGTATGGGTCATGTGCCAACGGGTCTGTTCCAGCGCATTGAGCAACGCCAGCCGCTCGGCATCGTCCAGCGGATGTTCGGAAGTCTCTTCAACGGCCACAACCGGCACCGGTCGAACCTGACGAATCATCACCGGCAAATCCTCCAGCCCGATCCGCCCGTCGTCACACAACGCCGCCAAGGTGCGCAGCACATTGCGCAACTGCCGCACGTTCCCCGGCCAGGCGAAACCCAACAAGGCTTGCCGGGCCGGCTCATCGATCAGCACCGTCTCTGCGCCCGCTTCCTCGGCCAGCAGAAAATCAAGCAACTGCGATTTATCACTTCGCTCACGCAACGCCGGCAATGCGATCTCCAGCCCATTGAGCCGGTAATACAAATCCTCGCGGAAGCTGCCGTCCTGCACCCGCTCCAGTAAATGGCGGTGAGTGGCGCTGATGATCCGCACATTGACCGACTCCGGCTCGCCGCCAATCGGCACCACCTGACGATCTTCCAGCACCCTTAATAGCCGGGTTTGCAACGCCAACGGCATGTCGCCGATTTCATCGAGGAACAGTGTGCCGCCGTCCGCCTGCTGCAACTTGCCGCGCATGCCTTCCTTGCGCGCGCCGGTAAAGCTGCCGCCGCGATAACCAAACAGTTCGCTCTCGATCAGGCTTTCAGGGATCGCCGCGCAGTTAAGGGCGACGAAGGCCTTGTCGGCCCGCTGGCTGGCCTGATGCACGGCTTTGGCAAAGGCTTCTTTGCCGGAACCGGTTTCGCCATTGATCAACAGCGGCACGTCTCGCTCGAAAACTCTCAAGGATTTTCGGAAATCTTCCTGCAACGCGGCGTCGCCCAGGCAGATGCCCGACAGGCGCGGACGCTCGGCAATTGTCGGACCTGGCACCACCGGCACCGGAATGCTGCGCGGCTGCCCGCGCAACACGGCAAACAGACTCCGCCCATCACGGGTGCGCAACGGCCAACTGGCGCTGGCGTTGACACTGGCGCGGCCGAGCAAGTCATCCAGCGAGCAATCGAAAAACGCCTCCACCGGCTTGCCCAGCAATCCACCGCGAATATGCCCCAGCAAGTTCAGCGCACTCTGGTTGACCGCGCTGATCCGCCCCTCCCCGTCGAACGCCAGCAAGCCTTCGCTGAACAGCCCGACGGATTCGGCTTGCAGGTGAAAGCGCAGCAACCATTGATTGTCGAAGTAGCGCAGGAAATAGCAGCTCTCGATCATCTTCGCCGAGAGATTGACCAGGGCCATGGTGTGGAACTGGCTTTGACGTGAGACTTCGTGACGCGCCGAGGACACATCGAGAACCGCCAGCAGCTCGCCGTGAGGGTCGAACACCGGGCTCGCCGAGCACGTCAGGCCGGTGTGGCGGCCGCGAAAGTGTTCATCCTGGTGAATGGTCAGCGACTGGCGCTCCACCAGGCAGGTGCCGATGCCGTTGGTGCCTTCGCAGGCTTCGCTCCAGTCGGCGCCAAGCCACAGGCCGGCGCGCTCGAAGATTTTCCGTTCGGCCGGTGCGGTGACGCAGTTGAGGATCACCCCACGGGCGTCGGTGAGCAGCACGGCGTGGCCGGCGCCGGAAAGTTGCTGATGCAGACTGGTCATTTCGCTGCCGGCGATGTGCAGCACTTGCTGCAAGCGTTCGCGGCTTTCCAGCACCCGGCCGTGTTCCAGCACCGTCGGCGCCATCGTCAGGGCCGGGTCGAGGTGATAATCCTCAAGGCAGCGCAGCCATGAACGGGCGATGGACGGGTCGCTGCCAGGACCGTGCAGGTGGGATTTGCCCTGGGTGACGGTCAAGACTTGTTGGGCATGGCGACTCAAATGGTTGTCGTGCATTTCTTATTGTTCTCTCCGAGAGCTGTGCTGAACCCCATCAAGGGCTGACACACATCTTGTGGCCCAGCATCCTCCAGCCATCGGCGCATTGCAATGCTGGCAAGACCGCCCGGTCACAAGCTGTGCCACAAGCGGTACAAAGTGTCACGAGGGCTGTACCGATAGCGTCACAGACGCCGCCCGCCCGTCCGACAAAAAACGCGCAAGACCTTGATTTGCCTGACCTGCAGGGCAGTGGCCCGACCTTTGCTCTACGCTTATAGCAAGCGCACATGCGCTCTCCCTTATAAGCACAAAAAGCCAAGGAGAAATCACCATGCGTTACGCTCACCCCGGTACTGAAGGCGCTATCGTTTCGTTCAAGAGCAAATACGGTAACTACATCGGCGGCGAGTTCGTCGCGCCTGTCAAAGGTCAGTACTTCACCAATACCTCGCCAGTGAATGGCCAACCGATTGCCGAATTCCCGCGCTCCACGGCCGAAGACATCGACAAAGCCCTGGACGCCGCCCACGCCGCTGCCGATGCCTGGGGCGCCACGTCCGCCCAGGCGCGCTCGCTGGTGCTGCTGAAAATCGCCGACCGCATTGAACAGAACCTGGAAGTCCTGGCAATCACCGAATCCTGGGACAACGGCAAAGCCGTGCGTGAAACCCTCAACGCCGACATCCCGCTGGCCGCCGACCATTTCCGCTACTTCGCCGGTTGCATCCGCGCCCAGGAAGGCAGCGCCGCCGAGATCGATGGCAACACCGTGGCCTATCACATCCACGAACCGCTGGGCGTGGTCGGGCAAATCATCCCCTGGAACTTCCCGATCCTGATGGCCGCCTGGAAACTCGCCCCGGCCCTGGCCGCCGGTAACTGCGTGGTGCTCAAGCCTGCCGAGCAAACCCCGCTGGGCATCACCGTGCTGATGGAGCTGATCGGCGACCTGCTGCCGCCGGGCGTGCTGAACGTCGTTCAAGGCTTTGGCAAAGAAGCCGGCGAAGCCCTGGCCACCAGCAAACGCATCGCCAAGATCGCCTTCACCGGCTCGACCCCGGTCGGCTCGCACATCATGAAATGCGCCGCCGAAAACATCATTCCGTCCACCGTGGAGCTGGGTGGCAAGTCGCCGAACATCTTCTTCGAAGACATCATGAAGGCCGAACCTTCCTTCATCGAAAAAGCCGCTGAAGGCCTGGTGCTGGCGTTCTTCAACCAGGGCGAAGTCTGCACCTGCCCTTCCCGCGCGCTGGTGCAGGAGTCGATCTACGACGACTTCATGAAAGTGGTGATGAAGAAAGTCCTGTCGATCAAACGTGGCGACCCGCTGGACACCGACACCATGGTCGGCGCCCAGGCGTCCGAGCAGCAATTCGACAAAATCCTGTCGTACCTGGAAATCGCCAAGGGCGAAGGCGCCGAGCTGCTGACCGGCGGCAAGGT
>NZ_VIUJ01000012.1:0-209842 GCF_007993905.1 Pseudomonas sp. SJZ077
TAACCAATACTAATTGCCCGTGAGGCTTGACCATATAACACCCAAGCAATTTGCTGACCTGAAAGGGCACCAGATTGCGGTGTGTGAAGACGAAATGAACCGAAAGTTCGATTGTTCACAAACACCGAGATCTATCACATACCCATTCGCTGGAGCGTGTGCCGTAAGGCAAACGACCTGGCTACCGAATTTCTTGACGACCATAGAGCATTGGAACCACCTGATCCCATCCCGAACTCAGCAGTGAAACGATGCATCGCCGATGGTAGTGTGGGGTTTCCCCATGTGAGAGTAGGTCATCGTCAAGATTAAATTCCGAAACCCCTATCTGCGTATGCAGGTAGGGGTTTTGTTTTGTCCGCAGGAAAGTGGTGTGACAAAAAAGGATAGCCGACGGGCTATCCCAGGTTTCAGCAGCATCGTTAGTGAAACTTCGGCAGAACGTATTCAGCTATCTCTTCAATAACCTCTGCCACAGGGCGTTCGCTACGACGCATGTGCAAGCCGACATGCTGCACACCAGCCTCACGTAACGCCTGAAGCTCATCAATCAAGGCCAGCCGTCCACAACTGCCACCGAAGCGCACACGTCGCATGGGGGTATGAGGATTAGCAGTCAGGTCCAAGTGTACGAAGCTGATATAAGGCTTATCGCCTCCAACTTCCCGCCACAGCCCCACTCGACGTCGGTGCTCATCCGGCGTACCAGGGTAGGCGAGCCAACCATCCATATGCTCACCAATCCAGGCCGGTGATTGTTGACCAAGACCTGCAACCAGCAGTGGCATAGGCTGATCTCGCTCCGGCAACAGGCGAGCGCCCTCAGGTAAACGACCTTCTCCCTGGCTGCGGATCAATTCAACCGTATCGCGAAAGATCTCCCCGCGCTGATCGTAATCCACCCCAAACAACGGATACTCCATCGGCCGGTCACCACTGGCCACCCCAAGGAGCAGACGCCCGTCACTCAGTTCATCAACACTGTTGGCGGCCTTGAGCGTTAGCCAAGGCTGACGCAATGGCAGCACAACCGCTGCTGTACCGAGCATGATGTTCTCCGTAATCCCGGCCAAATACCCAAGGTAAGAAAAGGTCTCAAAGACCTGTGCAGCGTCGCCAAAGTTGGGGTCGTAAACCGGCACATCACGTACCCAAAGTGCGCGAAAACCGGCGTTGTCAGCCAAACGTGCCATCGCCGCGTGCTGCTTCAAGTCGGGGACGCCAAAAGGCCGATCCTGAGCGATCCGCAGCCGCTGTCCATCACTGGACCAATCGTTATCCAGCGGCAGTTCCAGTCCGATGGAAAATCCATTCGAGCCGAGTAATCGTTGAAATCGTGGATGCATGAAAAGACTCCCAAACAACAAAATGGAATGACATGCACCCAGTATCTACAGGCTCATCTACAAGAAAAATGCATGAATCGGAATATCAATCTTGAGCAAAACGCACAAGTCAAAGAAAAAGCCGACCGTTGTTTTGACCCTCAAGGACAACCATTCGAGAAAATCCCACTAAAGTGACTGCACAGTTTTTGGTATGGTGCAGCTCGTTTTTTAACGGATTGATTTGCAGGCCTAAGGATCGCCCTCTTTTTTAGTCATAGAGCCGCTACAGAAATGCCCGAACCGATACCCATCAAGGACCACGAAAAAGAGACGCGTCTGGTCAACAAGCGGCTGATCGCCTGCGCCTTGTTCGTCGCCGCCATTTCCTGCGCGCTTGTGGTGCGCATGTATGTCCTGCAAGTGGTCGAATACGACTATCACTCGACCATCTCCGAAAACAACCGCGTCCATGTCCTGCCGATCACCCCGACCCGCGGGCTGATCTACGACCGCAACGGCGTAGTCCTCGCGGATAACCGTCCCAGTTTCAACCTCACCATCACCCGCGAGCGCGCCTCCGATGTCAAAGAGGAGCTCGATGAGGTGGTCAACCTCCTGCACTTGCCAGCCGAAGACCGGACACTGTTCGACAAGGCCATGAAACAGGCGCGCCACCCGTTCGTGCCGGTTACTCTGTTCTACGAGCTCAGTGAACAGCAAATCGCGGTTCTCGCGGTCAATGAGTTCCGTCTGCCGGGGATCGATGTCGAGCCCCAGTTCGTGCGCCATTACCCGTTTGGCGCACACTTTGCGCACTCGATCGGTTACGTTGGTCGTATCAACGAAAAAGAATCCCAAGCCCTCGACACGGTGGAGTATCGCGGCACCCAATCCATCGGCAAGACCGGCATTGAAAAATTCTACGAGTCGCAATTGCACGGCCAGGTGGGTTACGAAGAAGTCGAAACCAATGCCCAGGGCCGCGTACTGCGAGTGCTCAAGCACACCGATCCGATCCCCGGCAAAAACATTGTCCTGAGCCTGGACGTCAAACTTCAGGAAGCGGCCGAGGAAGCCTTGGGTGATCGTCGTGGTTCGGTGGTGGCGCTCGATCCGTCGACCGGTGAAGTACTGGCCATGGTCAGCAAGCCCAGTTTCGACCCGAACCTGTTCGTCACCGGCATCAGCTTCAAGGAATACGCGGCGCTGCACGACTCCATCGATCGGCCGCTGTTCAACCGCGTTCTGCGCGGCCTCTACGCGCCAGGTTCGACCATCAAACCCGAGGTGGCCATTGCCGGCCTCGACGCTGGCGTCGTCACCCCTCAGACCCGCGTCTTTGACCCCGGTTATTACCAGCTCCCGGACTTTGATCACAAATACCGTAACTGGAACCACAGCGGCGACGGCTGGGTCGACATGGACGCGGCGATCATGCGCTCCAACGACACCTACTTCTATGACCTGGCCCACAAGCTGGGCATCGATCGCCTGCACGACTACATGGCCATGTTCGGCCTCGGCGAAAAAGTCTCGCTGGACATGTTCGAAGAGTCTGCCGGCTTGATGCCGTCGCAAGCGTGGAAGCGTGCCACGCGCCGTCAGGCCTGGTTCCCGGGCGAAACCGTGATCCTTGGCATCGGCCAGGGTTATATGCAGGTCACGCCGCTGCAGCTGGCCCAGGCCACCGCGCTGATTGCCAACAAAGGTGTGTGGAACCGACCGCACCTGGCAAAGACCGTGGATGGCGTAGCGCCGGTGGACGAGCACCCTATGCCGAACATCCTGCTCAAGGATCCGCGTGACTGGGAGCAGGTCAACCATGGCATGCAGATGGTGATGCACGACGCCCGCGGGATTGCCAGAGCCGCCGCGCAGGGCGCTCAGTACCGCATTGCCGGCAAGAGTGGTACCGCGCAAGTCGTCGCGATCAAGCAAGGCGAGCGCTACAACCGGGCGAAAACCCTGGAGCGCAACCGCGACAATGCCTTGTTCGTCGGCTTCGCCCCGGCCGAGCACCCGAAGATCGTCATCTCGGTGATGATTGAAAACGGTGAGGCCGGTGGTCGCGTCGCCGGCCCTGTGGTGCGGCAGATCATGGACGCCTGGTTACTCGATCAGGACGGCCATCTCAAGCCGCAATACGCCACGCCGAGCAAAGCTCCGGGCGACCCTCACGTCTAAGCGCTCAAAGCTTCACAGCACAGTCTCGCGAATACTGAGCATGTGCTGTGAAGCTCGAGGAAGACCGTTTCGGCTTGACTCATCTCCTGCTCGCGGGTTCACAACAGCTGAATATCGAAACCCACCACCCCATCCTCCGGCGGCTGGTGCTGTCCCAGGGGTTCGATATTTTCGAACAGGACCCGCAGCGCAAAGTGGCAGTGACCCGTGAAGGGTTTGCGGTGTTGGGCGAACGGATTCGTAGCCTTGGGTTGCCGTGTCTGATTGTGCAGGAGGGCGGGTATCACCTGGAGAGTCTTGAGGACAATGCCCGGGCGTTTTTTGTGAATGCCGAGGTGTGGCAGCTCTGAGATCATTGGGGCCAGGTACGTCGCCTTCGCGGGCAAGCCTCGCTCCTACAGGTTTTTTGCCTGGAGGGAAATTTTGGTTCGCCTCAACCCTGTAGGAGCGAGGCTTGCCCGCGAAGAACGATGACTCGGTCCACCTGACAGAACACAAGTGCTGTAAGGCACTTGCCATCGCCCTGACGTTAACGTAAAGATTGCGGCAGGGCGCTGAACTTGAAAGGCGCAAAGCGGACCGATCCGGAGCGCTTGATGACGCTAATAAAAACACCTTCTCCCAAGCTGCACCGCGAAGCCCGGCTGGCCCGGGAAAAACTCCATCTGGAGGGCGAAGTCCCCGATGGTGTTCTGCGGGCAGAAATCGATGCGTCGTGGCGGCGAAGCCTCAGCCATGGCGTGCATTTCAACGCCAAGCACGAACTGGCGCTGGAATCGAGCGCCAGCCTCGACGTGCTGTTGGCAAGCAATCGCCTGCTGATCGACGCCGCATTACCGGCCATCGACTACCTGGCTGAACGCCAAGGCAAGGAAGGCCTGATCATCCTCGCCAACTCCGACGCCACCATCCTCGCCGTCGAAGGACGCGCCGACCGCCTCAAGAACAGCGGCCTGCAAGACATCACCCTGGGCGCCTGCTGGAGCGAAGCCGCTCGTGGTACCAACGCACTGGGCACCGCACTGGTGGAAGCCCGGCCGACGATGATCGATTGCGGCGAGCATTACCTCGATCGTCTCAGCGATTTCTCCTGCACATCGGTGCCGATCCATTGCCCCCAAGGCGACATCCTCGGCGTCCTTGACCTGACCCGCGAAGGCCCCCTCGGCCGCGTTCATGACAGCACCGCGTTGCTGGCCATGGCCGTCAGCCAGATTGAAAGCCGCGTGTTCAACGCCAGTTACCCGGACGAAATCGTCCTCGCGTTCCACAGCCGTCGGCAATACCTTGAATCCCCTTGGCAGGGCCTGCTGGCGGTGAGTCTCGGCGGACAGATCCTGGCGGTCAGCGCGCAAGCCTGTCAGTTGCTGCGTGCCGAGCGTTCGGCCCTGGTCGGTCGGCGTTGCGAAGAGTTTCTCGGTGTCGATGGCCTGCAATTGCTGTCCCGTCTGCATCAAGGTGGCGTCGGCAGTTTGCAGACCGCCAAAGGCGAATTCTTCTACAAAACCCTGCGGGCGCCGCAACGTTCCATCAACGTCAGCACACCGCCGCGCAGCCCCGCGAAAACCGCCAAGCCACAACCGGATCTCGAATCCCTGGCCGGCAGTAACGTGCGTTATGCCCGGGCCTTGCGCATGGCCCGCCAAGGGCTGGCCAATGAATTGCCGGTGTTGCTGCTCGGTGAAACCGGCACCGGTAAAGAAGTCATCGCCCGTGCGCTGCACATGGCCGGAACCCGCTGTGACAAACCTTTCGTTGCGGTGAACTGCGCGGCAATCCCTGAAGGCCTGATCGAGTCGGAACTGTTCGGCTACCGCGAAGGCGCCTTCACCGGCTCCCGTCGTGGCGGCATGATCGGACGACTGCAACAGGCCCACGGCGGCACCTTGTTCCTCGACGAAATCGGTGACATGCCGCTGGCCTTGCAGGCCCGTCTGCTGCGGGTGTTGCAGGACCGTAAAGTGGCGCCGCTGGGCGCGGGCGAAGAACAAGACATCGATGTCGCGCTGATCTGCGCCACCCACCGAGACCTCAAGCGTCTGGTCGAAGAAAAGCACTTCCGTGAAGACCTGTTCTACCGGGTCAACGGCATCAGCGTGATGCTCCCGGCCCTGCGCGAGCGCGAGGATTTCAGCAGTTTGGTTGCTCGTCTGCTGGCCAAACTTGATGCCCCGACGATGGTCCTGCATGACGATCTGAGCCACTTGCTCGACGGCTATCATTGGCCGGGCAACATTCGCCAACTGGAAATGGTCCTGCGCACCGCGCTGGCCATGCGCGAACCCGGGGACACGGTGCTCACCCTCGACCACCTGCCCGACAGCATGCTCGACGAACTGACCGCCACTCAACGCCCGGCATCGGGCAGCATTCGCGAAAACGAACTGGAGCTGATCCGCCAGGCCCTGGACAGCCATCAGGGCAACGTCTCGGCCGCCGCCGACGCCTTGGGCATCAGCCGCGCGACCCTGTATCGCAAGCTCAAACAGTTGCGTTCGTGATGCAGCGCTTGATCGTTCGGCTGATCGACAGCCAGAACCCCGAAGCCCTGCAAGCGGCGTTGCGTTGGCTCTACAGTTTTGTGCGCCCGCATCGATTGGCGATTGCCGGGCTGCTCGGCTTGTCGGTCTGCGCTTCGTCGCTGGTGCTGGTGCAGCCGTGGCTGACCAAACTGTTGATCGACGATGGCTTGCTGGCGAAAAACTTCCCCATGCTGGTATTGATTGCCGGATTGATGATTCTCGCCGGGCTGCTCGGCACAGCGCTGTCGGGGATCAATCGCTACCTGCACACGCGACTGTCCGGGCGGATTCTGTTCTCGCTGCGCGACGACCTTTATCGACATCTGCAAACCCTGTCACCGAGCTTCTATGGACAGCGGCGCATCGGTGATCTGATGTCGCGCCTGGATGGCGACGTCGCGGAGATCCAGCGCTTCGCTGTGGATTCGCTGTTCTCGGCGGTATCGAGCGTGGTTGGCCTGGTGGTGGCGGTGGCGATGCTGCTGACCCTGTCGTGGAAACTTTCACTGCTGGCATTGGTGCTGATTCCCCTCGACATCCTCTGGCTGCGCTGGATGCGGCGTAAAGTCGAGCGCGATGTACGGCAGTTGCGCGAGCGCTCGGCGGACATGTCCTCGTTCATGGTCGAGACCTTGCCGGTAATGAAATTCATCCAGTCTGCCGGCCAGCAACAACGTGAATCGCGCCGTCTGGAGTCGCTTGGTCAAGGCTATATGAGCCAGCTGCTGCGCCTGCAAGTCACCGAGTTTTTTACCCAGGCGGTGCCCGGCACGCTGACGTCATTGTCCCGGGCCTGTGCGTTTTTGATTGGCGGTTATTGGGTGGTGCAGGGGACCTGGCAACTGGGCGCGCTGATCGCGTTTTCCACGTACCTGGGGATGGCGGTCGGACCGGTTCAGAGCCTGCTCGGGCTCTATGTGGCGATTCAGCGGATGACCGTCAGCCTCGGCCGGGTCATGGAACTGCGCGGTGAAGAACCGACCGTGCTAACACCGGTTGAACCCAAGCCGATGCCGACCTCTGGCGAGTTGCGTTTCGACGACGTGCACTTCAGCCATCCCGGTCGTCCGACGACCTTGCGCGGCATCGAAGCGCGAATTCCCTATGGCTTGAAAGTCGCCCTGAGCGGCGGCTCCGGCGTCGGTAAATCAACGCTGATCGATCTGCTGCAACGCCATCACGATCCGCAAGCTGGCCGGGTGCTGCTGGGCGAGGTCGATCTGCGTGAACTGGACCTGTTCCAGCTGCGTCGGCGGATAGCCGTGGTCAGTCAGGACATCGTACTGTTTCGCGGCAGCCTGGCCGACAACCTCGCTTACGCGGTGCCGGACGCCAGCCGTGAAGCGATTGCCGAAGTCGCAAGGCTGGCGCAACTCGACAGCCTGATCGAATCGTTGCCCGAAGGTCTCGACAGTCCGTTGGGCGAACGCGGCCAGCAGTTGTCCGGCGGGCAGAAACAGCGGATCGCCATCGCCCGGGCGTTGTTGCAGGATCCGCTGATTCTGGTGTTGGATGAAGCGACCTCGGCGGTGGATGAAGCCACCGAGCGCGAAGTCATCGAGGCCATCGACCGACTGTTTGCCGGGCGCACGCGGATCCTGATCAGCCATCGTCCTTCCACGCTGGCTGATGCTGATGTGCGTTTTGAATTGCTCGACGGCGTACTCATTTCAAAAGCGGTGCTGCATGAAGCCTGAGCTAAGGATTGGCGTAGTCGACAGCGGACATTCGGCGGCGCAACGGGTGCAGGTGATCGCCGGACGGCGCTTTTCGCTGCTGGAAGATGGCCTGGCCGAAAGCGACTTGCGTGACGACCCGCTGGGCCACGGCAGCGCGGTGATCGAAGCCATCGGGCGGCGAGCCCCTGCGGCGGTGTTTTGCGTGGGGCAGGTGTTTGACCAGCGCGGCGTCACCAGCGCCTTGCAGATTGCCAGCGCTATCGACTGGCTGGTGGCGCAGGATGTTCGCTTGATTAATTTGAGCCTTGGATTACGCCAGGATCGCAGCCTGTTGCGCGAAGCCTGCGCAGCGGCGGTGGCGCGGGGCATTTTGTTGTGTGCCTCCAGCCCGGCCCAGGGCGAGGGTGTGTATCCGGCGAATTATCCACAGGTGCTGCGCGTCACCGGCGATGCGCGTTGCGCCGAGCATGAATGGTCGTGGCTCAACAGTGCCCAGGCCGATTTCGCGGCGTGCGTGCATGGGACCTATCCGGGACAGTCCGGTGCGAGCCTTGGGTGTGCGGCGTTGAGCGGACATATTGCGAGTTTCCTGGTTGCCCATCCCGACGCGAGTAACGAGCACGTCATCGAGTGGCTGCGCGAGAACGCCCGCTATCGCGGCCCTGAACGGCGCTTCGGCGCATGATTGTGATTCTTGGCGCTGGACCCGCCGGGGCGGCAGTCGCCCTGGGTTTGCGGCGACTCGGTTATGCGGTGACCCTGGTCAGCGAGTGGCGCCGGTTTGCGGCACTGGAAGGCGTTTCGCTTCGGGTGCTGGAGGCCCTGCGCGGCGCGGGCCTGCAGCAGGCGTTGGCGGATGCGGCGTTGCCCTCCCAGCGGCAGGTGTCGTGGAACGGTCAGCAACATGCGCAGAACATCGAATTTCTGTTGGATCGCCCGAGTTTCGACCGAGGTTTGCGCGAAGACCTGCGTCTGGCAGGTGTTGAGCTGATCGAAGGGCGGGTGCTGAGCGTTCAGGCCTCGGCGGTGGGGCATCGGGTCGAGATTGAAGGGCGCCAGGCGCTGTTTGCGGATTTTCTGGTAGAAGCCCGCGGACGCCAGGCGCCCGCACTGGGCAAAGGCCTGCGCGGGCCGGAGACGGTCAGCCTGCTCAATCGTTGGCAAGGCACGCCGGGCAGCACCGCCAGCGCGGTGGAAAGCCTTGAGGACGGCTGGGCGTGGATGGCGCGGCGGGCCGACGGTCAGTGTTATTGGCAATGGACGGTGGACGTGACCAGCGCGCAATTGCCGGGCAAGGCGACGTTGCTGGATTACTGCCGCGCACGGCGTCAGGGTTCTGCATGGGCGCGTGAGTTTTTCGGCGCCGGGCCTGAGACCGATCTCCAACTGCATGCGCGCAGCAGCACGGCGATTTTGAGTCCGCAGGTCTGTGGTGATCACTGGATCCGGGTCGGCGATGCCGCGATGGCGGTGGATCCGCTGTCGGGCAATGGCATTTTCCAGTCCTTGTCTTCAGCGTTACAGGCGCCCACGGTGATCAACACGTTAGTGCGTAAACCGGAGCGGGCGGCGCTGGCCCAACGGTTTCATCAGCAGCGGGTGGAGCAGCTTTTTTTGCGCTTTGCGCGGATCGGTCGCGACTTTTACGCCGATGAGCAGAGGTGGCTGGAGCAGCCGTTCTGGCAGGCACGGCGGCAGTGGCCGGATGCTGAAGTTGCCCATGCCGAGGCGGATTTTGCGGCGTTGAGGATTGAGCGGGCGCCGGTGTTGAAAGATGGGTTTGTCGATGACGCCGAGGTGGTGATCACGGCGGATCAGCCGCTGGGGATCTGGCATGTGCAGGGGGTTGAACTGGCGCCGTTGGTGCGGCGGTTGCGGACCGAACCGGCCGAGCAGGTGCTGGCGGGGTTGACGGTGGAGCAGGGGCGGATGGTTCGGAGTTGGTTACTGTCGCAAGGCTTCAAACCCTAACCGATCGTTCCCGCGCAGAGCGTGGGAACGATCAGCGAAGAACGGCGCTATTACAACTTGATCAACACCGACTTCAACTCGGTGTAATGCTCAATCGCCGCATACCCCATCTCCCGCCCGACCCCGGACATTTTGTACCCGCCAAACGGCAACGCCGGATCGAGCGCGCTGTGGCAGTTGACCCACACCGACCCCGATTTGATTCGCGGAATCATCCGGTGCACCGCCGCCAGGTCGTTCGACCAGATACTCGCGCCCAGCCCATAAGGACTGTCATTGGCCATGCGCAACACATCGGCTTCATCATCGAACGGAATCGCCACCAGCACCGGGCCGAAGATCTCTTCCTGCACTAGCGAGTGCTTCTGGTCGACATCGACAATCACCGTCGGCTTGACGAAAAACCCTGGCCCGAACTGCTCGCCGCCGCAGGCGATGGTCGCGCCACTTTCCCGGCCTTTTTCGATGTACCCGTACACCCGTTCCTGCTGGCGAGCGGAAATCAGCGGCCCCATCTCGACGCTTGGGTCCAGACCGTTGCCGAGTTTCATGGCATTGGCGATGTCGGCGATGTCCGCCACCACATTGTCGAGATGCTTGCGCTGCACATACAGCCTGGAACCGGCGCAGCACACCTGGCCCTGATTGAAGAAAATTGCGCTGGCGGCCCCGGCTGCGGCTGTTTTCAGGTCGGCATCGGCCATGACGATGGTTGGTGATTTGCCGCCCAGTTCAAGCGTGACACGGGTCATGGACTCCATGGCGATCTTGCCGATCTGCTTGCCCACGGCGGTGGAGCCGGTGAAGGTCAGCTTGTCCACCAGAGGGTTGTGGGTCAGCGCCGAGCCGGCGGTGATGCCGGTGCCGGTGACCACGTTGAACACGCCCTCGGGGTACCCGGCTTCCAGCACCAGTTCGGCCAGTTTCAGCGCGGTCAGCGGGGTTTCGTCGGCGGGTTTGAGCACCACGGTGCAGCCGGTGGCCAGGGCCGGGCCGAGTTTCCAGCAAGCCAGCAGCAGCGGGAAGTTCCAGGCAACGATGGCACCCACCACACCTACCGCTTCGCGGCGGATGAAACTGTGGAACTGATCGTTGGGCATCAGCGGCAACGACACTTCAACGCTCGAGCCTTCGATCTTGGTCGCCCAGCCCGCCATGTAGCGCAGGAAGTCGATGGATAACTGCACGTCCATCACCTGGGCCACCGCTGCGCTTTTGCCGTTGTTCAGGCATTCCAGTTGCGCCAGCAGTTCGGCGTCGCGTTCCATCAGGTCGGCGAGTTTCCACAACAGGTTCTGCCGCTCTCGTGGGCGGGTGCGGGTCCAGGTCGAATCATCGAAGGCCTGACGAGCGGCCAGCACGGCGCGGTCGACGTCCTCGGGCGTTGCCCTTGGCACGACGCACAGCACTTCCCCGGTGGCCGGGTTGTGCAGGGGCATGGTCTGGCCGTCGGCAGCCTCGACCCAGTCACCGCCGATAAGCATGCGCGGGGCGCGCTGGATGAACGCCGAGGTGGCGGGAAGCAAATAAGGGAGGGGCATGGCGAGACCTCTTGTTGTTCGTGAGAACGGAGGCTTTCGCAATGGCTGTGCCAAGTGCCAAGAAAGGCAGGGACGCCCTTGGTCGGCGGGGTTTTGGCGGCTCATGGGAACAGCGGACACAGAGGGGGTTGTTGCAAATTGCGACAACTATGAGACGACGAGCGACCTGCTGCGACCTTGAGACACCCACTTTAGGAGACTAGAATTTTCTGGCTCGGTGGATGAAGCGATGGTCCGTTCATCCGGCCAACCATCTGGCGTGAGGGAGGTAACGATGTTCCTTTCAACCCTGGAAATTCAAAACATCATTGAACACAGTATGTTGCCCGCTGTGTGCACATGCGTTATGGAGGCAGACCAGTCCCTGACGATCCGGGTCTGTGACTGCATGACAGGAAAAGTGGAACTGATCGCCACTAACGTCCCCATATGGAACTTGAACAGTCCCCATGACATTGCTGTACTTGTGGCGGATATTCAGCAAAAAATCGAGGCTCATAAAAGCATTTCCTCGACATTGGCCAGTTGAACCGGCGTTCCCCGCAACACGCAAGTGTTGCGGGGACGTGGCGGATCAGGAATGTATCTTCCGCGAAATCTCTTCAAACGTGGCGCCATCTACGGCAGCCAACAGCTTTTTGTCATCATTGAGCGTCGCCAGAAAGGTCACTTCGGTCTCCTTGCCGGCCAACATGAACCCGGCGAGGGCGCCGATGGGCCCCAGCAACATCGCGCCCGCCACGCCGAAGCCGATGGCGTCCTTGATGTTGTTGATCGATTCCTGGTTAGCGACTTCCACACGCTTGAACGCTGAGAGCGGGAGGGTGATGCCGGGCCACGGGTGAAGCGACGTTCTAAGGGTAAAAACGCCGTCTCTGTACTCTCCATCACCCTGCAGAAAGTCCCCCGCCAGGACAGTGATGCTTGCCATTTTGTTTTCCCCTGACTGGCAATCGGTGAATCACCATTTCGCACCCGCCTGCATTGGCCGTCAATCGTCGGGCGATGAACTGTTCCGGCCGGGGCATCTATGCTTGTCTCAGGTTGCAACACCTGTCGCGATATTAGACGCAGGCGAACCCGCCCAGCCTCGATTCGCGGGCCTTGTCTTCGTGTAACTGCTTGATAAGAAAGGCTATCGGCAAGCTGGCACGCTCCGTGTATTGCTCATTGCAGACGTTTCTCTTGCCTCCGTCAGCGGTGCGCCGCCGACGGCAGAAACCATAAAAACGATAAGCCACAAAAATAAGAAAGCACTGTGCGAGGTTCGACGTTGATGAAGAGAAGACTCCGATCAGGCCTGAGCGCCAGTCTGCTGGCCGTGGCCGCGTGTGTGGCGCTGCATTCGCCATACAGCCTGGCAGCCCGCGACGCCCAGACCATCCTCAAGGAAACCTGTCAGGGCTGTCACACCCCCGAAGCTGACAATGCCCTGAGCCGCATCAGCCACCAGCGAAAAACCCCGGAAGGCTGGCTGATGAGCATCGCCCGGATGCAGACCATGCACGGTTTGCAGATCAGCGATGACGACCGCCGCACTCTGGTCAAATACCTGGCCGACACCCAAGGCCTGGCGCCGAGTGAAACCGATGGCGTGCGCTATGCGCTGGAGCGCCGACTCAATACCGTCGAGAAGTTCGACGACCAGACCAGCCAGATGTGCGGCCGCTGCCACTCCGGTGCGCGAGTCGCTTTGCAACGGCGTCCGGCCCAGGAATGGGAGCGCCTGGTGAACTTCCACCTCGGCCAATGGCCGTCACTGGAATATCAGGCGCTGTCTCGTGACCGCGACTGGTTCGACCTGGCTCGAAAAGACATGGTGCCGCTGTTGGCCAAGCGTTACCCGCTGGACAACCCGGCCTGGAAAAAATGGCTGAGCAGCGCACCGAAAGCCGAAGCGCTGGTCGGCGACTGGAGCTTCAGCGGTCACTTGCCGGGCAAGGGTGAATTGGCCGGGGTGATGAGCGTCTCGGCCGATGGCAGCGACACCTTCAAGGTCGGCGTCAAAGGCCGATACGCCGACGGCAGCCCGTTCAACGGCGAGGGCAGCGCGATTCTCTACACCGGTTACGAATGGCGCGGCAACGTGACCATCGACGGCGTGACCATGCGCCAGGTGTTCGCGGCCCAGGGCAATGCCATGCAGGGGCGGATGTTCGAGGCCGAGCACGATGAGCGCGGTCTGGACTTCGTCGCCACCAAACACGGCAGCAGTCGTTTGCTGGCGGTGCAGCCGGGTTATTTGAAGGCAGGTACCGAAACGGAAGTGACCCTGATCGGCAGCGGTCTCACCGGTAAACCGAACTTCGGCAAAGGCGTGGACGTGGTGGAAGTCGTCGAGCAAAGCCCTGATCGCATCAAGGTCAAACTCAAGGCGGCCGCCAGCGCCCAGCCGGGGCTGCGCAACGTCACCGTTGGCACGCTGAAAGGTCCGACCCTGTCGGTCTACAGCAAGATCAACCAAGTCAAAGTCGTGCCCGAGTTCTCGGTGGCACGGATCGGCGAGGGCGGTGGTTCGACGCCGAAAGTCCAGGGCCGTTTCGATGCCGAAGCCTGGGGCAAGGGTGCAGATGGCAAGCCGTATCGCATCGGCGTGTTCCCGGCGCAGTGGTCGGTCGAAGCCTTCGACGATCGCGCCAAGGAAGACGAAGACGTCAAGTTCGCCGGCACCATGCAGGCCGACAGCGGCGTGTTCACACCGGGCGATGCCGGGCCGAACCCGCAACGCAAGATGTCCACCAACAATGCCGGCAACCTCAAGGTGATCGCCGCCGTCGACGACGCAGGGAAATCCCTGACCGGCGAAGGCCACATGATCGTCACCGTGCAACGCTGGAACAATCCACCCATTCCATGAGTTCGCTGATCCCTAAGGCTTCAGACACTTTTTTGGAATGACCGCAGGCCCCGTCAACCGGGGTTTGCACAGGAGGTTGCAATGGGCGCTATTTTGAATCTGGTCGAACGGAACCTGCACGAAGTGCACGTCGATGCCGACCGCATGCTGTTTCATATCCCCAGCAGTTCGCTGTTCGCCAGCGATGAGCTGACGGGCACCATCATCGATACCTTGCGCGGTCCCGGCTGTTCGTCGGAGGACCTGATCCAGCGCTTGGCATCGCGTTTCAACGGCGAGGAAATCACTGAGACCCTGCGCGAGCTGATGTCCCTGGAACTGGTCAGCGACGGCTCGCCGCTGACCCCGGACATCGGCACCAAACGGGTCGAGCGCACGGCGATCAATACCGTGGTGCTTAACGTCAACACCGGCTGCAATCTGAGCTGCACCTACTGCTACAAGGAAGACCTCGACAAGCCCTCGGCCGGCAAGAAAATGGACGTCGAAACAGCCGTCGCGTCGGTGGAAATGCTGCTGCGCGAATCGCCGGATGAAGAGCGCTTCACCGTGGTGTTTTTCGGTGGCGAGCCGCTGAGTAATCGCAAGCTGATCGAGTACATGGTCGACTATTGCGAGAAGCGCTTCCGCGAGGCGGGCAAGTTCGTCGAGTTCGTCATGACCACCAACGCGACGCTGCTCACCGAAGAGACCGTGGACTACCTGAATGCCCACCGCTTTGGCCTGTCAGTCAGTATCGACGGACCGAAAACCGTGCACGACCGCAACCGAATCACCGTGGGCGGGCAGGGCACTTACGACGTGGTGCGGCGCAAGGCCGAGATGCTGCTGTCGCGCTACAACAGTCGTCCGGTGGGTGCCCGGGTCACGTTGACCACCGGCGTCACCGACGTCGAAACCATCTGGGATCACCTGTTCAACGAACTGGGTTTTGCCGAGGTCGGCTTCGCCCCGGTGACCTCCGGTGACATCAGCACCTTCAACCTGTCCAGCGACGAGCTGATCGAAGTCTTCGCCAGTATGAAGAGACTTGGTCGGCGTTACCTGGAAGCGGCTCTGGAACACCGCAACATCGGTTTCTCCAATCTGCACCAGCTGATCACCGACATCCACGAAGGTCACAAAAAAGCCCTGCCTTGCGGCGCGGGCCTGAAGATGTTGGCAGTGGATCACAAGGGCGAATTGAACCTGTGTCATCGCTTTACCGGGTCGAGCCTGCCGACCTTCGGCAACGTCCACAGCGGTGTAAAACAGGTGGAGTTGAATGACTTCCTGTCCCAGCGCCTGGACCGTACCAACACCGGCTGCGAAGACTGCCAGATCCGCAACCTGTGCTCCGGCGGCTGCTACCACGAGAGTTACGCCCGGTACGGCGACCCGACCCACCCGACCTATCACTACTGCGAACTGATGCGTGACTGGGTCGACTTCGGCATCGAGGTCTACACCCGGATCATGGCCCACAACCCTGCGTTTATCAGCAGCTACATCACTCCGCGCAAGGCTCACTGATATGAAACATCTCAAGGCAATCAATAACAAAGCGTTGAAACTGGATGAGGCCGCGGCCGAAAACCGTATCGAAGAAGTGGTGGCGATGAGCTCTGTCGCGGGCTGTGCCTCGACCACTGACCCAGGTTGGGAAATCGATGCGTTTGGCGGGGTGTCGTCGCTGTGCCAGCCGATGGAAGCCGACCTGTATGGCTGCTCCGACCCTTGCTGGTGGCCTGCCCAGGTGCCCGACATGATGAGCACCTACCCGGACTGGAACAAGGATGCCCAGGCGTCCAACGACAACTGGCGCAACCTCGGCACTGTCTTCCCGAAAGACAAGTGATCGGACATGAAGAAGGATTCCAGCATGCATCGCATTAAAGCCTGCGGCCTGGCCGCGTTCGCCGTCCTGAGCGTCTGTTCAATCAACGTTCTGGCCGATGGAAACACTGCATTACAAGCGGGTCACGAGTACATGGTGACCACCAATTACCCGAACAATCTGCACGTGCTCGACCTGGCGACGGACACCTTGTTCAAGACCTGCAAGATGCCGGACGCCTTCGGTCCGGGCACTGTGCAGTTATCGCCGGATCGCAAGACCGCTTACGTGTTGAACAATCACTACGCGGATGTCTACGGCGTCGAGCTGGACAGCTGCAAGCAAGTGTTCCACGCCAGCATCACCCAGAAACCCGGGGAGAAAGCGAAGTCGATGTTCGCCTTTACCCTTAGCCACGACGGCAAGGAACTGTTTGCCATCGCCAACCCGACGTTGATGCTCAACGACCGCTACGAAGTGCAGCAACCGCGGCTCGATGTCTACGCCACCGACGCCGGCCTGGACGCCAAGCCCGTGCGCAGTTTCCCGGCGCCACGGCAGCTGACCATCATGCAGAGCGGTGACGACGGCACGCTGTACGTGGCGGGGGCGGATGTCTATAAGGTCGACGTGAAGACCGGCAAGTTCGACGTGCTGATCCCCAGTCGTCATTGGAAACGGGCGAACTACAGCGCGCCGGACGTGCTTTACGTGTGGAACCAGCAGACCTATCGCCATGATTTCTCGCTGCTCTACACCGCCGCGAAATTCAAGGACAAGAAACAGGATCCGGCCACCGCTGAATACCTCTACGGGCTGTTCAGCATCGACCTGAAAACCGGCAAGACCGAAACCACCGACTTCGGCCCTCTGACGGAAATCTACTTCAGCGGCATGCGCTCGCCCAAGGATCCGAACCTGATGTTCGGCGTGCTCAACCGCCTGGCCAAGTACGACATCAAGGAGAAGAAAATGCTCCAGGCGGCAACGCTGGATCATTCCTACTACTGCATTTCCTTCAACAAGGACGGCAGCAAGATCTACCTGGCGGGGACGTTTAATGATGTGGCGATCTTTGATCCGGAGAGCATGAAACAGATCGGCAACATCAAGTTGCCGGGGGGGGACATGGCGATCACGACGGCGCAGATATTTGTCCGGTAACGTGTGGCGTCTGAACTGACGCCTTCGCGGGCAAGCCTCGCTCCTACACGGTCGCCTCGCACCCAATAGTGCGATCACTGCGAACCTGTAGGAGCGAGGCGTGCCCGCGAAGAGGCCCTCAGCGTCACCGAAGTGTTACACCCCAGGTACCGGGCAACCCATATCCCCTTCCTGACACTTCAGATAATTCTTGAAAGTCTCCACCCGCGCCTTGGTCAATTCATTCACGCAGTTGCTGTAGATCAGCGGATACACACTCCCGCCTTCCACCCCGGCACTCGCGAACTTGCACTCGGCATCCCGAAACGCAATCCACGAACGCTGTGCCCCGAGCAGCAGCTTTTTGCTGTCCGGGTTGCTCTTCAAGCGCTGGGTGATCTGCTGGTAAAGCGCATTCAACTCTTTGTCCGCCGCCTTGTGCTGCTGCGCCGCGCATTGATTCATCGTGGCCTGGTCGGTGGCGTTGTCACAGTCCGCCGCGTGGGCGACGGTGGTGAACAGCAAAGGGGTCAGGGCCAGGAGGAAGCGTGGGTGCATAGTGATTCTCGCTGTGATGGGTAAACGTTGAGATGCAGTGTAGCGAAGAGGGTGGTCAACCAATAACGAAGTCAGGTGTAACCTCTTTAGCCAAGGGGCTAGCCTGCGTCAACGGTCCGCGTACTGTGCCAGGCATTCGGCTGCGAGCCAGAACTTCCCACTGGAAATGCAGCCGAATATTTCAGACATGCTTGATAACAACGCCCCCTTGATACAACTTTAAGGTTGGTCTTGTGGTCTTACAGGCCTACTGTTCAGTACAGGAGGTGACTTATGAACCCAGCATCAGATCGCATCGAAAGGAAAATCCTGCTCAAAGTACCGCGCTCGCAGGTGTGGCGCGTGCTGGCCAATGCCGAGGCCTTCGGGCAGTGGTTTGGCGTGGCGCTGGAGGGCAAGCGCTTTGTCGCCGGTGAATGGACGCAGGGGCAGATTACTTACCCGGGTTATGAGTACCTGCTGTGGAATGTGCTGGTGGAGCGGGTCGAGCCGGAGCGGGTGTTTTCGTTTCGCTGGCATCCCTATGCGGTGGAGCCGGACACCGATTATTCCCAGGAACCCACCACGCTGGTGAAGTTCGAGCTCGAAGACATGGATGAGGGCACGTTGCTGAAGGTCACCGAGTCCGGTTTTGATCACATCCCGCAGACGCGCAGGCTCAAGGCGTTCCGTATGGACAGCCGTGGCTGGGATGAGCAGATGAGCAATATCGAAGAATTTCTGAAAACCGGCGCCAAGGCTCGCGAGCGTCAGGAAGAGTAAAGGCTGCATGTTTGAAACCTGGTTGAAACGCTGGGCCCTGGCGCCGGACGGCGAACCGATCATCACGCCCGGCAGTCGTTTGCTGCCGGTACGGATGGGGGATTTGCCGGCCATGTTGAAGGTCGCCGTCGATGCCGAGGAAAAGTTCGGCAATCTACTGATGACCTGGTGGGACGGCGAGGGCGCCGCGCGGGTTTACGCTCATCATGGCGATGCGTTGGTGCTGGAACGTGCCGAGGGCGATCGATCGCTGATGCACATGGCGCTCAACGGCCAGGATGACGAGGCCAGCCGGATACTGTGCACAACGCTGGCTCGTTTACACGCCCCGCGTTCATCATCGCCGCCGCCCCTGATTCCCTTATGGTCATGGTTCGCTTCCTTGCGCATGGCCGCCGAACAGCAGGGCGGCACTTACTTGCTCAGTCTGAAAGCCGCCGAAGCGCTGCTCGCCGAGCCGCAGGATGTGGTGGTTTTGCACGGCGATATGCATCACGACAATGTTCTGGATTTCGGCCCGCGAGGCTGGCTCGCTATCGATCCGAAGCGGGTGATCGGCGAGCGCGGGTTCGACTACGCCAACCTGATCTGCAATCCCGATTTGCCGACGGCTAATGATCCGCAGCGCTTCAAAAAACAGATCGAGGTCGTGGCCCAGGCCGCGGGGCTGGAGCGTCAACGGCTGCTGCAATGGGTGTTGGGGTTTGCCGGGTTGTCGGCGGCCTGGTTTCTCGAGGATAAGGATGAGCTTGCGGCGCAAGGTCAGCTGCAGGCCGCTGAACTCGCGGCTTTCATGCTGATTGGCTGACGCGTCTAAGGGTTTTCGGAAGGGCGGGTATAGCGAATGTCTTACACGCGATGGTAGCTATGTCGTCTATTGCACATTGGATCCGAAGCGTAATCTAGCTTCATCAACTGAAGCACAGGAAGTGCTCCAGGATCACGGATGATCGACCATTAGCAAGGATTCGCTGCCGACAGGGAGTCGATATGGTCTTGGGAAAACCCGCTTCGGCGGGTTTTTTTTCGCCTTTTGAAAACTGTAGTGTTCGTGTGGATTTTTGATCTTATGGTCAAAGGCTTACACCGGCTGACGGGTATGTCGTCTTTTGGTGCTTCACCATTGCGCTTATTCTGGATCCATCAACTGAAGCACAGGGAGTGCTCAGGATCAGGGATGATCGACCATTGGCCAGGATGGCTGCCGACAGGATGTCGAAAATGGTCTTGAGAAACCCGCCGAGGCGGGTTTTTTTTCGCCTGTCGAAAAGTACTGCTACAGCCTGGCCGCCGCCCGTCCAGTGATCTGCGCCCTTTGCTGCAGGGATGGCGCCGCCCGCCGATGCGCTTCTGCCAATACGCTCGGCGGCGCTGTTTCAGGGCTGCCGGACTGGAACGGCGGTGCCGGCGCGTATTCCAGCTGCAACTGCACCAGCTCGGCCGTGTCCTTATCGAACAACTCGGCCGCCAGGGTCAGGGCAAAATCGATCCCTGCGGTAATCCCGCCACCGGTCAGCAGATTTCCGTCACGCACGACGCGATCCTTCACCGGTATTGCCCCCAAAGGCCCCAGCAATTCGTGATAAGCCCAGTGCGTGGTCGCGCGTTTGCCTTTCAGCAGACCGGCCGCGCCGAGCACCAGCGCGCCGGTGCACACCGACGTGACATAACGCGCGTTAGCCGCTTGGGCCTTGATAAACGCCAATGTCTGCTCATCCTCCATCAACGGCCCGACGCCGCTGCCCCCGGGAATGCAGATCACATCGAGTGGCGGGCAATCATCGAAGGTCGTGGTCGACTTCAGCACCAGCCCGGTGCTCGAAGTAACCGGCACCAGGTCCTTCCAGATCAGATGCACCTTCACGTCCGGCAGCGAGGCCAGCACGTCGTAAGGGCCGGTGAGGTCCAGTTGTTGAACCTGTGGAAACAACAGAAAACCGATCTGCAACGTCATGGTGTTTTCTCATGAAGTGGGTGGACGGCTTCACTCTAGGCTCGTAGGATCTGGCGTATACGCCAATAACCCCACGAATTACGCCAATATGCCAAAAACCATTCATGTGCTCGCGTTCGCCAATGTGCAATTGCTCGACGTCACCGGGCCGTTGCAGGTGTTTGCGTCGGCCAACGACATCGCCCGTCAACAAGGCTTGCCGGCGCCCTACGCGCCGACGGTAATTGCCAGCGGTGGCGGGGTGGTGATGTCGTCGGCGGGGCTGGCGCTGTTAGCCGAGCCGTTGCCCGAGCAAGGCAGCGACACCTTGATCATCGCCGGTGGTTGGGGTGTTTACGCGGCGGCGGAGGATGAGTCGCTGGTGGCCTGGGTGCGTGAACAGGCGACGGCATGTCGGCGGGTTTCATCGGTGTGCACCGGGGCGTTCTTGCTGGCGGCCAGTGGTTGGCTTGACGGGCGGCGTGTGGTGACGCACTGGACCCGTTGCGAGCAATTGGCGCAGAAACATCCCCGGTTGCGGGTCGAGCCCAACCCGATCTTTATCAATGACGGCCCGGTCTGGACCTCGGCCGGCGTTACGGCCGGCATCGATCTTTCATTGGCGATGGTCGAAGAGGATCTCGGTCGCACCATGGCCCTGGACGTCGCTCGGCAACTGGTGGTGTTCCTCAAGCGCCCGGGCGGTCAGTCGCAGTTCAGCGTGACCTTGTCTCTGCAAAAGGAAGGCAGCCGGTTCGACGAACTTCATGCCTGGATCAGCGAAAATCTCACCATGGACCTGGGCATTCCGACACTCGCCTTGCAGGCCGGCATGAGCGAACGCAGCTTCGTTCGCCATTACCGCGCCGACACCGGCCAGACGCCGGCGCGGGCCATCGAGCTGATCCGGGTCGAGACCGCGCGACGCTTGCTCAGTGATACCGGTCTGCCGATCAAACGGGTGGCGGTGCAGTGCGGGTTCGGCAGTGAAGAAACGCTTCGCCGCAGTTTTCTGCGGGCCATGGGCGTAACGCCGCAAGCCTATCGCGAGCGGTTTTCTGTCAGCGCTGAAGCAGATCCAGTAATGCCTTGAGCGTCGCTTCGGGTGCTTCTTCGGGAATGTTGTGGCCGACGCCCGCCAGCACTCGCCGCTCATAAAACCCAGAGAAATGTTCAATGTCCTCATCAATCTCCTCGGCCGGTCCGACGCCATCGTCGGCACCACACAGGGAAATCGTCGGGACGCTGATCGACGGTTGCCGGGTCAGCGCTTCTTCCATCCACGCCAGTGCCGGGTCCCCTGGCGCATACATGAAGCGGTGACGGTACGAGTGAATCACCACCTCGACGAAATCCGGGTTGTCGAAGGCTGGCGCGCTCAGTGGGTAGCGCTCAGGACCTTTGGCCCAGGTCGGTGACCATAATTTCCAGAGCAATTCGCACAAGTCCCGGCGATTTTTCGTCAGGCCCTCGACACCGCGCGGGGTGTGAAAGTAATACTGATACCAGAGGCGATGCTCGGTTTCCGGGGCCTGTGGCTGGGTGGAGCCGGGAATATTCTGCAGGTTGTAGCCATCGCCCGTCACCAGACAGCGAACCCGCTCCGGCCAAAGCGCCGCGACGATGCATGCCGCCCGACCGCCCCAGTCGTAGCCGCAAAGGGCGGCCTTCGGGAGGGCCAGCGCGTCCATCAAGTCCAGCAGATCCTGGGCGAAGGCGGCTTGCTGGCCGGAGCGCAGGGTGTCGGGGCTGTTGAAGCGGGTCGGGCCGTAGCCGCGCAGGTACGGAACGATAACGCGGTAGCCCCGAGCGGCGAGGGCCGGGGCGATTTCGTCGTAGCCGCGTGGAGAGTAAGGGAAGCCGTGAAGGAGGAGGATCGGGTCGCCGGCGGCAGGGCCGTGTTCTTCGTAGGCGACCGTCAACGTCGGGGTCTTGATGTTCTGGATCAACGCTTCAGTGTTCATCGGACACTCCAGAGGTGTTTGTCAGACGGATGATGCAAAGAGACCAGGTTCCGCCAACTCAGACTTCGACTTCGGCCACCTGATTGAAGTACTTCGACCGGTCCGGCGTAAACGTCACCACCATCCTCGTCCGCGAACACGTCAGAGGCCGCTCTTCACTCAGATCAACATCCAGATCCTCCCCACGCAAACCCTGCCACTGGGCCAGGTATTTGAGGGATCCGTACTTTTCGAGTTTCTTCAGGCTGCGGCTGACGCCACCTTTCCAGCCCAGCACCGGCAACTTACCGACGAGGCAGCGTTGGGCGAGTTCGGGGAAACGGGCGGCGCGTTGGCGGCCGATTTCCCAGCATTTGATCAGGCCTTTGTCGTGGGCCTCCCACAGTTCATCGCGGTTCAGGCCTGAACGCAGAGGGGTGTCGATGGGGCGGTGGATACGCTGGCTCATTCTGGTTCCTTGAATTCGGGTTTTATCGGGCAGCTCCGCTGCACCCGTTGACGGACGATGGTAGGGGGGGATGTAACGGCTGGCAACAAACGTTTTCGGGCCGTTGGAATGAGCGGTTTCGGGTGATTGGGCAGGTTTGTTTAATGGTTGTAGGAGTCTGGACCCTACCGCTCACTTTTTCCGCGGGTATTCAGCCAGTCCTGTGCGATGGCTGATGACGTCTTCGCGAGCAGGCTCGCTCCCACAGGTTTGGTGTCGTTCACAAATAGCGTGTTTGACACAAATTCTGTGGGAGCGAGCCTGCTCGCGATAGGGGCAACGCGGACTCAAGGCTGCCAGTAATTTTTCTCCCCACTCAATTTCCGATCCAGAAAGCTGGCCGCGCTGATCAGCGCCAGGTGCGTCAACGCTTGCGGCGTGTTGCCCAGGTGTCGCCCATGGCTGTCGAACTCTTCGGCGTATAAGCCCAGCGGGTTGGCGTACCTGAGCAATTGTTCAAACTCCAGGTGCGCCTTTTCCACCTGGCCTGCCCGGGCCAGGCATTCGACGTACCAGAACGAACACGCAGCAAAGGCGCCTTCGGTGCCGTTGAGGCCGTCGATCTGGCTGTCTTCGTTGCGATAGCGGTAGACCATGCCGTCGCGCACCAGGGTTTTCTGGATGGCTTCGAGGGTCGATAACCAGCGCGGGTCCTTGGCGCTGACGAAGCGCACCAGCGGCATCAGCAACATCGAACCATCCAGCGTGGTGCCGCCGATGTGCTGCACGAAATGCCCGCGTTCTTCGTTCCAGAAGTTGTCCCAGATGTCGGCGTAGATCGCTTGACGGGTCTGATCCCAGCGGGAAAACGGCGCGGGCAGGGAGCGTTTGGAGGCGAGTCGAATGGCCCGGTCCAGGGCCACCCAGCACATCAGTCGCGAGTGCAGGAAGTGATGCTGTTCGCCGCGCATTTCCCAGATGCCCACATCCTCTTGCTGCCAGGTTTCACAGACTTGGTCCACCACGCCCACGGCGTGTTTCCAGCCTTCATGGGAGATCGCGTCGCCGTATTTGTTGACCAGGTACACCGCGTCCATCAGCTCGCCGAAGATGTCGAGCTGGACCTGGTCATACGCTTGATTGCCAATGCGCACTGGCGTCGCGCCGCCATGGCCGGACAGATGCGAGAGCTCGGTTTCCGGCAGTTCCTGGCGCCCGTCGATGGCGTAGAGGATGTTGAGTTTCATCGGTTTGCCGTGGCAATCGCTGACCCGCCCGCGCAGCCAGCGCATGTAATCGTTGGCTTCCTGAACGAAGCCCAGGCGCATGAACGCATAGACGGTGAACGAGGCATCGCGGATCCAGGTGTAGCGGTAGTCCCAGTTGCGTTCGCCGCCGGGTGTTTCCGGCAGGCCGAACGTGGCCGCCGCGAGGATCGCGCCGTGTTTGCGCGAGGTCAGCAGCTTCAGGGCCAGGGCTGAGCGGTTGACCATTTCCCGCCAGCGACCACGGTAGTTGGACTGACCGCTCCAGTCGCGCCAGAACTTCAGCGTGCGTTCCAGGCACAACCCGGCCGCGCCTTCGTTGAAACGTGGGTCGTCGATGCCGCCGAGCAGGAATTCCGCGCTCTGATCCTGTTTGAGGGTGAATTCAGCGACGGCCGCGTTGCCGTCGATACGCAAGGTCTGATCCGATGCCAGGCGCAGAGAGGGCTGATCATCGGCCTCGAATGCCACGTCTTTGGCATCCATGCGTGCGTGGGTCCTGGCGCGAGCGTAGTCATGCCGCACGGCGCAGCGCATGTGAAACGTTGCCTGGCCGCTGACCACCCGGACCCGGCGCATCAGCACCGGCAGATCATCTTCGCTGTCGCCGATGGGCAGCAGGTCGGTGACCTCGACCACGGCGCGCTCGCTCAGCCAGCGGGTTTGCAGCACGTTGGTGTCGGGCAGGTAAATCTGTTCGCGGCGCGCATCAGGCAAGTCCGGCGATAGCTGGAAAATGCCTGCCTCGGGCGTGTCCAGCAGCGAGCAGAAGATCGACGGGCTGTCGAATTCCGGCCAGCAGAAAAAGTCGACGCTGCCCTTGTCATTGACCAGCGCCGCGCTGCGCATGTCGCCGATGATGCCGTGGGCGTCGATGTTGCTTTGTCGCTCGGGATGATGATCAGCCATTGCCGCGAAACTCCGGATAGAGGCTCATGCCGCCGTCGATGAACAGGGTGGTGCCGACGATGTAGTCCGACGCATCGGAGGCGAGGAAGACCAGCGCGTTGGCGATGTCCTCGACTTCACCGACCCGACCGTAAGGAATAAGTTTGAGCAGTTGCTCCTCGTTGGCATCGCGATTGATGTCTGTACGAATCGCCCCCGGTGCGATGCCATTGATGCGGATGCGCTGGTGGCTGACTTCCTGGGCGAGGGTTTGCATCAGCATGTCGACGCCGCCCTTGGACGCGGCGTAATTGACGTGGCCGGCCCAGGGAATGCGCTGGTGCACCGAGCTCATATGAATAATCTTGCCGGCGGCCCGGGACACGCCTTCGCGAATACCCTGACGGTTGAAAATACGCAGGGCGGCGCGGGCGCAGAGGAACTGTCCGGTGAGGTTGACGCCGATCACCTGGTTCCAGTCGGCGAGGGTCATGTCCACCGCCTTGGCGTCTTTTTGCATACCCGAATTGGCCACCAGAATGTCCAGCGAACCGAACGCCTTGAGGGTTTGCGCGAACAGCCGTTCGACGTCTTCTTCTTTGGAAACGTCGGCACCGATGGCGATAGCCCGACCGCCTTCAGCGTTGATCTGCCGGGCCAGTTCTTCGGCGGGTTCAGCCTGGGAATGGTAGTTGATCACCACCGCGGCCCCGGCGGCGGCCAATGCCTTGGCGGCGCCTGCGCCGATGCCTGAGCTGGCACCGGTGATGAGGGCGACTTGTTGGTCGAGGGAAATCTGCATCAGCGTGAGCGCCTTGAGTGTGAGGGCTTAATTAGCTGACTGACGGGGGCTGGCGAGAGTTCACGTCGAACCATGAAAGTTTCGTCACCTGACCGCGTGACACCTGATCGTTCCCACGCCGAGCGGGGGGAACGATCAACGTGTGAGGCCTTCACATTCAACCAACAATTGCCTGCTTTCCCCTCGGTTCGCCTTATGGCAACTTGCTCGCCCTGACTGAGACTCGCACCCCATGACCAACCCCTACCGCGACCTGTTCAAAGCCCCTGGCAGCCGAGCGTTCGTGCTGGCCGGGATGATCGCGCGCATGCCCATTTCCATGACTGGCATCGGCCTGATCACCATGCTCTCGCAACTGCAAGGCGGCTACGGTCTGGCCGGTGCGGTGGCGGCGACGTTTGCCCTGGCCACGGCGTTTTGTGCACCGCAAGTCTCGCGGCTGGTGGATCGCTTTGGTCAAGGCCGGGTTCTGCCGGTTTCGGCGTTGATCGGTGGTGGGGCGTTGTTGCTGGTGTTGATTTGCACCCGCTTGCAGGCGCCGATCTGGACGTTGTTTGTGTGCGCCGCGCTGGCCGGTTGCATGCCGAGCATGTCGGCGATGGTCCGTGCGCGCTGGACCGAGGTGTATCGCGGCCAGCCGGAGCTGCAAACCGCTTACGCGCTGGAATCAGTGCTGGACGAAGTCTGCTTTATTGTCGGGCCGCCGCTGTCGGTGGGGTTGTGCGTGGTGGCGTTTCCCGAGGCCGGTCCGTTGGCGGCGTTGCTGATGCTGGCGATCGGGGTGACGGCGTTTGTCCTGCAACGGGACACCGAGCCGGCGGTGCATCCCCATGAAGAACACCATCAGGGCTCGATTATCCGTTCGCTCGACATTCAATTGCTGATGCTGTTGATGGTCGCCATGGGCACCATCGTTGGCGTGGTGGATGTGGTCAGCGTGGCCTTCGCCCAGCAGCAGGGCCAGCCGGCAGCAGCGAGCATTGTGTTGTCGGTGTATGCCATTGGTTCCTGCCTGGCGGGATTGGCGTTCGGGGTGTTGCGCTCGAAAGTGCCGCTGCCGCGATTGTTCTTGTATGGCGGGGTGGCGACGGCGGTTACCACGCTGCCGTTGCTGCTGGCGACGAACATTCTCGGGCTGTCGCTGGCGGTGTTTGTCGCCGGTCTGTTCTTTGCGCCGACGCTGATTGTGGCAATGGCGTTGGTGGAGCGCATCGTGCCGCCAGCCAAACTGACTGAAGGCCTGACCTGGCTGGTCACCGGGTTGAGTATTGGCGTGGCAATCGGTGCGGCCGGTTCGGGTTGGCTGATCGATGCATTTGGGGCCCGTAGTGGATTCTGGCTGGCAATTGCTGCCGGTGCGGTGATTCTCGGTTCCGCAGTCCAAAGCTATCGCCACCTGAGATAAGCGAAACACAGAACCTGTGGCGAGGGAGCTCGCTCCCGCTGGGTCGTGAAGCGGCCCCAAAAAACCCGTTTTACGACTGCTGCGCAGCCGAGCGGGAGCAAGCTCTCTCGCCACGATGTCAGTGTTCGGCACTTCTACAACCTTGGGACTAATTCAAGGCCGGCCTCATCCGTTCCCTTGATAGACAACTTTTCGAGGTAAGCCCGGTGACCCAGCTGACATTGCTGTGCCTGCCCTATTCAGGCGCGAGCGCCATGGTCTACAGCCGCTGGCGGCGCAAGCTGCCGGAATGGCTCACGCTGCAGCCGGTGGAACTGCCGGGGCGTGGCGCACGGTATGGCGAGCCGTTGCACACCGACATGCGACGCCTGGCGCTGCAACTCGCCCAGGAACAAAAAGCCACGCTCAAGGCGCCATACGCATTGTTCGGTCATAGCCTGGGCGCGTTGCTGGCCTGTGAAATGGCCCATGCGTTTCGCTCGCTGGGGTGCCCGGAGCCGGTGGCCCTGTTCGCCTCGGGCACGGCTGCACCCACCATGCGGGCCGACTACGATCGCGGCTTCGCCCAGCCCAGGACCGATGCCGAATTGATCGATCAACTGCGCACCCTCAATGGCACCAGCGAAGAAGTGCTGGCCAATAAAGAGCTGATGAGCCTGACACTGCCGGTCCTGCGCGCGGACTTCCTGCTGTGCGGGCGCTTCGAACCGCAGCAGCGTCCCTTGCTCAAGTGCCCGGTGCATGTGCTCGGTGGTAAGGATGATCGGGCCACCACCGAGCAGTTGATCGGCTGGAGCAAGGAAACCCACGGTAGTTTTTCGGTGGACATGCTCGCGGGCGGGCACTTCTTTATCCATGAGCACGAAGCCAAGGTGTTGCGGGTGATCAAGGATCAGCTTGAGGTTCACCATCGGCGGCACGCCATGGCTGCCAGCGCCTGACGCAATCCCGGGCGTCGCTCAATCCCTGTGGGAGCAAGCTCGCTCCCACAATGATTCTTATCCCTCTGACACCCCGCGTTTTACCTCCTGCCTGATACTTGTTCTCATTCGCTAATTTTTCCGGTCTGCATTCGTTTTATAGGGACGACGTGCCTTTGTGCTTCCCGCCACTGATCCGGATGCTTAGAAATGAATGCTGAAGACTCCTTGAAACTTGCTCGCCGGTTTATCGGGTTGCCCCTGGAAAAGCGCCAGATGTTCCTTGCGGCCTTGCAAAAGGAAGGCGTTGATTTCGCCCGGTTCCCCATTCCAGCCGGCGTCGGCGCCGAAGATCGCCAGGCGCTGTCGTATGCCCAGCAACGCATGTGGTTTCTCTGGCAACTGGACCCACAAAGCGGCGCCTACAACCTGCCCGGTGCGGTGCGCCTGACCGGGCGTTTGAGCCTGCCGGCGCTGGAGCAAGCCTTCGCCAGCCTGGTGGCGCGTCACGAAACCCTGCGCACGGTGTTCCAGCGCCAGGCCGACGACACGTTGCTGCAAGTGCCGGCCAGCGCGCCGCTGGTCATCGATCATGTGGATTTCAGCGCCTTGCCAGCCACGGAGCGCGAAGTGGCAGTCGCCAAGGCAGCCGAGCAGCAATCGGTGTTGCCGTTTGATCTGTCAGTCGGCCCGCTGCTGCGCGTCACCTTGCTCAGGCTCGCCGAGGAAGAACACGTCCTGCTGCTGACCCTGCACCACATCGTGTCCGACGGCTGGTCGATGAACGTGCTGATCGACGAATTCATCCGCTGCTACGACGCCTTTGAGGCGGGCGCGCAACCGCAAATCGCGCCATTGCCGATCCAGTACAGCGACTACGCGTTGTGGCAACGCCGCTGGCTCGAGGCGGGCGAACAGGCGCGTCAACTCGACTACTGGCAAGCGCAACTGGGTGATGAGCACCCGGTGCTGGAACTGCCCACCGATCACCCGCGCCCGGCGATGCCGAGCTATCGCGGCACCCGTTACGAGTTTGCGGTCGACCCGCAACTGGCCGAGCAACTGCGGGCCACGGCGCAGAAACACAGCGTCACCCTGTTCATGCTGTTGCTCGGCGCCTTCAACGCGCTGCTGCATCGCTATACCGGGCAGACCGACATCCGCGTCGGCGTGCCGATTGCCAACCGTAACCGCGCCGAGATCGAAGGCCTGATCGGCTTCTTCGTCAACACCCAGGTGTTGCGCACGAAGCTCGATGGTCAGACCCGCGTCGACGAGTTGCTGCGCGCCATCAAGGAAACCGCCCTTGGCGCCCAGGCCCATCAGGACCTGCCATTCGAGCGCCTGGTCGAGGCGCTGAAACTGGAACGCAGCCTCAGCCACACGCCGCTGTTCCAGGTGATGTACAACCACCAGCCGCAGGTCGCGGACATTTCCACGGTCAGCACCGCCTCCGGCCTGGCGCTGGGCGTAATCGAGTGGGAAGGGCGCACCACGCAGTTCGACCTGACCCTCGATACGTATGAAAAGGGCGGCAAACTGCACGCGGCGCTGACCTACGCCAACGACCTGTTCGACGCCGCGACCATCGCGCGCATGGCGCAGCACTGGACGCATCTATTGCAGGGCATGGTCAGCGATTCGCAGCAGCGCATCAGCGATCTGCCGCTGCTGGAAAGCACTGAATACCAGCGCATCGTGCATGACTGGAATCGCGCTGACGAAAGCTTCGCGCAGGATTTGTGCATTCATGAACTGATCAGCCAGCAAGTCGCGGCCAGGACGGACGCGTTGGCGGTGACCTTCGCCACCCAGCATCTGACCTACGCCGAACTCGACGCTCAGGCCAATCGCCTGGCCCACCGGCTGATCGAACTGGGGGTCGGCCCGGAAGTCCGGGTCGGCGTGGCGATGCAGCGTTCCGACAGCTTGCTGGTCGCGCTGCTTGCCGTCCTCAAGGCCGGTGGCGCCTACGTGCCACTGGACCCGGATTACCCGGCCGAACGCGTCGCCTACATGCTCGAAGACAGCCGCGCCCTGGTGCTGCTGACCGAGCATTCGGTCGCCGCGACATTGGCCGTGGCAGCCGATACCCAGGTGTTGCTGATGGACGATATGACCTGGGCCGCTTACCCGAGCAGCGCGCCGGTCACCCGCGTCACGCCGGACAACCTGGCCTACGTGATTTACACCTCCGGCTCCACCGGAAAACCCAAGGGCGTGTCCATCGCCCATCGCAACGTGCTGGCGCTGATCGACTGGTCTAAATCGGTGTACAGCCGCGAAGACATCCAGGGCGTGCTGGCCTCGACCTCGGTGTGCTTCGACCTGTCGGTATGGGAATTGTTTGTGACCCTGGCCAACGGCGGCTCGGTGATCATCGCCCGCAACGCCCTGGAGTTGCCGCAGCTGCCGGCCCGGGATCAGGTGCGCCTGATCAACACCGTGCCGTCGGCAATCAACGCCTTGCAGCGCGACGGACAGATCCCGCCGAGCGTGCGCATCATCAACCTCGCCGGCGAGCCGCTGAAGCAGAGCCTGGTGGACGCGTTGTATGAGCAGTCGACCGTCGCACACGTCTACGATCTGTACGGGCCGTCGGAGGACACCACCTATTCGACCTGGACCCGCCGTGCAGCGGGCGGTCGCGCGAACATCGGCCGTCCCCTCAAGCACACCGCCAGCTATTTGCTGGACGCCGACCTGCAACCGGTGCCCCAAGGCGTGTCCGCCGAGCTGTACCTGGCGGGCGCCGGCATCACCCGCGGTTACCTCGCACGCCCAGGCATGACTGCCGAAAAATACGTGCCGAACCCGTTCGCCAGCAACGGCGAGCGCTTGTACCGCACCGGCGACTTGACCCGTTATCAGGTCGACGGTTCGTTGCAATACGTCGGGCGCATTGACCATCAGGTCAAGGTCCGTGGCTTCCGTATCGAGCTGGGCGAAATCGAAGCACGGCTGTTGCAGCAAGCGGACGTGCGTGAACTGGCTGTGTTGGCGCAGGACGGCGTCAACGGGCAGCAACTGGTGGCCTACATCGTGCCGACCGATCCGGCGTTGGTCGATGACGCCGATGCGCAAGCCACCCTGCGTGAAACCCTGAAAGCGGCATTGCGCCTACACCTGCCGGACTACATGGTCCCGGCGTTCCTGCTGTTCCTCGCGCAGCTGCCGCTGACCCCCAACGGCAAACTCGACCGCAAGGCCTTGCCGGCGATTGACGGCGCGCAGCAACAGCGCGAGCACGTCGCTCCGCGCACAACGATGGAAAAAGCCCTCGCCGCGATCTGGCAGGACGTGCTGGCCATCGACAACGTCGGCCTTGAAGACAACTTCTTCGAACTGGGCGGCGACTCCATCGTCTCGATGCAAGTGGTCAGCCGTGCGCGCCAGGCCGGGATCGTGTTGAGCCCCAAGGACCTGTTCCAGCACCAGACCGTCCGCAGCCTGGCCCAGGCTGCCCGCAGCGGCGAGCACGCGTTGATCGATCAAGGTCCGGCGACTGGCGCGGTGGCGCTGGCGCCGGTGCAACAGGGGTTCTTCGAGCAAGCAATTCCCGAGCGTCAGCACTGGAACCAATCGCTGTTGCTGGTGCCGCGCGAGGCGTTGAACGTCGAGGCGCTGGACCGCGCGCTTGAGCAGTTGCTGACCCATCACGACAGCTTGCGCCTGCGTTACGAGCAGACCGCTGAAGGCTGGCAGCAGGTCTATGCGGCGCCGACCACCGAGTCAGTGTTGTGGCAGCGTCAGGCGCAATCGGTCGAAGCACTCAATGCGCTGTGCGACGAAGCCCAGCGCAGCCTCGATCTGCAAAATGGCCCGTTGATCCGGGCGCTGCTGGTGGCGATGGCGGACGGTTCTCAGCGTTTACTGCTGGTCATCCATCACCTGGCGGTGGACGGTGTTTCCTGGCGCGTGTTGCTGGAAGATTTACAGCAGTTCTACAGCGGCAGCCCCGTGAAGAGGGCGAAAACCAGCACTTATCAGCGCTGGGTCGCCCGACTGCAAGAACATTTGCCCGCGTTTGAAAACAGCCTCGGTCACTGGCAGGCCCAGCTGCGCGACGCACCGACCGATTTGCCGTGTGACCGTCCGAACGGCGCGCTGCAAAACCGCTTCGAACACAAACTCGAGATCAAACTCGATGCCGAGCAAACCCGCAAACTGCTGCAACAGGCTCCGGCGGCATATCGCACCCAGGTCAACGACCTGCTGCTGACCGCACTGGCACGGGTGGTGTGCCGCTGGAGCGGGCAGGGCAGCACGCTGATTCAGCTCGAAGGCCATGGTCGTGAAGACCTGTTTGACGACATCGATCTGACCCGCACCGTCGGCTGGTTCACCAGCCTGTTCCCGGTCAACCTGATGCCGTCGAGTGACCTCGGTGCGTCGATCAAGACCATCAAGGAACAACTGCGTGCCGTGCCGGACAAAGGCCTCGGCTACGGCGCGCTGCGTTACCTCGGCGACCCGGCGATGCGCGCCGATCTGGCCGCGTTGCCGCAACCGCGCATCACCTTTAACTACCTCGGGCAGTTCGACCGCCAGTTCGACGGCGCCGCGCTGTTCGTGCCGTCCACCGAAGGCAATGGCGTGGCCCAGGATCCGTCGGCGCCGCTGGGCAACTGGCTGACGGTCGAAGGCCAGGTCTACGGTGGCGAGTTGGCGCTGAGCTGGGGTTTCAGTCGCGAGATGTTCAACACCGCGACCATCCAGCGTCTGGCAGACGATTACGCCCAAGAACTCAACGCGCTGATCGAACACTGCTGCGGCGTTGAAGTGCCTCAGGCCACGCCGTCGGATTTCCCGTTGGCACGCATCAGTCAGGTGCAACTCGACGAATTGTCGGTCGCGCCCCTTAAAGACCTGTATCCCCTGTCGCCAATGCAGCAGGGCATGCTGTTCCACACGCTGTACGAACCGCAAGTCGGCGCCTACATCAGTCAGTTACGTCTGGACATTCAGGGCCTCGATCCGCAGCGATTCGCTCAGGCCTGGCAAACCGCGCTGGAGCGTCACGACATCCTGCGCAGCCGCTTCCACTGGCAAGGCCTCGACACCGCGCATCAGGCGATTGTCCGCCACGTCGCGTTGCCGCTTGAAGTGCTGGACGCCACCGACACCGACACCGACACCGATGCGCTGGCCGACGCCGAACGTGCCCAAGGTTTTGAATTGGGCAGTGCGCCGCTGTTTCGCTTGACGCTGGTGCGCATGGGCGCCAATGACTGGCACCTGATCTACACCAGCCACCATATTTTGATGGACGGCTGGAGCAACGCGCAGTTGCTCGCCGAAGTGATCCAGCATTACGCCGCTGGCCAGGCGCTGCCGGCACCGACCGGGCAATACCGTGATTATCTGGGCTGGTTGCAGCAGCAATCGGCTGCCGAAGGCGAGCAGTTCTGGAAAGCCGTTTTGGCACCGCTGGAAGCGCCGACGTTGCTGGCCGAAGCCTTGCGCCCGCCAGTGGGCGCCGAGGGCAGCGAGGAATTCCGCGTCGCCCTTGATAGCCGCGCCACCCAGCGTCTGATCGAGTTTGCCCGCCAGCAGAAAGTCACTCTCAACACCGTGCTGCAAGGGGCGTGGAGCCTGTTGCTGCATCGTTGCACCGGCCAGGATTGCGTGGTGTTTGGGGCCACGGTTGCCGGGCGTTCCGCGCCGTTGCCGGGGATCGAAGCGCAACTCGGCTTATTCATCAATACGTTGCCGCTGGTCTGTGCGATGAAGCCGGATTGCACCGTCAGCCAATGGCTGGGCGAGCTGCAAGGGCTGAACCTGGCCATGCGCGAGTTCGAGCACGTGCCGCTTTACGACATTCAGGGCTGGGCGGGGCAGCAGGGGGCGGCGCTGTTCGACAGCCTGTTGGTGTTCGAAAACTTCCCGGTGGCCGAAGCGTTGAAACAGGGCGCACCGGCCGGGTTGTCGTTCGGCAATTTGCACAATCACGAGCGCACCCACTATCCGCTGACGTTGGGCATCGAGTTGGGCGAAGGCCTGAGCCTGGACTTCAGCTACGACGCAGCGCGTTTCAGCGCGGCGCAAGTTGCCGGCTTGTCGGCCAATTTGCAGCACCTGCTCATGCAACTTGTCACCCAGCCGGACGCCGCACTTGGCGCGCTGGAACTGCTCGACGTCGACGGCAAAAACGCGCTGCTCGCGATCAGCCAACCGCCGACAATCGAGTTGTCCACAACACTTCTGGCCCACGAGCAGATCGCCGCGCAGGCCGCCGCGACCCCGGACGCGCTGGCGTTGCAGGTTGACGGCCAGTCCCTGAGCTACGCGCAATTGAACACCCAGGCCAACCGTCTGGCCCATCGTCTGATGGCCAACGGTGCCGGTCCGGGCAAGCGTGTCGGCCTGGCGCTGCACCGTGGTCCGCAGCTGATCGTCAGCCTGCTGGCGGTGCTCAAAAGTGGCGCCGCCTACGTGCCGCTCGATCCGAAATACCCGAACGAACGCCTGGCCTACATGATCGATGACAGCCGTCTCGACGTGCTGCTGTGCGAATCCGGTCTGCTGGAGGAGGTGCCGGGCGTGCGCCGTCTCAGCCTTGAGGACGGCACCGACTACCCCGACAGCAATCCGCACCACCACGCGGTCGCCGACGATCTGGCCTACATCATCTATACCTCCGGCTCCACCGGCCAACCCAAAGGCGTGGCCATCGCCCATGCCGCGTTGCGCGAGTTCTGCCAGAGCGCCGCCGACTATTCGGTGCTGTCGGCGTCGGACCGGGTGTTGCAATTCGCGACCTTCAGCTTCGACGGTTTCGTCGAGCAATGTTTCCCGGCGTTGTGCGTCGGCGCGGCGTTGATCATGCGCGGCGATGACGTGTGGGACGCCGGTCGCCTCGCCGCCGAAATCGTCCAGCACGGCGTGACCGTGGCGGACTTGCCGGCCGCTTACTGGTACTTGCTCGCTCGCGAATGCGCGAGCGGCGTGGTCAGCGGTCTCGGTGCTTTGCGCCAGGTCCACGTCGGAGGCGAAGCGATGTCGGTCGAAGGTTTGCGCCTGTGGCATCAGGCCGGATTGAGCCACATGCGACTGCTCAACACCTATGGCCCGACCGAAGCGACCGTGGTGTCCAGCGTGCATGAGTGCCGTCTCGACGATGCCAGCGATGCGTTTGGCATTCCGATTGGTCGTGCCATCGCCGGCCGTGCGCTGTATGTGCTGGATGCGGCGGGTCAGTTGCTGCCGTCCGGCGGTGTCGGCGAACTGTGCATCGGCGCTCCGGCCTGCCTCGCGCAAAGCTACTTCAATCGTCCGGCGCTGACCGCTGAACGTTTCCTGCCGGACCCGTTTGCCCGTGAACCGGGCGCGCGTCTGTACCGCAGCGGCGATCTGGCGCGCTACAACGCTCAAGGGCAGCTGGAATACGTCGGCCGCATCGACCATCAAGTGAAGATCCGCGGTTTCCGCATCGAAATGGGCGAGATCGAAGCCTGCCTGCAAGCCCGTGAAGACGTGCGTGAAGCGGCGGTCATCGCCCAGGACGGCACGCAACTGGTGGCGTACATCGTGGCCGGCGATTCGCTGTCGTCCGAAGTTGATTATCTGGAAGGCCTGAAAGCCGCTCTGCATCAGTCGCTGCCGGAATACATGGTGCCGAATCACTTGGTCCTGCTGCCGAAGCTGCCGCTCAACAACAACGGCAAACTGGATCGCAAAGCCTTGCCGCGTGCTGAAGCTGGCGATGCCCAGCGTGACTTCGTGGCCCCGGTCGAAGGGCTGGAAACGCAACTCGCGCTGATCTGGCAGGACGTGTTGCAGGTCGGGCAAGTTGGCCGCAACGACAACTTCTTCGCGCTCGGCGGGCACTCGTTGCTGGTGCTTCAGGTGATCTCGCGGGTGCGGCAGCAGTTGCAGCTCGAACTGTCGGTGAGCAGCCTGTTCTCCGCCGCGAACCTGGCAGAATTTGCCGGGCGTGCCGCGCTGGGAAATATCAGCGGTCAACCTTTGCTACAACGTGCCGTGATCGATCAGCCGCAGGTTTTGTCTTTTGCCCAACAGCGCCAATGGATTCTCTGGCAACTGGACCCGCAAAGCCCGGCCTACAACATTCCTGCCGCACTGCGCCTCATAGGCCCGCTGAACCGCGAAGCCCTGCGCGAAGCCTTCGCCCGGTTGCAGGCCCGTCACCAAACCCTGCGCACGACCTTCGAACAAGATGGTCTGCAGGCACGCCCGGTGCTGCACGACAATCTGGCGTTGCAACTGGAGGAACGCACACTCGATCAGGTGTCGGTCGACACGGCCGTGGCCGAAGAAATCGCTCGTCCGTTCGACCTGCACAACGGTCCGCTATGGCGCATGTTGCTGTTGCAAGTGAACACTGACGAGCACGTGCTGGTCCTCACCGTCCATCACATCGCTGCCGACGGCTGGTCGATGCAGGTCATGGTCGATGAGTTCAGCTCCTTGTATCAGGCGGCTGCCTGCGGGCGCGCCGCCGGTTTGGCTGACCTGCCGGTGAACTACAGCGACTACGCCCGCTGGCAGCGCGACTGGCTGGAAGCGGGCGAGGGTGCACGCCAACTGACGTGGTGGCGTGAGCAACTGGCCGGCAGCCAGGCGCCGCTGGAATTGCCCAGCGAACTGACCCGTCCGGCCCGCCGCAGCGAGCGCGGTGCCAGCCTGATGCTCAACGTGGATCGCGAGTTGCTCGCCGGTTTACGTCAACGTGCCCAGGAACAGCAAGTGACGTTGTTCATGCTGTTGCTGGCGAGTTTCCAGACCTTGCTGCATCGCCAGAGCGGGCGGTCGCGCATCAACGTTGGCGTGCCGAGCGCCGGTCGTTCGCGTCTCGAAACCGAAGGCCTGATCGGCTTCTTCATCAACACCCAGGTGCTGCGTGCCGAGATCGATGGGCAGCAGCCGTTCAGCACCTTGTTGCAACAGGTCAAACAGGTTGCATTGGGCGCGCAAGCGAATCAGGACTTGCCGTTCGAGCAGCTGGTCGACGCCTTGCAACCGGACCGCAGCCTCAATCACAGCCCGTTGTTCCAGGTGCTCTACAACCATCAGCAGCCGTTGGGCGCGAGTGTCGAACGCACGGTTGCCGACCTGAACGTCGAGCGTCTGCACTGGCAGCAACACACCACGCAGTTCGATCTGGTCCTCGATACTCAGGAGCAGGGCGAAGCACTGGATGCCAGCCTGACCTACGCCACGGATGTGTATGACGAAGCGTCGATGCAGCGCCTTGGCGAGCAGTGGCTGAACCTGCTGCGCGCGGTAGTCAGCGATCCGCAGCAACGCGTCGCCGAACTGCCCCTGATTGACGGGGCGCAGCAAGAGGCTTTGGTGCAGCACTGGAACCCCGCATTCCAGGCGCAACCGACGTCGCCGACCTTGCATCAGTTGTTCGAAGCGCAAGCCGCACAACGGCCGAATGCCGTCGCCCTGGTCTACGAAGGCGAGCAATTGACCTACGCCGCACTCAACGCCCAGGCCAACCGCTTGGCGCGCACACTGCGCGAGCAGGGCGTCGGGCCAGAAGTGCGCGTGGGCATCGCCACCGAGCGGGCGATGCCATTGGTGATCGGGTTGCTGGCGATTCTCAAGGCCGGCGGCGCCTACGTGCCGCTCGACCCGCATTACCCGGCCGAACGCCTGAGCTACATGATCGAAGACAGCGGCATCACGCTGCTACTGACCCAGCAACACTTGATCGACAGTCTGCCGGCCCGAGACGGCGTGCAGGTGCTGAGCCTGGAATCGTTGCAGCTGGATGGGGTCAGTGACGCCAACCTGCCAGCGCTGGCGACCCCGGACAACCTCGCCTACGTGATCTACACCTCCGGTTCCACCGGTCGTCCTAAAGGCGCATTGCTCAGCCATGGCAACGTCGGGCGTCTGCTCACGGCCACGGCTGGCGAGTTTGGCTTCGGTCCGGACGATGTCTGGACGCTGTTCCATTCCTACGCCTTCGACTTCTCGGTGTGGGAGCTGTTTGGTTCGCTGTGCACCGGCGGGCGTCTGGTGATCGTGCCGTATGACATCAGCCGCGAGCCGCAGCAATTCCATCGCTTGCTCTGTGATGAGGGCGTGACGGTGTTGAACCAGACGCCGAGCGCGTTCCGCCAGTTGTTGCCGATTGCCTGTGCCAGCCCACGAAGCATGGCGTTGCGTCAGGTGATTTTCGGCGGCGAAGCCCTCGAAGTCGCGAGCCTGCGTCCGTGGTTCGAGCGCTTCGGCGACCAACAGCCAACCCTGGTCAACATGTACGGCATCACCGAAACCACGGTGCACGTGACCTACCGTGCGATCCGCCTGGCCGACCTCGACGGCAAGGCCCAAAGCCCGATCGGCCTGCCGATCCGCGACCTGCGCTGGTACTTGCTCGACAGTCAGCTGCAACCGGTGCCGGTGGGTGTGGCGGGCGAGTTGTACATCGCCGGCGCCGGTCTGGCGCGGGGTTATCACGGCCGTTTCGGCCTGACCGCCGAGCGTTTTGTGCCGAGCCCGTTCGAGGCTTCGCAGCGTCTTTATCGCAGCGGCGATCTGGCGCGTCAGCGTGCCGATGGCAGCATCGACTACCTCGGCCGGATCGACCAGCAAGTAAAAATCCGCGGTTTCCGCATCGAATTGGGTGAAATCGAAGCTGCGCTGCTGGCCCAACCGGGCGTGCGCCAAGCGGTGTTGAGCGTGCATGCCTGCGACGGCGGGCCGCAGCTGTGCGCCTACGTCGTGGCCGAGCAAACCCCGCATGACCCGATCGCCTGGCGCGACAACCTACGCACCGCGCTCAAGGTGGATCTGCCGGACTACATGGTGCCGAGCCACTGGTTGCTGCTGGATGCCTTGCCATTGACCGGCAACGGCAAGCTCGACCGCAAGGCGCTGCCGGTGCCCGATGCCCAGGAATGGCAACGGCCGTTCGAAGCCCCCGAGGGCGACCTCGAACAGCAACTGGCCGCGATCTGGGCCGACGTGCTGGGCGTGGCGCAGATAGGCCGACGCGACAACTTCTTTGAATTGGGCGGGCATTCATTGCTCGCGGCCCAGGCCAGTGCCCGTGTGGAACTGGAACTGGGCATCGAGCTGCCGCTGCGCGCGCTGTTCGAATCCACCGACCTTCAGGCTTATGCCGCCATGGCCGGGCAACACGCCCCGGCTGACAACGATGCACGTCTTGATGCGCTTGAGTCGCTTCTCGACGAGATGGAGATCAACTGATGGAACACACCACTGCCCAGCGTATCGCCAGCCGCTTCGCCGGCCTGCCGGCTGATAAGCGCCGCGAGTTTCTGCAACGCATGCAAGAGCAGGGCGTGAGCTTCGGCCAGTTGCCGATTCCGCCGGCTGCGGAGCTGCAAGCAACGTTCGAATTGTCATACGCGCAGCAGCGCCAATGGTTCCTCTGGCAACTTGATCCACACAGTTCGGCGTACAACATTCCGGCCGCGCTGCGTTTGCACGGGCCGCTGAACGTTGCTGCGTTGCAGCAGAGTTTCGATGGGCTGCTGCAGCGGCATCAGAGTTTGCGCAGCCGGTTCGTCGAGGACGACGGGCAAGTGGTGCAGACGCTGGCCGAGTTCACCTCGCTGCCCATCGAGCAGATCGACCTGCGCGGCGAACCTCAGGATCAGCGCTTCGATCAGGCGATGAACAGCGTCGAACAGGACATCGCCCGGCCGTTCGATCTGCAACACGGTCCGCTGTTGCGGGTCAGCCTGTTGCAACTTGATGCCGAAGACCACGTGCTGTTGCTGACCTTGCACCACATCGTCACCGATGGCTGGTCGATGGGCGTGCTGGTGGAAGAGTTTTCCCGGCTCTACGCCGCGCATTGCCAAGGTCAGAACACGGTGCTGGAGGCACTGCCGATCCAGTATTCAGACTATGCGATGTGGCAACGACGCTGGATGGAGGCGGGCGAGCTGGAACGTCAACTCAACTGGTGGCGCGACCGCCTGGGCAGCGAACAACCGCTGCTCGAATTACCGACCGACCGTCCGCGCCCGGCGCAACCGAGCCAGCGCGGTGCGCGTCTGGATTTCGCCCTCGATGCCACGTTGGCCAGCGGTCTGATGAGCCTGGCCAAGCAGCGCGGTGTCACGCCGTTCATGCTGTTGCTGGCGAGCTTCCAGGCCTTGCTCTATCGCTACAGCGGCCAGGCCGACGTGCGTGTCGGTGTGCCGATTGCCAACCGTAATCGCGCGGAAACCCGTGGCTTGATCGGGTTCTTCGTCAACACCCAGGTGATGCGTGCGGAACTGGACGGACGTCTGCCGTTCAGCCAATTGCTCGACCAGACCCGCGCCGCCTCGCTGGATGCCCAGGATTATCAGGACTTGCCGTTCGAGCGTCTGGTGCAGGCGCTGCAAGGTGAACGCAGCCTCAGTCACAGCCCGCTGTTCCAGGTGATGTTCAACCACCAGCAAGCCACACCGGCGGCGGTCAGCGGCTTGCTCGCCGGCCTGCGCGTCGAGGCATTGAACGCCACGGCGCACACCACCCAGTTCGACCTGCAACTGGACACCCAGGAGGAGGGCGACAAGCTGTTCGCCAGCCTGACTTACGCCACCGATCTGTTCGACGCTGAACGCATCGAACACCTCGCGCGGCACTGGCGCAATTTGTTGGCCGGTGTTCTGGCCAACCCGCAATGCCCGCTCGCCGAGTTACCGTTGCTGGACGCCGATGAGCGTCTGCGCATCCTCGACGAGCTCAACGACACCGCTCAGGCCTATCCGGGCGAAGTCTGCGTGCAGCGCCATTTCGAAGAACGCGTAGTTGAACACCCAGAGGCGACGGCGCTGGTGTTCCAGGGCCAGTCCCTGAGTTACGCCGAGCTGAACCGGCGCGCCAACCGTTTGGCCCACCACTTGCGTGCCCAGGGTGTCGGCCCGGACGTGCTGGTGGGGATTGCCTGCGACCGTTCGTTTGAAATGGTTGTCGGCCTGCTGGCGATTCTCAAGGCGGGCGGTGCATATGTGCCGCTGGACCCGGAGTACCCGGTTGATCGCCTGAGCTACATGATCGAAGACAGCGGCATTACGTTGTTGCTGACCCAGGAATATCTGCTGGCGCAACTGCCGACCCCGGACAACGTGCGCACCTTGTGCCTGCACGCCGACGCCGATTGGCTGAACGACTTGCCGGGCACTGACCTGCCCAACCTTGCGGTCGCGGAAAACCTCGCTTATGTGATTTACACCTCCGGCTCCACCGGCAAACCCAAGGGGGCCGGTAACCGCCATGTGGCGCTGCATAACCGTCTGGCGTGGATGCAGCAAGCCTACAACTTGCAGCCGAGCGACCGCGTGCTGCAAAAGACGCCGTTCAGTTTCGACGTGTCGGTGTGGGAATTTTTCTGGCCGCTGATGAAGGGCGCCACCCTGGTGCTCGCCGCGCCGGGCGAGCACCGTGATCCGCAACGCCTGGCCGCGTTGATCGTCGAGCAGGCGATCACCACGCTGCACTTCGTGCCGTCGATGCTCTCGGCGTTCATCGCTGCCGACGAAGCGCTGGCCTGCACCTCGTTGCAGCGGATCATTTGCAGCGGTGAAGCGCTGCCGATGGAACTGCAACGCCAGACCTTGCGCAGCCTGCCGCAAGCCAATCTCTACAACCTCTATGGTCCGACCGAAGCGGCCATCGACGTGACCCACTGGACCTGCGTGGAAGAAGGGCGTGACAGCGTGCCGATTGGCCGGCCGATTGCCAACTTGCGCACCTGCATCCTCGACAGCGAACTGCAACCGTTGCCACTGGGCGCGGTGGGCGAGTTGTACCTGGGCGGCGTCGGCCTGGCGCGCGGTTACCACCGTCGTGGCGCGCTGACCGCCGAGCGTTTCGTGGTCGACCCGTTTGGCAGCGGCGAGCGTCTGTACCGCACCGGTGACCTGGCACGCTATCGCACGGACGGTGCCATCGACTACTGCGGGCGCATCGACCACCAAGTGAAGATTCGCGGTTTGCGCATCGAACTGGGCGAAATCGAAGCGCGCCTGCAAGAGCATGCAGACGTGCAGGAAGCCGTAGTGTTGGCCCTCGATGGCCCGGGCGGCAAGCAGTTGGTCGCGTACATCGTGCCGCAGGACCGAGCCTTGGTCAGCGCCGATGCCGAGCAACAAGGCGCGTGGCGTGAAACCCTGAAAAGCCATTTGCTGGCGAGCCTGCCGGATTACATGGTGCCGGCGCAGACCGTGCTGATCGAGCAAATGCCCCTGAGCCCCAACGGCAAACTCGAGCGCAAACGCCTGCCCGCGCCGACCGCACAGGTCAGCCAACGCGCCTTCGAAGCGCCACGCAGCGAACATGAACAGGTGCTGGCGCAGATCTGGCAGGACGTGCTGGGCGTGGAGCAGGTCGGGCGTCAGGACAATTTCTTTGAACTGGGCGGCGACTCGATCATTTCGATTCAGGTGGTCAGCCGTGCGCGCCGCGCCGGCCTGAGCCTGCAACCCCGCGACCTGTTCCAGCAGCAAACCTTGCAAGCCCTGGCCGCCGTGGTCAAGGAACAGGCCGCCCCGCTGGCGCAGCAAGGGCCGGTGGAAGGCCTGCAAAAACTCACGCCGATCCAGCGCTGGTTCTTCGACGAGCCGATCCCGCAACGCGCGCACTGGAACCAGGCGGTGCTGCTGACGCCACGCGAAACCCTTGAATTGCCACGCCTGCAAGCCGCGCTGCAACGTTTGCTCAAGCAGCATGATGCCCTGCGTCTGCGCTTCAGTCAGGTCGATGGCCAATGGTCGGCGCGTTATGTCGGGGCTGACAGCTGCGATGTGATCGACATGCTCTGGACCGCCCGCGTGGCCAACGATGCTTCGCTGGAATCGGTGTGCGACGAGGCGCAGCGCAGCCTCAGTCTGCAAGACGGTCCGCTGCTGCGCATCGCGTTGATCGCTCAGGCGGATGGTTCGCAGCGGTTGCTGTTGGTGATCCATCACCTGGCGGTGGACGGGGTATCGTGGCGGGTGTTGCTGGAAGATTTGCAAGCCGCTTATCAAGGGCAAGACCTGCCACCGAAGACCAGCGCTTTCCAGGCCTGGGCCGACAAACTTGACGCCTACGCCCGCTCCGAAGCCGCTGCCAGCGAACTGGACTGGTGGCAAGCGCAGCTGAGCGTCGCCAATGATTCGCTGCCCTCCGCCAATGCCCAAGCCAGTCAGGCCGGGCATCTGCGCCAAGGCGTGAGCATCGGCCTGGACCGCGATCAAACCACCAGGCTGCTGCAACAGGCGCCAGCGATTTACCGCACACAGGTCAACGACCTGCTGCTGACCGCGCTGGCCCGAACCCTCAGCCGCTGGACCGGTGACGCTTCGGCGCTGATTCAACTCGAAGGCCATGGTCGCGAAGAGCTGTTCGACGACATCGACCTGACCCGCACCGTCGGCTGGTTCTCCAGTCTGTTTCCGGTGCGCCTGACGCCGACCGCCGACCTGGCGGGCTCGATCAAGGCCATCAAGCAGCAACTGCGCGAAATCCCCGGAAAAGGCCTGGGCTACGGCCTGCTGCGCTACCTGGGCGATGCCTCGACCCAAGCGGCGTTGGCCGGTTTGCCGCAAGCACGCGTGACGTTCAACTACCTCGGGCAGTTCGACCAGAGCTTCGCCGAAGACGCCCTGTTCACCCCGGCCAAGGAGTCCAGCGGCGCCGCGCAATCGGCGGACGCACCGTTGCCGAACTGGCTGTCGGTGGACGGCCAGGTGTATGGCGGCGAACTGAAACTCGACTGGACCTTCAGCCGCGAATGCTTCGACACACGTGAAATCGAAGCGCTGGCCGCCGATTACCAACGTGAATTGCTGGGGCTGATCGACCATTGCCTGAGCGACGGTGCGGGAGGCGTGACCCTGGCAGACTTCCCGCTGGCGCGCCTGACCCAGGCGCAACTCGATGGCTTGCCGGTGCCGCCGGCGCAGATCGAAGACCTGTATCCGCTGTCGCCGATGCAGGCCGGTCTGTTGTTCCACAGCCTCTATGAATCGGCGTCTGGCGCCTACGTCAATCAGCTCAGCGTCCAAGCCCGTGGCCTCGACGCCGAGCGTCTTGGCCGCGCCTGGCAAGCGGTGCTCGACACCCATCCGATCCTGCGCAGCAGCTTCCACTTCCCCGACGGTTTCGAAGCGCCGGTGCAAGTGGTCCATCGTCATCTGCAACTGCCGATGACGTGTCTCGACTGGTGTGGCCGCAGCGATCAGGCCGACGCATTGATTGAACTGATCGACAACGAGCGCCTGCAACTCGATTCGACCCGGGCGCCATTGATGCGCCTGACCCTGGTGCGGCTGGACGATGAGCGTCAGCAATTGATCTACACCCACCATCACCTGTTGCTGGATGGCTGGAGTAATTCGCTGCTGCTGAGCGAAGTCTTGCAGCGTTATGCCGGGCAGGATGTGCAGGCGCCGACCGGGCGTTTCGCCGATTACATCGGCTGGCTGCAACGTCAGGATGCCCACGCCGACGAGGTCTTCTGGCGCGAGCAGCTGGCGACCCTCGACAACCCGACGTTACTGGCGCAGAGCCTGGCCCATGGCGACGGTAAAAATCAGCCGGCCGTAGAATTTGCCGACCATCGCCAGACCTTCGATGTCGCCACCAGCCAGCGTTTCAGCGAGTTTGCCCGTCAGCAAAAAGTCACCCTCAACACCTTGGTGCAAGGCGCCTGGGCACTGTTGCTGCAACGCTACAGCGGCCAGCGCAGTGTCGCGTTCGGCGCGACTGTGGCGGGGCGGCCGGTGGATTTGCCGGGTGCCGAAAGCCAGCTGGGCCTGTTCATTAACACGTTGCCGGTGATCAGCAGCCCGGACGCGGTGGAAAGCGTCGGCCAGTGGCTGACCCGGTTGCAGGCACAAAACCTCGAACTGCGTGAGCATGAATTCACCGCATTGGGGGACATTCAGCGCTGGGCCGGGCGTGCCGGTGAGCCGCTGTTCGACAGCCTGCTGGTGTTCGAAAACTTCCCGGTGGCCGAAGCGCTGCAACAAGGCGCGCCGGCCGGTTTGAGCTTCTCGGTTCCGCAGAACCATGAACGCACTAACTTCCCGCTGACCCTGGCGGCCACCGCCGAAAGCCAGTTGAGCCTGAACTGGAGTTACCAGTGCGCCCATTTCAGCGGCGAAGCGATTGTTCGGATGAGCGAGCATCTGGCCGCGCTGCTGGCGGCGATGGTCGCCGCGCCAAACGCGGCATTGAGTGAACTGGACCTGCTGACCGCGCCGGAACGCGCGCAACAGTTGGTCGAATGGAACCCGGCATTCACGGCCGCGCAAAACCCGCTCTGTGTGCATCAGTTGATCGAGGCCCAAGCGGTCATTCGCCCGGACGCCACCGCGCTGATCTTCAACGATCTGCAATTGAGCTTCGATCAGCTCAACCGTCGCGCCAACCAATTGGCCCATCGTCTTCGCGCACTGGGCATTGGTCCGGAAGTGCGGGTTGGCCTGGCGATGCAGCGCTCACCGGAAATGATCGTCGGCCTGCTGGCGATCCTCAAGGCCGGCGGCGCCTACGTGCCGCTGGACCCGGCTTACCCGACGGAACGCCTGTGCTACCTGATGGAAGACAGCGGCATTTCGCTGATGATCAGCCAGTCGTGGCTGCGGGAAAAACTGCCGTTGCCCGAAGGCCTGCCGGTGCTGGAAATCGACCGCGAGCCGCTGGCGTCCATGGCGGACACCAACCCGATCAACCTGACCTGCGGCGAAAACCTCGCGTACCTGATTTACACCTCAGGCTCCACCGGGCGGCCCAAAGGCGTCAGTGTGGCCCACGGTCCGCTGGCCATGCATTGCCTGTCGATCGGCGAGTTGTACGGCATGACCCCGGACGACCGCGAGTTGCAATTCGCCTCGATCAGTTTCGACGGCGCCCACGAACGCTGGCTGACGCCGCTGGTGTTCGGTTCGGCAGTCATGCCCCGCGATGACGAGTTGTGGAGCGTGGAGCGCACCTGCGCCGAGATCGAAAAACACGGCATCACCATTGCCTGTTTTACCCCGACTTATCTGTCGCAGATCGCCGACTTCATGGGCGAAGCGGGGCGTGATTTGCCGATCCGTTCGTACACCCCGTGCGGCGAGGGCATGGCCAAGCACGCGTTCGATGAAGTCCAGCAAGTGCTGCAACCCAAGCGCTTGATCAACGGCTACGGCCCGACCGAGACGGTGATCACGCCACTGATCTGGCTGGCGTACCCGGATACCGGGTTCGACTCGGCGTTCATGCCGATTGGCCGGCCGGTGGGCAACCGCAGCGCCTACATTCTGGACGGCGGCTTGCAGCCGCTGCCGGTTGGCGTCGCGGGCGAGTTGTACCTGGGCGGCGAGGGCGTCGCCCGGGGTTACCATCAACGTCCGAACCTGACCGCTGAACGCTTCGTGCCGGATCCATTCGTGCCGGGTGCGCGTTTGTACCGCAGCGGCGACCTCGCACGGTTCCGCGCCGATGGCGTCGTTGAATACCTCGGCCGTATCGATCAGCAAGTGAAGATTCGCGGGTTCCGTATCGAACTCGGCGAAATCGAAGCCTGCCTGCTGGAACACGAAGGCGTGCGTGAATCGTTCGTGATCGACCGTGAAGGTCCGGTGAGCCGCCAGTTGGTCGGTTACGTGGTGCCCCGTGATCCGCTTGCCGATGAGCAGGCTCTGCGTGAAGCGCTGACGGCTCATCTGCGCAGCCGATTGCCGGCGCACATGTTGCCGGCGCACTTGATGTGCCTGGCCGCGTTGCCGCTGACGCCGAACGGTAAGCTTGATCGCCAAGGCCTGCCGGCGCCGGAAGCCACTCGGCAGAACCACGATCACGTGGCCGCCGCAACACCGGCCGAAGTGTTGCTGGTTGAGATCTGGCAGGAACTGCTGGGGCTGGAGTCGGTGGGCGTCACCGAGAACTTCTTTGAGCTGGGCGGTGATTCGATCATTTCGCTGCAAGCGGTGAGCCGTGCCGGGCAGCGTGGGCTGGTGTTCAGTCCGAAGCAGCTGTTCGAGCAGCAGACCATTCGTGCTTTGGCCTCCGTGGCCAGCAGCCGTGAAGCAAGATTGATCGAAGCGCCAAACGTCGAAGCTTTCTCACTGGTGCCGCACATCGACATCGCTGCCCGTGAAGGTCTGCAAGACTTGTATCCGCTGTCGCCGATGCAGCAAGGCATGCTGTTCCATTGCCTGGATTCACCGGAGCTCAACCCCTACGTCAACCAGTTGAGCGTGGCAGTCGACGGCTTGCAGGTGCCGCGTTTCCGCGCGGCCTGGCAGACGCTGGTCGAGCGGCATGAAGTGCTGCGCGCCGCGTTCCGCTGGCGCGATGGCTTGGCCGATCCGCTGAAAGCGGTGTTCGCCGACGTCGAGTTGCCGATCGAAGAACTCGACTGGCGTGACCGCTCCGACACCGAGCAGGCGCTGGGCGAACTGGCCGCAGCGGAACAGGCCAAGGGCTTCGACCTGAGTTGCCCGCCGTTGATGCGTTTCATCCTGGTGCGCCTGGGTGATGACCGTTACCAGATGATCTGGATCTACCATCACCTCTTGCTCGACGGCTGGAGCGCTTCGCGTCTGTTGGGCGACATGCTGCGCCTGTACCACAACGACAGCCTGCCGAGCCTGACCGGGCGCTACGCCGACTACATCGCCTGGCTGCAACGCCAGGACGGCGCGCAAGCCGAAGGCTTCTGGCGTGAGCGCCTGGCGCTGCTCGAAGAACCGACCATTCTGGCCAAAGCTTCCGGTGCCGAAGGTTCCGGCCACGGCGTGATGTACAGCCACCTCGACGCCGAGGCGACGCGCAAACTGCACAGCTTCGCCAAGCGTCAACGCGTGACACTGAACACGCTGGTGCAAGGCGCGTGGCTGTTGCTGCTGCAACGCCACAGCGGCCAGCGCAGTGTCGCGTTCGGCGCCACGGTGGCGGGGCGCCCGACCGGGTTGGCCGGTGCGCAGGACATGCTCGGTCTGTTCATCAACACCTTGCCGGTGATTCAGACCCTTGATCCGCAGCAGCCGGTGGGCGAGTGGCTGCGCGACTTGCAGGATTACAACCTGATGGTGCGTGACTACGAACACACGCCGTTGTCGGACATTCAGCGCTGGGCCGGGCAGGGTGGCCAGGGTTTGTTCGACAGCATCATCGTGTTCGAAAACCATCCGGTGGACCGCGCCCTGAAAGGCGGCGAGGAAGGCGAGCTACGCTTTGCCGAAGTCGGCAGTGGCGGGGTGACCAACTTCCCGATGGACTTGATGGTCAGCGCCAACGAAGAAGGCCTGGAAGTTGAGTACCTGTTCCTGCGTGATCGCTTCAGTGACGTGGAAGTCGAGCGGATTCGTGCGCAATTGGAAGGATTGCTGCGTGCGTTGCCGGAGGATGCTACGCGTCTGCTTGGCAATATTGGCTTGCCTGAGGCGCGTTTGAGCCTGCCGCAGGTGTCAGATGACAGCGCTGATTTGCTTCACGCGTTTAATCAACACGTCAAAGCGCAGCCGCAGAGAATCGCCTTGATCTGCGAAGGTCGGCACGTCAGTTATGCACAGCTTGAGGCGCAGGCCAATGGGTTGGCGCAGCAACTGATCGGTCGCGGCATCGGCCCGGAAAGTCTGGTGGCGGTGGCGTTACCGCGTTCCGAACGCACCATCGTTGCGTTCCTCGCGGTGCTTAAAGCAGGGGCGGCGTATCTGCCTTTGGACCTCGCGTACCCGGCCGAGCGGCTGGCTTATATGTTGAGCGATTCGGCGGCCAGCCTGTTGCTCTGTGACAGCAATCTGGGGGATCGACTGACCCTGGCCGACAGCCCGCCACGTCTGCTGCTCGACCAGTTGAGCGTTGCCGACCACGCTGAATGCCCGGTTTCCCAGCCGTTGCCGGGGCACTTGGCGTATTTGATTTACACCTCCGGTTCCACGGGCCAGCCCAAAGGCGTGGCGGTGGCACGTGGGCCGATTGCCCGGCATTGCCGCGGCATCATCGAGCTCTACGAACTGGCACCGCGCAGCCGTGAGCTGCACTTCATGTCGTTCGCCTTCGACGGTGCGCAGGAGCGTTGGCTGAGTGTGATGCTGGCCGGTGGCAGCCTGGTGATCCGCGAGGACAGTTTATGGACCCCGGAGCAAACCCTCGAAGTGATGCAGCGTCATGGCGTCACCGTCGCCTGCTTCCCGCCGGCCTACTTGCAACAGATGGCCGAAGTGGCCGAACGCCTTGGCAATCCACCGGCGGTCGAGGTGTATTGCTTTGGCGGTGATGCGGTGCCGGAGGCGAGCTTCGAGCAGGTCAAGCGCGCCTTGCGTCCGCAGCGTCTGGTCAACGGTTATGGCCCGACCGAAACCGTGGTCACGCCGCTGCTGTGGCGTGCCGAGGCCAGCGAAACCTGCGACGCGGCGTATGCGCCGATTGGGCGTGGCGTGGCCGGGCGTGGTGTGTATGTGCTGGACGCCGACCTCAATCCGCTGCCGGTCGGTGTCAGCGGCGAGTTGTACCTGGGCGGCGAATGCCTGGCGCGCGGTTACCACCAGCATCCCGGCATGAGCGCCGAGCGTTTCATCCCCGATCCGTTCGAGGCCGGTGGCCGCATGTACCGCACCGGCGACCTGGTGCGCCAGCGCGAGTGCGGGTTGATCGACTATCTGGGGCGTCTTGACCAGCAGGTGAAGATCCGTGGTTTCCGCATCGAGCCGGGCGAGATCGAAGCGCGTCTGCGCGAATGCGTTGGGGTGCAGGATGCCGCCGTGGTGGTACACGACACGCCGACCGGCAAGCAATTGGTCGGTTATGTGGTGGCGGCCGGTGCTGTCGGGCTGGATCGTCGCTTGAAATCTGAGCTGCAAGCGCAACTGCCTGACTACATGGTGCCGCCACGGATCCTGGTGCTGGAACGCTTTCCGCTGTCGGCCAACGGCAAGCTCGACCGTCGCGCACTGCCAATGCCTGAATGGGCGCTCGGTGGTTATCGCGCGCCGCGCAACGATCTGGAAAAGGCGCTGACCGCGATCTGGCAAGAGGTGCTCGGCGTGCCGCAAGTGGGCATCGACGACAACTTCTTCGAACTGGGTGGCGACTCGTTGCAGGTGCTCAAAGTCATCTCGCGGGTGCGCAGTCAGCCGCAACTGGGCTTCGAGTTGAAGCTGCGGGATCTGATGCAGAAACCGTGCATTGCCGAACTCAGTGGTTATCAGGTGACCGAACCCACGTCTGCGCCGGACCCTTTGCTGGCGCTGAATGCGCGGATCCCGAATGTGCCGGCGCTGTTTTGCCTGCACGCCGGTTTCGGCACGGTGTTCGACTACGAACCGTTGGCGCGGCGTCTGGAAGGACGGCGCACGGTGTACGGCGTGCAATGCCGCATGCTGCTTGACCCGCACTGGCAGGACGAATCGCTGCTCGCCATGGCGCAAGCCTATGCGCAGCGGATTCGCAGTCAACAGGCCAAAGGACCGTATTACTTGCTGGGCTGGTCGTTGGGCGGCGCGTTGACGCAGTTGGTTGCGCATGAACTGGAAGCGCAAGGTGAGACCGTGACGTTTGCCGGGTTGGTCGACAGCTACGTGGCCGGCACCGCAGAGGCGGGGGACTGGCGCGAGGACCTCGGTGATTTCCTGAAGTTTGTGCTCGGTTTGCCCGCCGATGAGGCTCAGGCGTTGATTGCGCGCAAAGCCGCTGGCTTGAGTGAACGCGAGGGCTCCACCGCCGTGATTGAAGCCGCCTTGCACGGTTCCAATGAACAGGCCGCATTGGGCGCGGGGGAGCTCACGCAGATCTTTGCCACCGGCTCACGCCTCAAGCAACTGGCGCTGGCGCATCGGCAACTGCCGACGATCAAGGCCTCGGCCCATCGTTGGTGGGTGGCCGGGCGCGACGACGAACGTCGGGTGTTCGAGGGCCAGGTCGGCAGTCATGGCGTTGATCGCCTGTTGGCCGGCGGGCACTACGAGCTGTTGCGTGGTGATGAGTTGCTTGATGAGCTTGAGGACTTACTGGAACGCCGTTTGGCCATTGCGTAACTCATTTTTGTAGGAGCGAGTCTTGCCCGCGAAGGCGATCTCAAGGACGCCTTCGCGGGCAAGCCTCGCTCCTACAGATCACGGCTTTTCTCGCATTTTTTTACTTGTTTATTTAAAGGATTCGTCCCATGGCCGTGTTGCCAGAACTTGAAGCATTTCTCGAACTCGCCGAGTTCGGCCGGATGACCGGTAAAAGTCGCGCGATGCATGAACAATCGCCGCAACAGGCACGGATCGATTTTGAAGCCTCCTCGGGGTTTCTCGATGTGCCGCTGGACAGCGTGGCCTGCGAGGACTTCACCATTGCCGCGCGGGATGGCCACAGTCTGTCGGCAAGGGTGTATCGCGATGGGCAAGCGGTCGACGGCTTGCAGCCGGTGTTGCTGTATTTTCATGGCGGCGGCTATGTGGTCGGCAGCCTCGATTCCCATGATGCGCTGTGCCGGCGACTGGCCTCGCAAGGCGGGTTTGCGTTGTTGACCGTGGATTACCGACTGGCGCCACAATGGCGTTTCCCGACGCCGGTGCAGGACGCTTGCGATGCGGGCAACTGGCTGGTGCGCGAGGGCGCTGCGCGTGGGCTGGATGCGAACCGGGTGGCGCTGGTCGGTGACAGCGTGGGCGCGACATTGGCCACGGTGTTGTCGATCATGGCAGTGCGTGAACCAGAGGAACTGGCGTTGAAACCCAAGGCCCAGGTGTTGCTGTATCCGGTGACGGATGCGACGACGAAACGCGCCTCGCACCGGGATTTTGCCGAGGGCTATTTGCTGGAGACGCCGACGCTGGACTGGTTCTACGCGCATTACGGGCGCACGCCGGATGACCTGGCGGATTGGCGTTGCTCGCCGTTGCTGGCGGCGGATTTATCAGGCTTGGCACCGGCGCTGGTGTACTTGGCCGGGCACGATCCGCTGCATGATGAAGGGCTGGCGTATGCCGAGCGGTTGCGTGCGGCGGGGAATGAAGTGACATTGCTGGAACAGCCGGGGATGACCCATGACTTCATGCGCATGGCCGGGTTGCTGGGGGAAGTGGAAGGGATTCACTCGGAAGTGGCGGGGTGGGTGCGTTCGCGGATCTGAATTGCCATGAAAAAAACCGCCATGCCTGGATCAGGGGTGGCGGCTTTTTTTGTGTCCGGTTCAGGGGATTTCTGGTGGGCGACAATTGCCTTCGCGGGCAAGCCTCGCTCCTACAGGTTGGCACCATGCCACAACTCGACGCAAACCTGTAGGAGCGAGGCTTGCCCGCGAAGGCGGACTCCCATTCACCACAAAATCCCTGGCCAAAAAAATGCCCGCATCTGACGACACGGGCATTTTTCATTTCAGCTCACGACTCAGAAATCATACTTCGCGGTGACCTGCACGTTACGCGGCTCGCCGTAGAACGTGGTGTCGAAGTTGCCCAGGCCCGTCAGGTAGTTCTTGTCGAAGACGTTGTTGGCATTGACGGTGAAGCTCAGGTGGTCGTCGTACTGGTAACGGGTCATCAGGTCCACGAGGGTGTAGCCACCTTGCTTGATCTGGGTGTAGTCGCCCGCGCTGGCGCTGTAGATCTTGCCGTAGAACGCGCTCTGCCAGCTCACGCCGCCACCGACGGTGAACTGGTTCATCACGCCCGGCAGTCGATAGGTGGTGAAGGTACGCACAACGTGTTCAGGGCGCGTGGTGGACAGCGGGTAGCCGAAGATCCGTTGCTCGTCCTGGTCACGGGTCCGGGCGTAGGTGTAGCCCGCGGACAGGTTCCAGCCCTCGGCCAGTTCACCGGCCAGTTCCAGTTCCACACCCTTGGTGGTCGCGCCGTCGATGGCTTTGTAGATACCTTCGTTGGTGACCGGGTTGGTGCCGATCGATTCAGCGACGTTGTCCTGTTCGATGCGGAAGAAGGCCAGGCTGGCGTTCAGTTTGCCTTCGAAGTAGGCCGCTTTCAGACCGGTCTCGTAGGCGTTGCCTTCAACCGGCTGCAGGGTCGAGCCGTTGGCGTCCTTGTAGATTTGCGGCTGGTAGATATTGGTGTAGCTGGCGTACGCGGAGTACGTGTCGTTGAGGTCGTAAACCACACCGGCATACGGGGTGACGACGCCGTGTTCCTTGTAGCTGGCGTGGGTGTCGGTCTGGTTGGCGCCCGGGTTGTAGTTGTAGTCTTCGTTGTACTTGAAGGTGCTCAGGCGGGTGCCGAGGATGAACGACAGGTCATCGGTCGGGCGCAGGCGCGTGGCCAGGTAAACGCCGTTCTGGCTCTGGGTACGTTCGTATTTGCCGTTCTTCGGGAATTCCTGTTTCGGCAGTTCGCCGTTCCAGTCATAGATGCTGCCTGGTACTTGGCCGGACGCACTGGTGTCATAAGTCGAACCGGTCTGGCGCGAGTGGGACGCCATGACACCGGCGACCAGTTCGTGCTCGCGACCGCCCAGGCTGAAGGGGCCGGAGACGTTCACGTCAGCGGTGTTCTGAACGCGATGACCTTCCCAGCGACCCCAGTAAAGGAACATGCCTTCACCGGTGGCGCGGTCCGGGTTGCCGCCGCTGGCCGAGGCCAGTTGGGTGTCGTGATCGGTGGTTTTCTGGTCCAGGCTGACTTTGAGTTTCCAGTCATTGGCCAGCGCTTGCTCCAGCGATGCGAAGTAGGTAGTGCTGTCGAAATCACGACGGCTCCAGTCGGCAGCCGGGTTGAAGTGACGCGGGAACTCGGTACGACCGCCATCGGCGAAGTACGTCGGGTTGCCGGTCCACGACGAACCGCGCGGGGTGGCGCTGGATTTGTCGATGCCGAAGGTCAGCAGGGTGTCGTCGGTAAGGTCGGCTTCGAGTACGCCGTAAAACAGGTCTTTCTTCTGGCTGTAGTGATCCAGGTAGGAGTTGGCGTCCTGGTATGTGGTGACGAAGCGACCGCGGACGTTGCCGGAATCAGTCAGCGAACCGGAAATATCACCTTCAGCACGGTACTTGTCCCAGCGGCCGGCGGTGGCGCTGACCGAGGCCTTGAATTCCTTGGTCGGCTTCTTGCGGATCAGGTTGACCGTGGCGGACGGATCGCCGGTGCCGGTCATCAGGCCGGTAGCGCCTTTGATGACTTCGATGTGGTCGAGGCTGGCCGAGTCGTCGCTGTTGTTCGGGTTTTCACCGTAGACACCGTCGTAGATGGTGTTGACGCCATCGTACTGGAAGTTGGTGATGGCCTGGCCACGGGCGGAAAATTCGGTACGGTCACTGTCGTACTTCTGCGACGTGATGCCGGGGGTGTTGCGCAAGGCGTCGGCAACGCTGGTGACGCCGCGATCGTCCATCTGCTGGCGGGTGACCACGGTTACCGATTGCGGTGTTTCGCGAAGGGTCAGCGGCAGCTTGGTCGCGGTGGTGGTGGCGCCAGTGGTGTAGGAGCCGGTGTCTTCAGTGGTCAGGCCCAGGGCCTGGCCGGAAATCGTGGTCGCGCCCAGTTGCAGGCCCGAACCGCCGCCGGAGACCAGCGTGACGCTGTTGCCGTTGATCTGGAACGAAATGCCGGTGCCTTTGAGCAGGGCGCTCAGGGCTTCGGACGGCTCCAGCGAACCTGACACTGCACGGGACTTGATACCCGCCACCTGATCCGGGCTGTAGAGGATCTGCAGGTTGGTCTGCATGCCCAGCTCGGTCAGCGCGTTGGAAAGCGGCTGGACGGCAATGTTCACTTTTACAGGTGCAGCATTGGCCATCGAGCTCCCCAGCAAGGTGGCGGTCAGCAGCACGCTGGTAAACAGGGTGCGATGCAATGTCGGGCGCTGTACGGCCAGCGCGAGAGGTGTGCGGCGTGGTAGAGGTCGCATTACTTACCTGAGCTCCTGAAAAGTGAGGTGCAGAGTTTTTGTTAATAAGAATGATTATTAGACGCGGCGCGAAGCAAAAACCGGAAAGAAAGACGTCAATTAATTTTCAGAAAGAAGAAACCGTGGCGAGGGGTTCGCCCAAATGTCGGCCAGTTAAGAGAAACAACGGTGGGAGCGAGCCTGCTCGCGATGGGGGTATTTCATTCACCATTGAAGGTGACTGATCCACCGCTATCGCGAGCAGGCTCGCTCCCGCAGGGTCAGGCCGGTGCCAGCTCGGTGACGACCCGGCCGCTCTCCATGCGCACCAACTGGTCGGCCACGTCGAAGTAACGGTCATCGTGGGAGATCACGATGATGGTTTTGCCCAGGCGCTTGAGGTCCGGCAGCAGCTCGGTGTAGAAAATCCGGCGGAAGGTCGGGTCCTGGTCGGCCGCCCATTCATCGAACACCAGTACCGGGCGTTCTTCGAGCCAGGCATTGACCAGCGCCAGGCGCTTGCGCTGGCCGGTGGAAAGGTCGGTGGTGGTGAAATTGCCGTCCTTGACGCTGACCTTGTGCGCGATTTCCAGGCGTTGCAGGTATTTGTTGGCGTCTTCGGGGATGTGCGTGTCGCCCTGGACCACGTCATCGAACAGGTAATAATCAGCGAAGATCGTGGTGAACAACTGGCGATAGTCATCACGATTTTGCGCATCAATCGCCTCGCCGTTGACCCGGATCTCGCCCTGTTGCGGCGTGTACAAACCCAGCAGTAACTTGATCAGCGTGGTCTTGCCGCAACCGTTCTCACCGACAATAAACGTGATGTCGCCTTGCTTGATCGTCAGGTTGACCGGGCCCAACTGGAAGGGTGCAGCGCCTTCGACAGCCGGAAAGGCGAAACGCACATCGGCCAGTTTCAGTTCGTGCACGGCTTGCTTGACGTTGCCCTGATCGCTGAGCAGCAAGTGCGGCTCAGGGGTGGAAAACTGCTCGGACAACTCGGCGATCCGGCGGAAGGCGATCTGCGCACGGCTGACAATCGGCAACGTGCTGATCAAATGCTCCAGCGGGCCTTTCATATACAACAGCACCAGCACGAAGCCGCTCATCACGGTCTTGTCGGCGCTTGGCCAGAAGGATTGCAGCGCCAGCACCAGGCCGATGACCACGAAGAACAGCATCGAGCCGAAGGTCTTGGCGATCACGAAGGTGTTGACCGAGCGCACCTGGGTCTTGCAGATGAAATCGGCTGTCGCCTTGATCCCCGACACGAACATGCGTTGGCGACGCGGACGGTGGATTCGTAGTTCCTTGGCGCCATCGGCAATCGCGTTGTAGTGCTTTTGCAGCTCGTCTTCAGCGTCACGGGCGGCCATGAAACCCTGCACACCCTTGCTCTGGGCATAAGCCTGGATCGCGGTGCCGATCAGGATCGCGGCGACCATGATCAGGAACATCGGCCACGACAGGATGGCCAGGTAACCCATGCAACCGAGGGTCACGGTGAGGGAAATCGCCAGGGGGGCGAAGGCGAAGGCGAAGTCGCTGATGGTATCGACGTCGTGGGTCAGGACCGGAATCAAGCGGTGGCTGCGATAGCGTTCGATCTGCTCGATGGGGGCCGACAGGACTTTTTCACCGAGCTGTTTGCGCAGCCTGGCAATGATGTGCTGGCCGACGTAGTTGGTGCCGATGTCCGAGCAGATCGAGCTCAACAGCGCCAGCAGGCACAGGCCGGCAAACAAGGCGACTACGCCTTGGGTCAGGCCGGTGTCCGAATGCAGGGCGTTGTTGATGGTCGCCAGCAGTACCGTGACACTCAAGCCGCCGACCATGCCCAGGAAAATGGACGCGGCGACGATGAGTCGAAACGGTTTCAACAGGGCGAACAACTCGCCGATGGCGCCACGGGGAGGCTGGGTCATGGAAGACAGTTCCTTGGGTATAAAGGCAGATACCCAGTAGAACGTCTGATCGAGGGGTTAATTTACAGGGTCGCCGACTGGCGGCGTTCGCCGGGCATAGCGAAAATACCTGACACCACACTAAACCTTGTGGGAGCGAGCCTGCTCGCGAAAGCGGTGAGTCAGCTGACATCAATGTCGACTGTTAAACAGCCTTCGCGAGCAGGCTCGCTCCCACAGGATCGGGATTATGGTTTAGAGATCACGCACGATACGGAAACCTATCCAGTCGCCACGCTCTTGCGGGTACTGGCTGTTGCGGTTGCCGGAGCGGGAGAACACTGGCGCTTCACCCCAGTCGTTGCCGCGAATGCGCACCGCTTCGCAGTTGGGTTCTACCCAGGCACTGCCATCGGTGGGCGCGCCGACGTAGTTGGGGTGTTCGCAGTCTTCGACCCATTCGTAGACATTGCCGTGCATGTCGTACAGGCCGAACGCATTCGGTGCATAGCTGCCGACCGGCGAGCTGTAGCTGTAACCGTCCGCCGGGCCGTAGGTGTTGGCGTGTTGGCTGATGCTGTATTCCTTGCCTTCATCGAACGGGAAGGGGAACGGACCCTTGGTGCCGCCGCGCGCGGCGTATTCGCGTTGAGCTTCGCTGACCATGTGGTACTTCTGCCCGGTCTTCTTCGAGAGCCAGGTGATGTAGTTCTTCACGTCATCGAAATTCATGCACACCGCCGGCTGACGCGGGCCTTGCGGGTAACGCGGTTTGCTGGCGACGCACTCGCGACCCGGTCGGGTATCCCCATTGGCGATGGTCACGCCACTCTCGCGCACGTAGCTGTCCCATTCACCGGCGGTGACCTGGAAGCGGCTCATGGCGAAGGGTTTGGCGAAGGTCACCTCGTGCATCGGGCTTTCGTCGGGCTCGCGACCGACTTCATCGTCCGGCGTACCCATGGTGAACGTACCGGCGGGCAGCACGACCATTTCCGGGCAATCGCGGCAGTCCTTGAATACTTTGCCGGGTTGCGGGGTGGTGGCCGCCTGGGCGGTGGTTGGCAGCAGACCGGCGAGGAGGGCGGACAAGGCGAGGGCCTTGAGAGGCACGGTTAATAGATCTCGGTTCATTTGTCGTCTCGATTCAAAGAAAACTGGCGTCTCTGTGGCGAGGGAGCAAGCTCCCTCGCCACAAGGGGCCGCATCAGACGGTTTTGCTCAGCAAGGCCATGACGCGGTCGATATGGTTTTCGGTGTTGAGCAGGCCGGGCGCGATTCGGATCACCGGGCCGACGTCGCGGTCCACCGAGTCGCAAACCACGCGGTTTTTCATCAACTGGACTGCGATTTTTTCGCAGTCGCGGTCCTTGACCCGGAAGAAGGTGAACCCGGCCGACAGGTCCGGGCTCCTGGGCGTGACCAATTCAATCTGCGGGTGTTCCAACAGCCGGTTTTTCGCATAGGTATTGAGGGCGTGAATGCGCGCCTGGACCTCGGCCTTGCCCAGTTCCAGGTGCAGCTTGAACGCCTCGTCCAGGGCCCAGCGATGTTCGAAGCTGTGATAACCGCCGGGGGTCATGATGGTCGAGAACGTGGTCGCTTCGGAGAAGGTCGGAATCGTCGGCGTCACATCCTTGAGCTCGGCTGAACGGGCGCAGATGATCCCGGTGCCGCGCGGGCCGAACATCCATTTGTGGGTGCCAGCGATGAAAAAGTCGCAGTGCATGTCTGGGAAGTCGAGCTCTTCGACGCCGAAACCGTGCACGCCATCGACCACATACAGGATGCGGTCCTTTTCCTCACGATTGCGATTGCGTTCCGCCACCAGCTTGCCGATCTCACCAATCGGCAGCTTCACGCCGCTGCCGGACTGCACCCAGGTCATTCCCAGCACGCGGGTCTCAGGGCGAATGCCTTTGGCAATCGAACCCAGCACCTCATCCGCCGACACGGTTTGGCTGTTCTCGAACAGCTTGAGCTTGCGCACCTTGACCCCGTCCTTTTGCTGGCGATAGCCCAGAGCGTAATTGGTGGCGTAGTGTTCGTGCTCGCTGGTGAGGATTTCCTGATCCGGGCGCACATGGATGCCGCCGTAGATCAGCGACAGACCTTCTGTGGTGCTGCCGGTCAGTGCGATTTGCTCAGGCTTGGCCTTGAGGTAACGACCGGCCCAGACGCGCACCGCGTGCTCGCGTTTTTCGGTTTCGCCCAGGTCCCAATCCATTGCCAGCCCCGGGTTGCGGTCGAGGTTGGCGCGGTGGCGTTCAATCGCCTCACGCACCGGACGTGGGTGGGACGTCACCAGGAAATTGGCGAAGTGCAGGTAGTCCGGATCCTGGTCGAACAATGAACGCAATTGCGTCCATTTGTCCTTGGACAGCGGCGGTGGATTGGCAGCCAGTGCCGGCAGATTCACGGCAGCACTCAGGGGCAGGCCAGCCGCGAGAATACCGGCCTGCTTGAGAAATGAACGGCGGTTAGTCATGAGCTCGGTTCGCTTTTGCAAAAGAGGACATCAGTTTTTTGCCACCGGTCTGGACGACTTCTGCACCTGGTCCCAGACCCGCAGGAAATTCCCGCCCCAAAGCTTGGCGATATCGGCCTCGCTGTAGCCGCGACTGATCAGCTCGGCCGTCACGTTGCGAGTTTCGCTGACATCCTTCCAGCCCTCCAGACCGCCGCCGTCGTTGAAATCGGAACTGATGCCGACGTGGTCGATACCGATTTTTTTCACCGCGTAATCAATCGCGTCGCCGTAGTCCTTGAGGGTGGCTTTCGGTTCTTCGTCGACGATGGCGTAGAGCTGGCTGGCGTACTCGCCGAAACGTTGTTCGGACCAGACGGTGATCACCGGGTCGCCCGGCATCAGCGCCATCTCCAGGCCTTGCAGCGGTTGCAGGTCGAAGCGTGCGCGCAGGGCGTTGAGTTTGTCTTGGGTGGCCTGGCTCAGCGGACGGATGTAGGTCGGGAAGCCGACAATCTGCACCACGCCGCCGCTGTTCTTGATCAGCTGCATTTCCTGGTCGCTGAGGTTGCGCGGGATGTCCACCAGGGCGCGCGGTGCCGAGTGCGAGGCGACCATCGGCGTGCGGGTCAACTGGGCGACTTGCTCCAGGGCTTTGGTCGACATCTGCGACACGTCGATGATCACGCCCAGATCGTTGAGACGATGCACCGCTTGTTTGCCGATCTCCGACAGGCCCCCAAGGGCGTCGCGCGAATCATTGAAGAACGGCAGCGGTCGGGACGAATCCGCCCAGGCGTTGTTACCCACGTAACTGAAACCGAACATGCGCATGCCACGAGCGGCCCAGGTGTCCAGCGCGGTCAGGTCGTTGCCCAGCGGGTAGGCGTTGAGCATGCTCATGAAGATCGCGAACTTGCCTTCGCCGTGCAGGCGACGGAAATCGTCCGGGGTGTAGGCAATGGCAACCTGGTTGGGGAAGTCGCGAACCATCGTGCTGATGATTTTGTAGCGGGTTTCCTGCTCGAACCGGGCTTCGTCGACGAAGCCGGCGGTGGGGCGATGCGGGGCGTTGGCGCCGTTCCAGATTTCCGGCCAGCCGAAAATCGTCAGGGCCGCGCCGGACAAGCGACCGCGGCCGGTCTTGACCAGGTCGAATTGCCCGGTGCCGTCCTTGTCCGCTTCATTGCCGGCGGTGCCGAAGTCCAGCGGTACGGTGACGTGGCTGTCGAACGAGAGGATGCGCTCTTGCAACTCATCGGCCTGTTTCATCACCTTGGCCGGGTAGCCTGGATTGTCCTTGAACCAGTAATCCCAGGCCGCATAGCCTGCCCCGGCACTGATCGCCAGGGCCAGCGGCAGGCCGATGTAGAGAGCCTTTTTCGAACGTGGTTTTGTCATTGCCATCTCAGTCAGGTTCGTCGCCCCGGTGCGGGCGCAGGGGCCTTTGCTATCTGGGAAGAACGAGTGGCCCGGTTGGAAATTTAGTGGGACTGAAGGCCTCTTCGCGGGCAAGCCTCGCTCCTACGGGTTAATGCCGGACCTGTAGGAGCGAGGCTCGCCCGCGAAGCTTTTAAATTTTTGCAGGCAACAAACGTTCTAGCTTGGATAAAGCCTGCTTCATGGCTGACACAGGTAGGGCAATGACGATTTCTCGACGATGGTTCATGGCAGGCCTGGCGCTCACCGGCGCCGCCGTGCCTGCGGCTTTTTATGGGCATCGCGAATGGACGAAACCGGATCCGACGATCACCCCCGGCGAAGCTTCATTCGATGTGGCGGATGTCGCCGGCCAGCAGTTGGCGAACACCTTGCGTGGCGTCTGGCAGATTCGTTTCGAAGGGCGTGACGCCGGTATCGAAGGCTTGCCACGGGACGGGCTGGAAGTGTTTCTCGACGTCGGCCACAAAGGTCGCGGCCTGATCGGATTCCTCGACACCGCCCAGCGTTTACGCTCCAGCGATGAGCCGCGCTACCGGGTGCTGGGCGATCTGGCAGACGCCAAACCGGCCGAGCTGAGCTGGCGGCTGGTCAGTGCCACCGCCGCCAGCGGCACGCCAGATTACGAATTCAGCATGTCGCTGGACGAAGTCTGGGCCGGTTTCGGCAACGCCGGCAGCGGCACCCTCAGTGGCCGGGTGTTGAACCTCGATCGCCCGTTGATGATGACCGCGCAAGACAATCGCTTCATCGCGGTCAAGCGGGTGTTTCCCGAAGCTCGCGAGCGAACCGGTCTCAACGCGCCGCTGCTGGCGTGGCTGGTGTCCGCCGAACATCGGCTGTTTCACCAGCTCTGGCATGCCTCCCGGGACAAGTGGCACACCCTCTCCGAAGACAAGCGCAACGCCCTGCGCGGTATCGGCTGGCAGCCCGGCCCGCGGGACAAGGAGCGTGATGCCCGTGGCGCGCGAAAGGATCGCAACGGTTCGGGCGTGGACTTTTTCTTCATGCATCGGCACATGCTGGGCACGGCGCGTTCGATGCAGGATTTGCCGTCATGGCAGCATTTTCCACTGCCGCAGCCGGAACTGGCCCGGGATCGCATCGGTTTCGCCAATTACTGCGACAACCATGACGGCACCGCGTTGCCACCGACCTGGCAGGCCGACGACGATGCCGAATATTCGCAATGGGTCAGCGACATCAAGACGGCCGAGACGTATCACAGCAACTTCCAGGTCTGGGAGTCACGCTATCGGGATCCGCGTTATCTGTCGAAACTCACCCTTGGGCAGTTTGGTTCAGAGGTCGAGCTGGGGCTGCACGACTGGCTGCACATGCGCTGGGCGTCGGTGCCGCGAGATCCGTCCAATGGCCAGCCGGTGCCGTTCGCGAGGGATCCGGCGGACTTTTCCGCGCGCTGGTATGCGCCGGAAAACGACTTCCTCGGCGACCCGTTTTCATCCCACGTGAACCCGGTGTTCTGGCATTTTCACGGCTGGATCGACGATCGCCTGGAAGACTGGTTTCGCGCCCACGAGCGTTTTCATCCGGGGGAGGTGAGTCGGCTGGAGGTCAACGGTGTGGCGTGGTTTGCGCCGGGGCGCTGGGTCGAGGTGGCTGATCCGTGGCTGGGGCCGAGCACCCATGGTTGCAGCACGACGCCGGGGTTGCAGATGGGCAAGTCGGTCGAGATGGACCCGGAAACCATGAAACTGGCGTTGCGCATCACCTTTGGTGAAGACGATAAAAAGCTGGCGGACCTGTTCCGCAAAGTGCCGCAGCGGCCTTGGTATGCGCGGCATTTGAAGGCCAGGCCGATTACCAGCTAAACCGATAGACCGGGTTATCGTTCTTCGCGGGCAAGCCTCGCTCCTACAAGGGCATCATATGTACCTGTAGGAGCGAGGCTTGCCCGCGAAGAGGCCCTCACTGGCAACTCAAATCACAGAACCTGCCACCCGCCACCCAACGCCTTGTACAGCGCAATACTGGCCTGCAACCGCGACAACCGCAGCTGCACATTCAGATCCTGCGCCGCATACAGCGTGCGCTGGGTCTCCAGCACGGTCAGCAAATCCTCGGCTCCGGCCTGATAACGGCTTTGCGCGAAATTGAAGGCGGTCTGCGCCTGGCTCAGTTCTTCGCTTTGCCACTGTCGCTGTGTATCCAGCCCGCGAATGCTGTTGAGGGCTTTTTCCACGTCGGCGAAACCGTTGATGATCGCCCCGCGATAGGTTTCCAGCAGTTCTTCCTGGCGGGCCGTGGCTTTGTCGCGCTCGGCGCCCAAGCGACCATTGTTGAAGATCGGCGCAAGCAATCCGGCGGTGAGGTTGTAGAAAGGACTGCGCAGAATATCTGCCGCCCGGTTCGCCCCCGACCCCAGTTCGGCACTCAACGTCACCTTCGGCAGCATCGCCGCGCGGGCGACGGTGACGTCGGCTTGTGCGGCGGCCAGTTGCGCTTCGGCGCGGGCGATGTCCGGGCGGCGGGTGAGCAGTTCGCTGGGGGCGCCGGCCGCGATGGTCGGCCATGACAGCTGATCAAAGCGCTCCTGACCCAGCGCCAGTTGCTGAACCGGCCGGCCGAGCAGGGCGGCCAGACCGATCAGCGCGTCTTGAGCCTGTTGCTGCACCAGCGGCAACTGCCGTTGTTGCGCGGCCACCAGGCTCTTCTGCTGCGCCAGCTCAAGTGCCGTTGCGGACCCTGAATCGAATCGCGTCTGCACCAGTTTCAATACGTTCTGCGCGTTGGCCAGGTTCAGCTCGGCGATGCGGCTTTGCTCGCGCAGCGACAAGGCCTGCGCGTAGGTGTTGGCGACGCCGCTGAGCAGCGTCAATTCCACGGTGGCCTGATCAAACTCGCTGGCCTGCAAAGCGAATTGCGCGCTGTCACGGGAGGCCCGTTGACCGCCCCAGAAATCGATTTCGTAAGTGGCGCTGAGGCTGGCGTTGAAGTAATCGACGGCCTTGTTTTCGCTGTCGGCGTCGAGCTGGCTGTAACCGTTGCCGCGCAGCAGTTTTTGCCGATTGGCGTTGAGGCCAGCCTTGACCTCCGGCAGCAGCGAGCCACCGGCAACCACCGTCTCGGCCTGCGCCTGGCGCACCCGCGCGATGGCCGCGGCCAGGTCGTAACTGCCGACCCGCGCCTGTTCGATCAGTTGATCCAGCTGCGGGCTGCCAAACTGCTTCCACCATTGCAGGTGGTTGCGGGTGGCGTCTTGCGTGTGCGGCGATTGCCAGGCGTCGGGCGGCTGGAGGCCGCTGTCCGGGCGCTGGGCGGGCGTGCCGCAGGCGCCGAGCAACAGGCAGAGGGTCAGTAAACTCAGTTGCGGCTTCATGGAGAGATCATTCACTGGTAAGGGCCGTGACCGGGTCGAGTCGGGCAGCTTTGCGGGCCGGCATGAAGCCGAAGACAACACCGGTGACCAGGGCGCAGGCGAAGGCGCCGAGCACCGCTATCAAAGAGAACGCGACCGCGACTTCGCTGAGAATCAGCACGCCGCCGACGATCAGCGCCAGGGCAATCCCGGCGAGACCGCCGACCACCGAAAGCATCACCGCTTCCGTCAGGAACTGGCGCAGGATGTCGCGCTGACGGGCGCCGGTGGCCATGCGGATACCGATCTCCCGCGTGCGCTCGCGCACGGTCATCAGCATGATGTTCATCACCCCGATGCCGCCGACCAGCAGCGAGATGGCGGCAATCGAGCCCAGCATCAGTGACAAGGTGTTTTGCGTGCGCGCTTCGGCCTGGATCATCGCGGCGTTGTTGGTCAGTTCGAAATCCTTCTTGCCGTTGTGCAGGCGCAGCATCAATTGCTCGATGGCGATTTCGGTCTCCTTGACCTTGCGTGCGTCGGCAGCGGCGATAGCCACGTATTCGGGATTATGCGTGCCGAACAGCCGCACACTGGCGGCGGAGTAGGGGATGGCGATGCGGTCGTCGCTGTCGGAGTCGCCGGAGCTGGCGCCTTTTTCGGCGAGCACGCCGACCACCTGGAACGGCACGTTTTCGATCAGGATGTACTGGCCGATCGGGTTGGCCACGTCCTTGAGCAACTTGGTCCGCACCTTGTGGCCAATCACTGCCACTGCGGCGGCGTTACGTTCATCGTCCTGGGTGAAATAGCTGCCTTGCACCACCGGCCAGTTGAAGATGGCCGGGAAATTGGTGTCGTTGCCGCCGACGTAGCTCAAGTGGTCGAGGTTGCCGAAACGCACCCCGGCCTCCTGGCCGTTGACCGGCATGATCCGCGTCACCTGCGGCAGGCTTCCCACCGCCGCGACGTCATCGAGGGTGACGATGCCTCGCGGTGTTCGCGGGTTGGGTGATGAGCCACCTAAATAAATGATGTTGGAGCCGAAGGCGCCCATTTGCGCCATGACCTGGCGTTTGCTGCCTTCGCCGACGGCCAGCATGACCACCACCGACGCCACGCCGATGATGATGCCGAGCAGCGTCAGCGCGGTGCGAAAGCGGTTGATCCACATCACCCGCCACGCCGCTTGTACGGCGTCGATCAGTTCGCCTTTCCAGGCCCCGGTCGCTTCGGCGCCTTCGGTCAGGCGCTTGCGCAGATCCACCGCTTGCAGCGCACCGGGGTTGGCCGAGGTTTGTGCTTGAGGGTTGTCCACCGCGCTGTCGCTGATGATCAGCCCGTCGCGGATTTCGATGATGCGCTTGGCCCGGGCCGCGACTTCGCGGTCGTGGGTGATGAGGATGACCACGTGGCCCTGGCTCGCCAGTTCGTCGAGCAGGGTCATGACCTCGGCGCCGCTGTGGCTGTCGAGGGCGCCGGTGGGTTCGTCGGCGAGGATGATGTGGCCGCCGTTCATCAAGGCGCGGGCAATCGACACCCGTTGTTGCTGGCCGCCGGAGAGCTGGTGCGGGCGGTTGCCGGTGCGCGACGCCAGACCCAGGCGGTCGAGCAGGGCGGCGGCGCGGGCATGGCGTTCGGCGGCGGGCAGGCCTGCGTAGATGGCTGGCATCTCGACGTTTTCCTGGGCCGAGCCGGACGGGATCAGGTGATAACCCTGGAACACAAAGCCAAAGGCTTCGCGGCGCAGCCAGGCCAGCTCGTCGCTGTCGAGGGCGGCGACGTTTTGCCCGGCGAAACGGTATTCGCCCGAGGTCGGGCGGTCGAGGCAACCGAGGATGTTCATCAGCGTCGATTTGCCGGAGCCGGACGCGCCGACAATCGCCACGAATTCCCCGGCGTGAATCGACAGGTCGATGCCGCGCAACACGTGAACTTGCGGTGAATCGCCGCCGCCGTAGGCTTTGCGGATGTCCTGCAGGTCGATCAGAGGCGTCTGCATTCAGCCGCCACTCCCGTCGGCCGTGCCGATCAGCAGGTGATCGCCTTCCTGCAAACCGTCGAGGATCTGCACCCGCAGACGATCGCTGATGCCGGTGCGCACGTCGCGCTGCTGGATACTGCCGTTTTCAGCGACGACCTGGGCAATTTGCCTATTCGCTTCAGTGCCGGCCTGCAGCGCCGCGACCGGCGCGGTCAGGGTGTTTTTTGCCTGATCCGAAACGAAGAACACCTGGGTGGTCATTTCCGCCATCAGCGCGTTGTCGGCGTTATCGACGTCCAGCAACACCGTATACAGCACCACGCGCGCGCTGCCGCTTTTGCTCGAACTGGCCGGGCTGCCGCCGCCCTGGCTAGTCTGGTCCAGTGGCTTGGGCGGCACCGGCAGAATCTGCCGCACGGTGCTGCTCCAACGCCGGTTGCCGCTGCTGAGGGTGGTGAACCAGGCGGTCATGCCGGGTTTGACGTGGCCGATGTCGGCTTCCGAAACTTCGGCCCACACCGTCATGGGCGACAACTTGGCGATGCGCAGAATCAACGGTGTTTGCTGCTGGGCGTTGAGGGTCTGGCCGACCCGGGCGTCGAGGGCGACCACGGTGCCGGCCATCGGTGCGTAAATCCGCGTGTAACCGAGTTCGGCCTGATCGCTGCGCAGGCTGGCCTGGGCCTGACGGATCTGCGCCTGGAACATGTCGATGCGCGCCTGGGTGGCACGCAGTTCGGCCTGGGCGGTTTGCACGTCTTCCTCGCGGGTCGCGCCGCCGGCCTTGAGGTTCTGCTGGCGCTGGAATTTCTGCCGGGCCAGTTCATGCTGGGCTCGTTGTTCCTGGAGCTGCGCCTTGAGGTTCTCGATGGAGAACCGGCCGGCGTCGAGCTTGGCCTGCTGGGTGGACGGATCGATCTCCACCAGCAGCTGGCCTTCCTTGACCACGTCGCCGACCTCCACATGAATCTTCTGGATCTGCCCGGACGCCTGCGCACCCACGTCGACATAACGCCGGGGCTGCAGGGTGCCCAACGCGGTGACGCTGCTTTCAATGTCGCCACGACTGACTTGCACGGTGGCGAATTTATCCCGGCCCGGTGGGATCACTTGCCAGGCGGCGATGGCGATAACGGGGATCAGACAAAGTGCTACAAGCAGGGCGCGTCGGGTCTGTCGGGGACGTTTCATGCAGGGTTCCGGCCAATGGGTATCGGCCCGTCGTTCATCCTGCGCACGAAAAGCGGCGGCAGGCGAACGCTGTCGGGGAGCCGACAGACACGGGGAGCTGTCCTGTAAACGAGGAATGTCGCGGGGAATTTAGTTGCAGACACATACCGTTACAGGTGTAGCGCATGACTATTTATCAGGTAAGTCAAAGCAACACTTTAAATCTATATGAGAATTACTATAAATTACGCGACTCGAACTGCCACCATCTTGCCACTGCCCATTTGTGCGGTCGCGGAAGTGGCTCAAGGATAGAAACCGCACCCTGTGCGGCCGGGAGTCATGTTGGAAAACTACTATCGCGAGCTGGTGTGTTTCCTGAACGCCAGGCTAGGCAACCGTCAGGTGGCCGAAGATGTGGTGCATGACGCTTATCTGCGGGTGCTGGAGCGTTCCAGTGACACACCGATCGAGCAGCCCCGGGCCTTCCTTTATCGCACCGCGCTGAACCTGGTGATCGACGATCATCGCCGCAACGCCTTGCGCCAGGTTGAATCGCTGGACGTGCTCGACAACGAAGAGCGCTACTTCACCCCGTCCCCGCACAACTGCCTCGATCATGGCCAGCGCCTGGAAATGCTCCAGCGTGCCCTGGCGGAATTGCCGCGGCTGTGTCGCGAAAGTTTTCTGCTGCGCAAGATCGACGGCCTGTCGCACCCGGAAATTGCAGAGCACCTCGGTATCTCGCGCGCGCTGGTGGAGAAGCACATCGTCAATGCCATGAAGCATTGCCGCGTGCGGATGCGACAGTGGGACGCCCATTGATCCCTTCTCTCTAAATTTTTTTTCATTGTCCTCGTTCCTACTCAACAGACGACCTGCTGTCCTGCATCAGGTCACTTAGGCTTATTCCCCTTGTTGAGGGGTTCATCCAGAGGACACTGGAAATGACACAGGCAATTGCATCGCCCATCGTTCACGACCTGATCGGCGTCGGTTTCGGCCCTTCGAACCTGGCGCTGGCCATCGCTCTGCAAGAGCGCGGGCCGAGCCAGGGCGAGCTGGATGTTCTGTTTCTCGACAAGCAGGCGGACTATCGCTGGCACGGCAACACCCTGGTGACCCAGAGCGAGTTGCAGATCTCCTTCCTCAAGGACCTGGTGACCCTGCGCAACCCGACCAGCCCGTATTCGTTCGTTAACTACCTTAAGCATCACGGGCGTCTGGTGGACTTCATCAACCTCGGCACCTTCTACCCGTGCCGCATGGAGTACAACGACTACCTGCGCTGGGTCGCCGGCCAGTTTGAAGCCCAGAGCCGCTATGGCGAAGAAGTGCTGACCATCGAGCCGGTGCTGCACAACCAGCAGGTCGAGGCGCTGCGGGTGATCTCTCGCGATACCCAAGGGCAGCAACACGTGCGCACCGCCCGTTCGGTGGTGGTCAGTGCCGGCGGTACGCCGCGCATTCCCGAAGCGTTCAAGGCGCTCAAGGATGACGGCCGCGTGTTCCACCACTCGCAGTACCTGGCGCAGATGGCCAAACAGCCTTGCGTGAACAATCAGCCGATGAGCATCGCAATCATCGGCGGCGGCCAGAGCGCGGCGGAAGCCTTCATCGATTTGAACGACAGCTTCCCGTCGGTGCAGGTCGACATGATCCTGCGTGGCTCGGCGCTGAAGCCGGCGGATGACAGCCCGTTCGTCAACGAAGTGTTCTCGCCGGAGTTCACCGACCTGGTGTTCCAGCAGGCGAGCAGCGAGCGTGAGCGTCTGGTCAACGAGTACCACAACACCAACTATTCGGTGGTGGACATTGACCTGATCGAACGCATCTACGGCATCTTCTATCGCCAGAAAGTCTCGGGTATCGCGCGTCACACCTTCCGTACGCTGACCACCATCGAAAAAGCCACCGCCACCGAGCGCGGCATCGAGCTGGCGGTGCGCAACAATGCCACCGGTGAAGTCTCGGTTCGTCTGTACGATGCCGTGGTATTGGCCACCGGTTACGAGCGCCAGATGCACCGCAAACTGCTGGCGCCGCTGGAGCAATACCTGGGTGATTTCGAGGTGGATCGCAACTACAAGCTGATCACCGACGAGCGCTGCAAGGCCGGCATCTATATGCAGGGCTTCTGCCAGGCGAGCCACGGTTTGAGCGACACGCTGTTGTCGATCCTGCCGATACGCGCGGATGAGATTGCCGGTTCGTTGTATGACCATGGCAAGCACCGTGGGCATAGCCGGTCGGTGGTGGATTTGTTGTTGGCCACTGCCAGCTAAATCTTCTGTGTCTGTTGACCCGTCATCGCGAGCAGGCTCGCTCCCACAATGGACCTGTGTTTGCGGGCCTGTTGCGGGAGCGAGCCTGCTCGCGATGGGCCCTGAAGAACACCACAAATACTGAAAGCTGAACCCTTCCTGAAGAACCCCGCAATTCCCCCACCCGCCGCCGTTCCTTCGTTTACTCTCCAGAAATCGGGGCGTAAGCATCGCGCGTTTTCATCAATAGCGGAGACCCTCAGTGGGGACTTGTTCGAGTGACAGTAGTCGGCCGGTTTCGATAACCGGCACCTTCCCGGCAAGATAACGCGCAGCCTGTTGCCGTTGTCTCGCCGATAAGCGAGCAGCGGAAATCCCGATCGCGGCCAGCCTTGGACCTGGTACGTATTCGACGCCAATACCCCGGTCCATCAAACGCTCTTCCAGTCCGGCTGGTTCGTGGTCGGGCTGCTGACCCAGACCTTGATCGTGCACATGATCCGCACGCCGAAAATCCCGTTCCTGAAAAGCCGCGCGGCCATGCCGTTGATGGTCATGACCGGGGTCATCATGGCCGTGGGGATATTCCTGCCGATGGGGCCGTTGGCGCACTACTTCAAGCTTCAGGCGTTGCCGTCGCTGTATTTCGTGTTCCTGCCGCTGATTCTGCTGGCGTACATGGGGCTGACTCAGGCAGTGAAGGGTTTCTACATTCGGCGGTTTGGATGGCAGTAATGGCCGGAAACTGCGGTCTTTTAGGAAAAGTCCTACAGAAACATCTGTGCGCCTCCCGTAGCCTCGCCGCTTCAAAAATCAGCTATTCACACATGAGGCTACGATGCCGAATAAAGCCTTGCGCATCTTGATCGCCGACGAGCAACACTTTCACCGGATGCTGATCGAGCGGCTGTTCAATCAGCTCGATTATTACCGCGTGGCGCCGGTGCAGGACCTTGCTTCAATGCTGACTCTGGTCGAGTACGGTTGCGAGCCGTTCGACCTGGTGGTCGTCAATGCCGCGCTGGCGGCAGGCGAACTGGATTTGCTCAGCTATTTTCTCGATAACCGGCAGGTTCGCCACGCACTGATTTTCGACGGCCAACGGGCACAGTTGCCGACGATCCCGGCCAACTCGCAACCCAAGGTTCAGGTGAGTCACGCGGCGCTGCCTGATCTGCGTTGTATTCAGACGTTGCTGGCGATCATTGATCCATCGTCGCAGGAGCGTAATCAGCGGTACGCCGGGTGATTGCCGCATACCGTTCGTCGGTACTGTCATTTCTGACAGGTAGATTCTGCCTTTCTCCCATGCAACAGTCCTGGCGCAGCCGTTGCGTCTGCCCCGGCGTTATCCGACGGGCATTCGTTGAGTTTTTGCACAGGGAGTTGCCATGAAGAGAGCGATGATTGTGGACGATCATCCGGTGGTTCGCGCCGCAGTGAAACTTGTACTTGGGCGGGAAGGCTTCAAGCAGATTCATGAGGCGGCCAGCGTTGGGGAAGCGTTGACCACACTCCGTGAGCAACAAGTGGATCTGCTGATCCTGGATCTGGTGATGCCCGGCGGCAACGGCCTGGACCTGCTGGAGCGAATCAAGGCCTGCGACTGGAAATGCGTAGTGCTGGTGTTCACCTCGCTCGATCCACTGTTTTTCCAGGAGCGATGCATGCGCGGCGGCGCGTTGGCGTATGTCTCAAAAAACAACAGCCTGGAGCAATTGCAAAAGGCTGTGCACGCGTTGATGGCGGGCTACACCTACTTTTCGCAGTTGCTGTCCAGACCGATGAACCCGCTGCAACACAGCGAAAAAAAGTTGATCGATACACTGTCCAACCGCGAGTTGACCATCTTGCAATACCTTGCCCGAGGCTTTTCCAACAAAGCGATCGCCGAAGCCATGAACCTGAGCCACAAAACCGTCAGCACCTACAAAACACGCTTGGTCATAAAACTGGGGGTTGTGGCGGCAGTGCATCTGCGGGACTTCGCCATACGCAATAACCTGATCTGAGTGCGCCTGACCGTGCGTGTATGTCTGCTGAGCCTCATGTTGTGTCTCGTGCCGGCGGTATCGGCTATCGCCGGCGAGCCTGAGCGCTTGCAGTTGCTGGGGCGTTCCACGGTGGAGGGCTACGCGGTCGATCTGGATGAACAAGACCGGCAATGGCTGCGCAACAAGCGTGTGTTGCGCCTCGGGGTGAGCGGACCGGACTACCCGCCGTTCGAAGTGACGCGCAATCACGACGAGCTGGAAGGCATCACCGCCGATTACGCCATACTCGTTGCGCAACTGCTGAACGTACAGATCGAAGTGCTGCGTTATGTCACCCGAGAAGCGGCCATGGAGGCGCTTAGATTCGGCGAACTGGATCTGCTGGGCACTTCGAACAACTTTGAACTGGCCGACCCCGAGCTGATCCTGTCCAGCGCTTATGCTGAAGACCAGCCGATGCTGGTCACCCGACGGGACGAGCACATGCCCGTGGATCTGGCGGGTAAGCGCATTGCCATGGCCGATGATTACCTGCCGGCGCAGACCGTTGAATCGTTCTATCCCCAGGCCAGCCTGCAACGCTATCCTTCGACGCTCGATGCGCTCGGGGCGGTGGCGTATGGGCAGGTTGACGTATCCCTCGTAGACATCTTCAGCGCCAATTACCTGATCAACAATAACTACCTCAATGACATTCAACTGATGGGGCCGGCCAGCCTCGACGCTAACCCGTTCGGCTTCGCGCTGGCTCGGGACAACCTGGCGCTGAAGGACCTCATCGACAAGGCGCTGGTGGCGATCCCCATGGAGCAGCGCTCGATCATCGAGCAGCGCTGGAGCGCCGGCAGGGCGAAAGTGGCGGGACAGCAGCGCGTGGACCTGAGTGAGAGTGAACAGCGCTGGCTGGATCAGCATCCGACGGTCAATGTGGGGGTTGTGGAGAATTTTGCGCCCTTGACGTTCTACGATCCCGAGGGCCGATTCAGCGGGTTGGCGGCGCAAATGCTGACGCTCATCAGCCAGCGCAGCGGTTTGAATTTCAACGTGTTGCGAGGCCAATCCCTGGACCAGCAGATCCAGAGACTCAAGGCCGGTGAGATTGACATCTTGCCCGCCATCATTCCCACGACCGAAGGCGTATCCGGGCTGCACTTTACCCGGTCCTATGCAGTCAATCCCTACACGCTGGTCAGTGCGACCACCTCCGGTAGTCCACAGACGCTGGGCGATCTGGCCGGTAAACGCCTGGCGATTTATCCCCGTCACCCCATGCGCGCGTTCATTCAGGTGCGGTCACCGCAGGTGCAGATGGTGGACGTACAAAACCCGGCCGAAGGTCTGGAGTCGGTGGCGAAGGGACAGGCCGATGCCGCGCTCAGTTCGTTGTTCATGACCCGTTACCTGATTGCCCGGTATTACCAGGGACGTTTACGCATCAGCAGTACCGTGGGCGATGAACCGGCGCGCATCTCGATGGCAACCGGCCGTGATGAATCGGTGTTGAACTCGATTTTGAACAAGGCCTTGCTGAGCATTTCGCCCGAGGAAATGGACGATCTGGTCGCCCGCTGGAGCAGTGATGCGGTGGTCGATGACAGTTATTGGCTGCGCCATCGGCGAGCTATTTTGCAGGGGTTTGCGGCGGCCGGGGCGTTGTTGTTGCTGGCCTTGGGATGGATCGCCTGGCAGCGTCGGCAAATTCGCCAACGCCAGCAGTGGCTGCAGCAGTTGCAGCAGGCCAAGGACGTTGCGGACGATGCCAACCGTGCCAAAACCACTTTTTTGGCAACCATGAGCCATGAAATCCGCACACCGATGAGTGCCCTGATCGGGTTTTTGGAAATGGCCTGGAAGCGGGCAGAAGAGGGCGTTGCCGATCGCCGATCCCTTGAGGTCGCCGCTACGGCTGCTCAGCAGTTGCTGGCGTTGATCGGCGACATTCTGGATATCGCGCGCATTGAGTCCGGGCGTTTATCGCTGACGCCCGAACGTGCCAATTTGCGTGATCTGGTGGCGTCGATCTGTCGGGTCTTTGAAGGACTTGCCCGGGAAAGGCACTTGGCGTGGCGCGTCGATCTGGACCCGCGCAGCGACCGTGAGGTGCTGATCGACCCCACGCGCTTCAAGCAGGTGCTGTCCAACCTGTTGAGCAACGCGATCAAGTTCACCCGTGAGGGTGAGGTGAGTTTGACGTTAAGTGTGGTGCCCGGATTGTCAGGGCATCTGGGGGTCAATGTGCGCATTGAAGACACCGGCATCGGCATCAGCGCAGCTGACCAGAAACGCTTGTTCAGTCCGTTCGTTCAGGCCGGTAACAGCCAGCAATCCGCAAGCATGGGGTCCGGGCTGGGGTTGGTGATCAGTCAGGCGTTGTGCGAAATGATGGGGGGGCGGCTGGTGCTGCGCAGCGTCCTCGGCCAAGGCTCGCAAGTCGACATCAGCCTTTCGCTGATGGCGTTGAAGCCGTTACCACCCTGTGCATCAGTCGACAGCGGATCACCGATACCCACGCGGCCACTGACCATTCTGGTGATTGACGATTACCCGGCCAATCGCCTGTTGCTCTCAAGCCAGCTGAGCTACCTGGGGCATCGCGTGATGGAGGCCGAAGAGGGAGAGCGAGGGCTGGAACTGTGGCGTACACACGAGTTTGATGTGGTCATCACTGACTGCAATATGCCGAAGCTCAGCGGTTATGAATTGACCGGTGAGATACGCGATGAAGAGCGCGCGTATGGCCTGCTGCCGACGCTGATCCTGGGTTTTACCGCCAATGCGCAGCCTGAGGAAAAGGTCCGGTGCCTGGAAGCTGGCATGGACGATTGTCTGTTCAAGCCGATTCGGCTGGCGGATCTGAGTAGTTGGTTGGCCGACCGGTTTGCAGAGACGACGAACGAACAACCCCCATCATCCGAGATCGATTTGAGCGAGCTGGAGCAATACGTCGGAGAAGACCGGACGTTGATCAATCAATTGCTGCGTGAACTGGCAATAACCAATCGCAACGACCGCGAACATCTGCTTCAAGCACACGCCGACAACAATCTCCCGGGGCTGCGAGACCTGGCGCACCGTATCAAGGGCGGTGCGCGCATGGTCCGTGCCCAACGGTTGATCGAAAGGTGCAAGGCGCTGGAACGTGCCTGCGCCGAAGGTCGTGCGACATCGATCGACGAAGCCGTCGATCAATTGCAGGACGCCATGCGAAGTCTCGATCAGAGCCTTGAGACGGGCTGACACTTAATCCCAGTGCGGCGCGATACCTTTGGGGCTGGTCAATCGATGGCCGCGATCCAGGCTGGCGATCAACGCCATGTCGGCTTCGCTCAACGGCAGGTCACAGGCTTTCAGATTGCTTTGCAGGTTGGCGCGTTTGGTGGAAGAGGGGATAACCGCGTACCCCGACTGCATGGCCCAGGCCAGCGTGACTTGGGCCGGAGTAGCCTGAAGACGAGCGGCGATTTGCTGGATGACCGGGTCTTTCAACACTTCGCCGTAGGCCAGGGTCATGTAGGACGTGATCTGGATGCCCTGGCGCCGGGCAAACTCAACGACCTTGCGGTTCTGCAGGTACGGGTGCAGCTCGATCTGGTTGGTCGCGATGTTCTCGGCACCGACCGCTGCAATCGCTTTTTGCATCAGCTCGACGGTGAAGTTGGAGACGCCGATCTGCCGGGTCAGGCCCAGTCGCTTGGCTTCGAGCAAGGCGCCCATGAACTCTTCGACCGGCACTTGATCGTCCGGGGACGGCCAGTGGATCAGCGTCAGGTCCAGGTAATCGGTCTGCAGTTTGCGCAGGCTTTCTTTGAGGCTGTCGATCAACCGGTCTTTGGCGAAATTGGCGATCCAGATTTTACTGGTGATGAACAATTCTTCACGGGCGATACCGCTGGCGGCGATGGCCTCGCCGACCTCGGCTTCGTTTTCGTAGATTTGCGCGGTGTCGATCACTCGGTAACCCAGCGCGAGGCCGGTGCTCACCGAATCGATGACCACTTGGCCTTGCAAGCGAAAGGTACCAAGACCGAAGGCGGGAATAGACATCAATGACTCCAAGGGTTGCAGTGGGAATGGACAGGAGTATCCCCGGCTGCCTCCCTGGGAAAAACCGCTGGATGGGCAAAGCAATGTTTACCGCAAGTCATGAATCGGGGGGCCGCCTGGAGGATTGAGGGTGTCTGGTCTGCCTTCTTCGCGGGCAAGCCTCGCTCCTACAGGGCGGCGTTGCGTTTGTAGGCGCGAGCCTGCTCGCGATGGCCACAACTCGGTCTCGGAATTTACCCCCGAGCCTCAAGAATCATGCAAGTCGTCGACCCCGTCGCATACAACCGCCCATCCACATCATAAATCCGCCCCTCAGCCAGCGCGGTGGAGCGGCCCAGATGCACAATTTTCCCTTCGGCCCGGACCGGTCCGCTGGCGCCGGTCAACGCCCGGACGTAGCTGATGCGCAAGTCCAGCGTCGTATACCCCTGGCCCTTCTTGAGCTGTGTATGAATCGCACAGCCCATGCACGAATCCAGCAAGGTCGCCGCGTAGCCGCCATGCACGCTGCCCAGCGGGTTGTAGTGCCGCGAATCCGGCGTGCCCTGGAAAATGAACAGCCCGGCCGACCATTCGATGGGGATGAAATCCATCAAGGCGCCGATGGGCGGTGAAGGCAGTGCGCCGTCGCCGATACCCTGGAAAAACTCGGCGGGTGACAGCGCGCTGACCTCAGCCATGGACAGGCTGCCCGGTCCGGCCAGACGCGAGCGCATGGCCTGTTCCTGGGCGATCCATTGGGCGAGGGTGGCGTCGCGGTTGGGGCTTTGCATGATGAGTTCCTCGAACGAGAGCGGATATTATGGTTGTAATCCTGATCGATATTATGTCCGAAATAAAAACTCCGCCAGCCCCGCGTGTCGAGTCGTCACACGCTATCGCCCAGGCGCAATTCCTCGCCGATTACCGGCCCTGTCGAAACCTTTGCCATCGTTCTCCAGGTAGAACGCTCAGGCTGATTTTTGCCGTCTAGTGGATTGAAGCGTTCGGTCTTAAGCTGAGTCCATTGCGTCAAACAACGAATTTGGAGGCAGGATGAAAAACATCATCGGTATTTACACCAGCCCGCGCACCCACTGGGTCGGCGACGGTTTCCCGGTTCGCACACTGTTTTCCTATGACAACCTGGCCAAACACATCAGCCCGTTTTTGCTGCTCGATCATGCTGGCCCCGCCGAATTCACCCCGACCACCGAGCGTCGTGGCGTGGGTCAGCATCCGCACCGCGGTTTCGAAACCGTGACCATCGTTTACAAGGGCGAAGTGGAGCACCGCGACTCCACCGGCAGCGGCGGCAGGATTGGCCCCGGCGATGTGCAATGGATGACCGCGGCGTCGGGGATTCTCCACGAGGAATTTCACTCCGAAGAGTTCGCCAGGACCGGCGGCACCCTGGAAATGGTGCAGCTGTGGGTCAACCTGCCGGCCAGGGACAAAATGGCCGATGCCGGTTATCAGACGATTCTCGATGGCGACATCCCGAACCTCCCGCTCAAGGACAAGGCTGGCAGCTTGCGCTTGATCGCGGGCGAGTTTGAGGGGCACACCGGTCCGGCGCGCACGTTCACGTCGATCGACGTCTGGGACCTGCGCCTCAACGGCGGCAAGTTGTTGACCCTCGACCTGCATGAAGGCCGTAACACCGCGCTGGTGGTGTTGCGCGGCACGGTTGAGGTCAACGGCCTGGAACTTATACGCGAAGGGCAGTTGGCGTTGTTCGAACGCGATGGCCATCAGCTCAGCCTGGAAGCCAATGATGACGCCGTGGTGTTGCTGCTCAGCGGCGAGCCGATCGACGAACCGATTGTCGGTCACGGCCCGTTCGTGATGAACAGCGAGCAAGAGATTCATCAGGCCTTTGCTGACTTCCAGTCGGGCCGTTTCGGCCAGATGAGCGATTGAGCTCATTGTCTTGACGCTGGGCTGTGCCAACACTTATCCCGCAGTTTTTTGAGGTGTTATCAGATCCGCATTTACTCCTACACTGTGCCCATCCGTACATGGCTGGAGTTGTTTGATGCTGTCACTGCTTACCAATCACCCCTTGATTAGCGCGCTGGTCCTGATCCTGATTGATCTCGGCTTGTGGCGCTTGATCAGTGCCAACGGCAGCAACTGGAAACTGGTCGTGCGGCTGGTGATTTTTGCGCTGTTCAGTGTCTTGTTGTTCAACGAAGGCATGAACCCGCTGGAGCCGGCACCCTGGGCCGATAACGTACCGCTGCACCTGGCGGCCACGGGGTTGCAGATCGGCTGGTGGCTGTTCGGCGCGCGCACACTGACGGTGTTGATCGGTGCAGTGATGATGCAACGGGTCGGGCACACGGGGCGGTTGCTGCAGGATCTGCTCGGTGCGGTGATCTTTCTGATCGCCGTCATCGCCGCCCTGGCCTATGTGCTCGAACTGCCGGTCAAAGGCGTGCTCGCGACCTCCGGTGCGTTGGCGATCATCGTCGGCCTGGCCTTGCAAAGCACCCTCAGCGACGTGTTCTCCGGGATCGTCCTCAACACCACCAAACCCTATCAACTGGATGACTGGATCTCCATCGACGGCACCGAAGGCCGGGTCACCGACATCGATTGGCGCGCCACGCGCCTGCAAACGTCCCAGGGCAGCATGGTGGTGATTCCCAACTCGCTGGCGGCCAAGGCCAAGATCATCAATTTCAGCCGGCCGAGCGATATGTTCGGCGTCTCGATCAGCCTGCAACTGAGCCCGCACGCGCGCCCGCAAACGGTGCTCGACGCGTTGGAGCGGGCGATGCAGGGTTGCCGTTATCTGCTGAGCAAACCGGCACCAAGTGTGGCGTTGAAAGGCTCGAGCGCCAGTGGCGTGGAGTACGAAATCAGTGGCTTCGTGGTCTCCATGGATCAGAAACGCATGGTGCGCAATCTGCTGTTCGACCTGGCGTACCGGCACTTGCAGGCGTCTGGTGTCAGCCTGTTGTCGAGCGTCGAATCCAACGCGCCTGCCGTCCTGTCACGGCCACGGGCGTTGCTGGACAGTTCGAACATTTTCTCGACCCTGCGTCAGGAAGAGAAAGACACCTTCAGCCAGAACATGACCCTGCAAACCTTCCGCGCCGGTGACATGATCCTGCCGGCGGGTGAGGTCAGCGATCACCTGTTCATCATCGAATCGGGTGTGGTCTCGGTGCAGTTGAGCCGGGGCGGGGTCAAGTTCGAATCCGGGCGCATGGGCCCGGGCGAGGTGATCGGCGAGGGCGGGATTTTGTCCGATACCGCGCTGCCGGCGGAGTTCAGCGCCAAGACCGCCTGCAGCTTGTATCGCATCGAGAAGGACTACCTCAAACCGTGCCTGGATGCGCGTCATGACATCAGCGAAGCGATGACGGCGTTGCTGGATTTCCGCTTGCACAAGGCGCAGGCCCTGACCCAGGAAGTGCCGAAGGTGGTGGAGAAGAAAGGGTTTTTGCGCTGGTTGCGCAGTCGGGCGTAGGGATCTTCGGGGATGAGCACTGCGCGGTTCGTGAGCAGGCAAACCACGTTTCAGCTCGCCAATCCATCATCGGCACATCCAATGGTCTCCTTGACTTTGGTGATATTGGTTATTTGTGAGAGGGGTGTGGGGGATTAACTTAGCTCCACCCCCACTTGCTCCTGGAGTCCACCATGAAACCACGCATCGATTTCTACACTGCGTCCCCTGACGCACTCAAAGCCATGATCGCGCTGGAAGGCGCGGTTTCGAAGCTGCCGCTGGAAAAGACCCTGATCGAACTGGTCAAGCTGCGCACCTCGCAAATCAACGGCTGCGCCTTCTGCCTGGACATGCACAGCGCCGATGCGCGCAAGGGCGGTGAAGACGAGCGCCGTCTGTACACACTGTCGGCCTGGCGGGAAACGCCGTTCTTCACCCCGCGTGAACGTGCGGCGCTGGCGTGGACCGAGTCCCTGACGCTGCTGAGTCAGACTCACGCGCCGGATGAGGACTACGAACTGGCGGCGTCCGAGTTCAGCCCTAAGGAATTGGTCGACCTGACCGTGGCCATTACCACCATCAACGCCTGGAATCGCCTGGCGGTGGGTTTCCGCAAAATGCCTCAAGCCTGATCAGTGAGCGTCTGCTGACGGCGCGGCCGGTGGCTGCACCTTGCGCATCAAGGGCACCATCGCCGTGGCGGGGAGAAAGCAGACTCATCATTAAGGCCCTGAGCGATGAACCTGTTGCTGAGTGTTTCAAAATTGATACAAATGATGGCTTATTGCTGTATATTGCGAACGTGTCTCATTTATAAAGATGGATCTTTATGCGGTTCGCAGTTTATTTCCCTGTACGGTTGGCTGGCTCGATAGCAGTATTTGTTTTTGCGTTGAACGCGGCGCTCGCCAAGGATGAGGGTACCGATTCCTCAATCACGATCGAGAAAGACGTTCGAACCCATGTCATCAACGCAGACGGCAGCTTTGTCGCCACTAATGACATCGTGGTACTGATCAATGAAGAACGCGCCATCAACGCGTATTCGCAACGTCCGTTGAGCTACAACCGGACACTGGAAAGCCTGGATGTCGTCGAGGCTTACACCCAGAAGCCGGATGGCCGGAGAATATCGGTCAATGCTGATCAGATCAAAGAACAACAGGAGCGCGGCTCATCCGATGCGCCAATGTTCCAGGACACACGGGTCAAGGTCGTCATCTTTCCTGAAGTCGCTGTCGGCGATCGCTTAATCATTCAATTCAAAACACATCGCACCACTGCATTGTTCCCGCAGCAGTTCGAGGCGTTGTCGCAACCCACATTTCATCCTACCGAGCAGTACACCCTTATTTATGACTTGCCGCAAAGCATGCCGTTGCATGCCGATGGTCGAGGCTTCAAAGCCAGCGAGCCTGTGGTTGCGGCGGGACGCAAAATATACCGTTGGAACTATGTTCCCGGCAAAATAGATCGTATTGAAAGTGGCTCCGTCTCCTACCAGGACTACGGTCAATATCTGGCCGTTTCGACGTTCACTGACTTCAAAGTCTTTGCCCAAGCCTACGACTCTCGGGCGAAGAGCCGTGTGACGGCAGAAATCAGCGAGCTGGCAAAAACGATAACAGCCAATCTTGATAACCCTCGGGACAAGGCAATTGCCTTGAGCGACTGGGTCCGAAAGAACATCCGCTATGTTGCAGTCTATGTGGGGGCGGGTGGTGTAGTTCCAAATGCTGTCGACAGCATTCTGGCCAATCGCTATGGGGACTGTAAGGATCACGTAGTGTTATTGCAGTCATTGCTCGACGCCGTAGCTATAGAAAGCACGCCTGCGCTTATCAACTCTGGTAATGCCTATACCTTACCCAAGGTCCCGACGCTGGGAGTGCTCGATCACGTCATCACCTACATCCCGAATCTGGACCTGTATCTGGACTCCACAGCAGAGGGAATTGCAGGCGGTTATCTGCCCATTTTTGACCTGGATAAACCCGTCGTTTTCAGCAAGTCAGGAACGCAGGGACGTACACCCTCTACCCAGGAAGGAAAAGTAGAGAACAATACGGTGTTCAAGGTGAGCGCCAATGGTGATGCCGACTTCACTCATTCATCCCGAATCACAGGCTGGGCGGCAGAATCCAATCGTTACGCCATTAAGTCCATGAACCCTGTTGATCGAAACCAGTTGGTGCAAAAAGTTCTGGCGAGCTACGGCCAGACGGGTAAAGGAGAGTTCAGCGCGACCGAACTTGAGGCGAGCGATAACGAACTCGCAATACGAATGGTCGGTCGGTCGGAGAAGCTGGTCGGATTTCCAGGGCCTACGGGCGTTTCCACGATGAGCAGCTTCGCGGGTGGTATTGCGCAAAACGTCTTTGCTTTCGCAGCGGAGAGCGATCGTGTTCAAGCCTTCACCTGTATCTCGGGAATCACAGAAGAGCAGGCGCGCTTTGAGTTTGCCAAAGAGGTCAATATTGTCGCGGTGCCTAAGTCGATGACGTTGCGCCATGAAAAATTCGAATATACGTCTAGCTACTTCAAAGAGCCTGACGCTGTGGTGGTCCGTCGATATTTGAAGTTTAACAACCCCAGTGCGTTGTGCAGTCCTGATGATTTCAAAGGTATGAGTTCGGTTATTGGCTCAATGGTAAGTGATTTGAGGTCACAGATTGTGGTTCAAACTCAATAGCGACTAGTAAGTTAAAAGGCAGGATCTTTAAACTCTTGGTTTAAGTGGCCAGGAGTTGGATTCGTTTGTCCGAAATTTTTTGCTTGTATATAAGTTGTTGTTTTACGTGAATTGTATTGACTGTTGATACCTTTTGTATTTTAAAATAGTCAGGCTGATTTGGAATTAGCATATTTTGGCTTTTACAATGGAAAGGAAGTAGTGTTATGCGCGAGTTAACTCGAAATGAAGTTGAGGCTGTTAGTGGTGCTATCGGTCCTCCTGGTGCGATAGCGGGCGCTGCTGGCGGAGTTATGGCATATGTTGGAACTCAAGCAGGTGCTGGGCAGACCGCAACTTGGTCTGGTGCGGGCCAGGCTGCAGTAGGCGGGGCGGTATTAGGATTCTTTACGCCTGCAACAACTGCTCAAGCTGTAGGGGCCGGTATCGCCGGGTTCTACGGCGGTTTTGCTGGCGGTCTTGTATCGCGTGGCACTGATGCCGGACGCTAAACGTCAACAAGGGCTCGCCCATTAATAAATAGATGGGTAAATATGTCGGTCGGGCCTCAATCTTGGATGGAGGCTCGATTGAAAAGTCATTATTGCTACATTCTTGGTAGTAGTCCAAAGAGAAGAGTATGGAGTCATTTAGTTGGTTTGAGTTTTACACAAGGCTTGGTTGTGTGCTGGTGGTGTGGGGGCTGACGTTTCTAGTTGCATATTCCTTAAAAAGGTTCTTTGGTTTTGATTTTCCGCAACCTGTCAAAGCATTTCTTGTTCCCTTTGTGATGATTGTTTCATTTTTTGCCTACTCATTGCTGGGTTTTTAGATTTGCAGGCGGAGCGGAAGGTAAAGCTGATTCTGCGTATGGCGATAAGTGGTGTGTTTGTTTGATGCGGCATTGACAAGTTTAAGATGTTTTATTTAAAGGAGGCGAGGGTGGTACAGGAAGGTAAATTATCTGACTTTCCAGAAGTGTTGGTGGAGTTTGCTGCAAGCAAAGTGTTGGGGGCTCAGGTCGTATTGTTTCATCAGAAGCTGGCCAAGGGGGGGGATCAGGATCAAATACTACGTGATTATAGTTATCTCATAGATCGGGCTGACTCAACGATAGAAGATAGCGATACTTCAAAAAAGTTTTTTTTTGCTGAGCGCTATGGCGGTGACTTCATTTCACGAAATGGCGGCGGCGGTCGGTGTGGCTATGATGGTTTATTTCAGCTGAAGGGAATTGGACGAACGCCACTGGTGGGCGCACACAAAGACGCCATTCATTCCAATGGAATGCTCGATTTAGAATCCGCAATCCATGAGGCCATTTGGGGGGAGGTTATCCAGATAGCCTTACCTTATGGCGCAGCCCGAACAGTGGCTGTGATAAGGCTGAACGAAAGCTTTGTACTTGACGGTACAACTCATACCAGGGCTTTGCTTGTTAGAGAGGCGGTTGTAAGACCTGCTCATTTCGAGCGTGCAACTCTGTTTAAAGAAGACGTACCCTTGGGGGCGCCATTAAGCAATGATGCGCTGCGGGTGCGGCGAGCCATGCAGCGTATTCATGAGTTCCTACCTCAATCGGGTGATTCTGATTTTACGAATGTATCCGACCGGACTTCAATTGATTCATTTCGATGCGGAATAGTCGAACTGGCAAAACGTTATGCGAAGCAGTTTGCAGTTGCAAGATGTAAGAACATTATGCACATGATGATGTCATCTTCAAATTTGACGATAGCCGGTGGTTGGCTAGACCTAAATAGCGTGACGGTTGTGTCGCCGATCTCGGTCAGAGAAAAGCGACTTTTTCAACGGTTCGAGGCTGAACATCTTTCAGCAATTAAAAGCATTGAAAATATTTGCTACTACGCAAAAAAATATTTGGTGTTATCTGACGAATATGCGAGTGAGGTTTTTCACAGCGCAATGGTTGAGTTTCAGCAGTGCTATGAGTTGGCGCTGAGGAAAAACTCGCTGATACGTGCTGGGTTTCCACATTGTGTAGTCGAAGCAATGGCAGGGACGCAAGAGTTTATGCACTTCTCAGATGTACTGATAATGTTGATTAAACAACAAACGTACGAGCTGGGCAATGAACAAGCTTTCGGTGGGGTGCGTTTTTTTTCAGTGCAAGAGCGTCCTTGTGTTAGAAGTGTCTCCGTCGATAAAGCTGCATCAAACATCAGCATAGACTGGCGCGTTTCCAATCGTCACTTGAGTGATCAACTGGACAAGGCGTTTGAGTTTTTTTTTGCGGCGGCTATGCAAAAAACAGATATTTCCATGATCAATTTAATACGTGTTTTGAGCATCAATTTAACCAGGTTCTCTGTAACGCCTGTGCTTTTACAAAATGTTAAGTTGTATGATTTTATTAAAGAGTCGATTCGTAACGCGAAAACCGATTTGGACTTTAGAGAGCAGATAAACGATTTGGCGGATGAATCTAAGGATGCAGCGGACATATGCCTGAAGACAGATATAAAGTTCGCAGCGTTAATGTGGAAAAGCGGATGCAATTTCATTGAGTACGATGGGGTTCTTGATGCGTTTCTAGTGATGCATGAGGGGACTCAACAGTTGACAACCTGGACGCAACTCGTCGCGCTGTCAAAAGAACTTCCGATGGCAAGAAATGTTGTTGATTTTTATGGTGCGGTGCAGGGGGCTTTACTTGAAGTATGACATCGCGACTGAGTGTACAAATGCAAACACTAAAGAACGAGCGACTTTGATAGGTTATGCTGTAATGGTGCTTCTGCAATCAAAGAAGTATTCGCTCTTTCAAGTGTTGACCATTCGGTGTTGGATAGAGCAAGCCATTACGCTGGGTCAGATAAAATTTTTCTTTGATTGGGATGGCACTCCGATTGGTTACGTTACATGGGCATATCTTGCAGAAGATGTAGAGAGTAGGTTGCTGGGTGATAATAATTTCTCATTGCATTTTTCGGAATGGAATGAAGGTGGTAATTTATGGGTGATTGACTTTTGTATGCCGACGGGAAGCGTAAAGGAGGCGGCGCGTTACTTTCTTGAAGAGATACGATCGTTTTACGTTGGACGATTATCCTGGGTCCGCAGGGATCCAAATTACAGCGTAAAAAAAATATGTCGGTACGAAATTGGTAGTAGCACCTTTGTATCTGAGAATTTAAGGCGTTAACGCTGTGCCCAGGAAACTTTAATGGGCAAGCATTTTCTATTTAAACGTTGCAGGGCATGGTCGGGGTTTCAGGTGTGTATTGTTCTTAAGGGGTGAGTTTTTGAATCGTCAATCCTCACTTTTTCGTGCGGAAGCACTTGAGTCGCGGAAGGTAAAGTGGATGGGGGAGGTCGTGTTGGTTCCTCCGTTGTCGTTTACTTGTCTCACTGCCGTTGCCGTTGTTCTGGCCTTATCGGTGATCATGTTTTTTGTTTGGGGAAGTTATACAAAGCGCAGCACGATTATTGGGCAATTACTACCTTCATCCGGGCAAGTGAAAGTACGAGTGCCTCAATACGGTGTTGTGTTGGAAAAGTTTGTGCAAGAGGGGCAGTTCGTCGAAAAGGGGGCGCGCTTGCTTAGTATTTCCAGTGAACGATATGGTTCAGATGCTCAGCCTGTGCAGGCGGAAGTCAGTGTTCAACTCCGCTTGCGACGGCACTCAGTGCTTGAGGCACTTGGAAAGCAAAAACGTCTCCAGTTCGACGAGCGCAAAAGTTTAGCCAGCAAAGTTGTCAGTTTGCAGGGTGAACTATCGATTTTAGTCCGGCAAACCGCAAGCCAGCAAGAATTGGTGGCTCTGGCTACCGACGCCGCAAGTCGTTATAGCGGTTTAATGGAAAAAGGTTACATTTCCATGGATCAGCTTCAGCAGCGCCAGAGTGAGCTGCTGGGGCAGCGACAATCCCTCCAGTCTTTAGAGCGGGAGCGGACTGCGCTGCAGCAGCAGTTGGTAGAGCGTCGCAATGAACTATCGAGCCTGGATTCCCGGCATGCCAATGAGTTATCCAATCTGGAGCGTTCCTTGTCTCTTATTGATCAGGAAGTGGCGGAGAGCGAAGCTAAACGCATGTTGCTTATCACCGCTCCCGAGTCGGGGATTGTCACGGCGGTCATGGCGGAGGTGGGCCAGACACTGGATGGTTCACGTGCCGTTATGAGCATTGTTCCGGCCAACAGCAAATTGATTGCAGAGCTCTATGCCCCGAGCAAATCAATTGGCTTTATCAAGGTTGGGGATCCGGTCCTTGTTCGTTATCAAGCTTATCCATATCAAAAATTTGGCCAGCACCATGGGCAGATACAGTCAATTTCACGGGTGACTATTTCGTCTGCCGAGCTGGCAAATATGAGCAATAGCATTCCTGGGCTTGGTAAAGATGGCGAACAATTTTATCGCATTCAAGTCAGTCTGAAGGAGCAGGGCGTTTTAGCGTATGGGGAGTTACGGGCGCTGCAGAATGGGATGTTACTTGAGGCGGATGTCCTTCAGGAAACTCGCCACCTTTATGAGTGGGTGCTCGAGCCACTCTATAGTCTTACCGGCAAACTATAGGACTATTGATGATAGTTTTTGATTCAATCAACCTGAGGTTTGGAAAGCGCTTGCCCCTGGTTCTCCAGACCGAGGCGACCGAGTGTGGGCTTGCTTGTCTTGCCATGATTGCTGCTTATCACGGTTATCATTCAAGCTTGATGGAGTTGCGGCAGCGATTCACGATTTCACTCAAGGGCACAACGCTGCAGCAGATTGTCCAAATTGCTCAGCAAATTGAGTTGGGATCTCGAGCGGTAAGAGTGGATCTGGAGGAATTGGGTAAACTAAAGCTGCCGTGTATTTTGCATTGGGATTTCAACCATTTCGTGGTGTTGGAGTCGGTGAGTGGACAACGTGCCACGCTATTCGATCCCGCGCATGGCACACGTGTTTTGTGTATGGATGATATCTCTCGTTCATTTACCGGCGTCGCACTGGAGCTTTGGCCTGAACATAATTTTGCCGTTCAATCAGAGCCTCCTCGCGTCAAACTAATGGGGATGTTAGGGCGCGTGAGCGGCCTGTATCAATCCCTTACGCAGGTTCTGTTGTTGACGTTGGCACTTGAAGTGTTTTCGTTGGTCAGTCCATTTCTTCTTCAATGGACTATCGATAACGTCCTTGTTAGCGAGGACAGAGATTTACTGACAACACTCGTCATTGGCTTCGGTGTCCTGATGCTGATGCAGCAGTTGGTCGGGGCGGTCCGTGCATGGGTCATGATGCACATGAGTACACTGCTCAGTGTTCAATGGCGATCCAACGTATTCAGCCATCTGCTGCGTTTACCGACGCAGTACTTTGAAAAGCGCCATCTAGGCGATGTCGTATCGCGATTCGGCGCGGTCGACACTATTCAGCATACGCTGACCGCCTCCTTTTTTTCGACTGTTGTCGATGGTTTGATGACCATCGCCACGTTAGCCATGATGTTTCTGTACAGTCCTGCGCTGGCGAGTATTACTGTGGTTGCCATGCTTTTATATGGATTGGGTCGTTGGGTCTGGTATCACCCACTGCGTAACGCAACCGCGGAGCAGATTATCCATACAGCGAGGCAGGAGAGCCATTTCCTTGAGACTGTTCGCGGTATTCGACCGCTCAAGTTATTCCAGCGTCTGCACGTACGCCAACAGACGTGGCTTGGTCTTCTGATTGAGCAAATAAATGCCGGGCTTCGGGCTCAGAAGTTGCAACTGCTGTACGTTCAACTCAATGGTTTGCTGTTTGGTGTGGAGAACCTGCTGACTCTCTGGATCGGTGCTCAGATGGTAATGGGTGGTCAGTTTACCGTGGGAGTGCTAATGGCATTTGTCGCCTATAAAACACAATTTGTCAGCCGTGTAGGCAGCCTCATTGATAATCTGTTTGAACTGCACATGTTGCAACTGCAGGGGGAGCGGCTGGCCGACATCGTCATGCATCCACCTGAGGAAAATACCGCGAATGTTGACAGTGAGGCACTTCAAAAGCGAGAAGCACATATCGATATAAGGGGGTTGAAATACCGCTATTCAGATCAAGAGCCTTTTGTTTTGAATGGCGTGGATTTGCACATTAAAGAAGGTGAGTCAGTTGCGATCACTGGTGCGTCGGGGAGCGGTAAAAGTACTTTGGTCAGTCTGTTGCTAGGTGTTTTCCCGCCCAGTGATGGAGAAATTAGCGTGGCGGGTTTGCCTCTTTCCCAACTGGGGACGGATGGACTCCGTGAGCTTGTCGGAACGGTCATGCAGGACGACGTGTTGTTTGCTGGGTCGCTCGCGGAAAATATCAGCTTCTTCGATTCTCAAGCGAATATGCGCAGCATTATCGAGTGTGCGCAAATGGCGGCCATCCATGATGATATTCAGGCGATGCCAATGGCGTACAACACTCTTGTGGGGGATATGGGGACCATTCTATCCGGCGGACAGAAGCAGCGTGTATTACTGGCGCGGGCACTTTATAAAAAACCCCGAATTCTTCTTCTGGATGAAGCAACCAGTCATCTTGATGTCGCGTGTGAGGAGCGAGTGAACCAAGCAATTCGTTCTCTCAAGATAACGCGGATTATTATCGCGCACCGTCCCGACACCATCGCTTCTGCCGATCGCGTGGTGATGCTGGATGCCGGAAAGATTGCGTGGGATGAACCGGCTAGCAGTATCAGAGAATGGTCGACCGTTGCGCAGTCGAATGTTGTGGTGGCGGAGGCTCCATGAACTGCATGTCTCGTGGTTTTTTGAGTGCAGCGATGTTGTTCGGTTCGTCGTACTCGTACGCTTTTGAACACGATATCTTTGCCACAACTAAGAGTGTCTCTAGCCAGCGTGTTCAAGATCTTAATGGGGTAGGTGCTCCATGCCTGTTTGCTCCATTGCCGGAGCAGCTTTCGCTTGAAGAAACAATTGAGCGGATTCTTTGCCACGACCCGCAAACGCGTCTTGCCTGGGCAGAAGCCAAAGCACAGGCTGCCAAGGTGGGTATTGGTAAGTCAGCTTACTTGCCTAGATTGGATGGCAGTATCAGTCGTCATCAAGGTAATACTAAAACAAGGTATGACGATTACCCTGATCTTGCCAGTGACGGCAATACGCTGAGCAGTACCAACCGACTTGGTTTGAATTGGGTTTTGTTCGACTTTGGTCGTCGAGGTGCTGCACTGCGCAATGCTCAGGAGCTCTTGCAGGCGGCTAATGCCCATCAGAACGCAACGCTCCAAAACACGTTTGTGCTGGCTGCGCAGATCTATTATGAAGCGCTGGCCGCACAACAAAATTTAAATATCTCTACGTCTGTCGCAGAGCTGGCCGCAGAAAACCTGAAGGCGGCCGATGCCAAATATAAATCAGGTGCGACCGCGCTCTCTGATCGGCTCCAGGCTCAGACCGCTTTTTCTCAAGCGCGCCTGCGTCAACTGAGGGATGCCGGTAACCTTAGAAAGACCATGGGGCTGATCGCGTTATATATGGGGTTAGCGCCGGAAACGACGTTGCGGTTGAATGGGGACCTGACTCAGTTACCTGACGTTCACTTCGTGAAGTCGGTGGACGAATTGCTCCTGCTTGCACGTAGAGAACATCCAGCGTTACTCGCCGCCCAGTCACGCGTTCATGCTGCGCAGGCGTTAGTTGATGAGCGTCGTGCAGAGGGCCGGCCGACGCTTGCTCTAACTGCAAACCTTTCAAATGCTCGTATTGACCAGTCAGGTGGTCTCTATGGGGATACTCGTGAGCAGGGGCGAAGTATCGGTATTGAGCTGAAAATTCCGTTGTTCGAAGGCTTCGAGCGAAGCTATCAGGTACGCAATGCACGGGCTCGAGTAGAGGCGGAGCAAGCGAAACTTGCTAATACTGAAGAGCAAGTTTCCCTTGAGGTTTGGGGAAGCTATCAATCCTTGAGTGTCGAAACTAAAAGTCTGGAGCAAATAGGCGAATTGGTGAGGCAGTCTCGACAGTCACTGGAAGTGGTGCAAGGTCGTTATCGTGCGGGTGTGGGCAGTATGTTGGAGCTGCTTAATGCGCTGACGGCTTATGCTGCTGCAGAGGATCAGCATATTCAGTCTTTGAACGCCTGGCAGATTGCGCGATTGAAATTGGCCGCAAGTCTTGGTCGATTGGGATTTTGGGCTGTGAAATAACGACGTTGAACCCAACGGGGATAGAAACCTGAGATACAAGCAGTTTGAACTGAGTTCTGGTTGTGAAAGATGAAGGCTTTATATAAAAAGCCACCGCTTTATGACGGTGCGACAGTGAAATAAATTAACCATTTGGGCATTGAGGCTGGCGATGGATTGTAAGTGTTCAGGAGGGATACCGCCCCAAAAAAGCGGTAGCTCCATCAAGGAAATCTTGTCCGTTTTGTTTTTATACTGGAAAAGCGAAGAAAGGGTCTTCGCATGGGTTTCTGTAATTGCGCTAGTGATCATATCGCTGCTGGGTGTCGTAACAGCTCTAGTAATCAATGATTGGTATAATCACTTTTATAATTCGATCCAAGAACTGGATATGAAGAGGTTTTACTCGCTGATATTGATTTTTTTTGCCGTGATGATGTTTTCCGTCTTGCGCTCCGTATTGGTGACCTACCTCATTGATATTATGGCGGTGCGCTGGCGGAAATGGTTGACCAATTACTATCTTAACGCGTGGATGGTAAATTATGCGTGTCGTGGAAAGATTGAGAGCAATGTGGATAATCCGGATCAACGCATTGCGGAAGATATCAATAAGTTTACGTATGAGACACTTGATCTTGGCAGTGGCCTGATTTACGCGGTGACGAGTATTGTTTCGTTTGGGGTTGTATTGATTAGTATATCGGGGGATTTAACCGTATTTGGAGTAGTTGTTCCATTTTATATGTTTTGGGCGGCTGTTTTTTACGCGCTGGGAGGAACCTGCGCGATTCAAAAAATAGGTGCGAAGTTGGCTTCTCTGAGTAACAAGCAGCAGTGTTCAGAGGCCGACTTCCGGTATTTTCTGGTCAGGTTTCGCGATCGATCGAGTGTCGTTCCACTGTGCTCTGGAGGTGGCTTGGAAAAAGATCGTATCAGCGGCAAACTTGATGTGAGCCTGGCGAACATGCGAGAGATAATTAGTGTCAAGGTTCGACTCTCTTTGTTCACCGAATGTTATAGCCAGCTTTCACTTGTTTTTAGTAGTTTACTGGCGGCACCGCGTTTTTTTTCAGGAAGTATTTCTTTTGGTGATCTGATGCAAATCAATTCGGCTTTTGGCAATCTCTACGAGAATTTGAGTTGGTTTGTCAATGTCTATCCAAGGCTTGCTGACTGGAAGGCGACAACGGATAGGCTGACATCATTTCATCTATCCCTTAAACAACTCCCCAGGTTCGAATCCCATAATGCCGAGATAAGAGAGCGCGTCGAAGTTAATAGTTGATTGGAGGATGCGCGGCCTCCAGTCGTATGAGTCGAACGTATAGACCAAGAGTTTGCTCAATGAGCGTCTGCTGACGGCGCGGCCGGTGGCTGCACCTTGCGCATCAAGGGCACCATCGCCGTGGCTATGATGAAGCACACCATGATCATCAGAAACGCGTCGCCGTAGGTCTGGGTCTGGGCTTCGCGGTAGGTCAGCAGCCAGAGTTGATGCAGGCTGGCGGTGACGCCGGCGTCGCCGCTCTGGCCGAGGGCGGCGAAGTTATTGCCGACCTGGGACAGCCATTGGTTCAGCGCTTCGTTGGTGCTGTTGAGGTTTTCCGCCAACCGGGTGAAGTGCAGGTTGGTGCGGTCGTTGAGGATGGTCGCACACGCGGCAATGCCGATGGCGCCCCCCAGGTTTCGCATCAGGTTGAACAGCCCCGAGGCATGTTTGAGCCGTGCCGGCGCCAGTCCGCCGAGGGTTAATGTCACCGCTGGCGGCACGGCCAGTTGCTGGGCGATTCCGCGCAAGGCTTGCGGCAGCATCAATTCTTTGGCCCCCCAGTCATGGGTGATCGGGCTGAAATCCCACATCGACAGCGCGAACAGACCAAGGCCGCTCATCATGATCCAGCGCAGGTCGATGCGATTGGCCAGAAAGGCGTACAGCGGAATCGCCATGATCTGGAACACTCCGGTGGAGAAAACTGCCAGACCAATGTCCAGCGCACCGTAGCCGCGCACCCGGCCGAGGAACAGCGGCGTCAGGTAAATGGTGGCAAACAGACCGATCCCGGTGACGAACGAGAAGAAACAACCGAGGGCGAAGTTGCGGTCCTTCAAGGCGCGCAAATCGACGATCGGGTTGGCCACATGCAAGGTTCGCCCGATGAAAGCCAGGCCGGCCAGGCCACTGATCCATGCCGTGGTCAAAATTGTGCTGTCGCTGAACCAGTTCCAGCGCGGACCTTCTTCGAGGGTGTATTCCAGGCAACCGAGAAACAGCGCCATGAACACCATGCTCAAGTAGTCGGCGCCCTTGAGCAGCGACAGTTCCGGCTGGTCGATTTTCACCAGCATCGGCACCGCCACCGCGACGAAAATTCCCGGCACCAGGTTGATGTAGAACAGCCAGTGCCAGGATGAAATGTCGGTGATCCAGCCACCAATCACCGGCCCCAGGGTCGGTGCCAGCGAAGCCACTGCGCCGATGGTCGCGGCCGCGATCACCCGTTGTTTGCCGGTGAAGAAAAAGAACGCGGTGGTGAATACCAGCGGGATCATCGAACCACCGAGAAAGCCTTGCAGGGCACGGAAGGCGATCATGCTCTGGATGTTCCAGGCCGCGCCGCAGAGCAGGCTGGCCAAGGTGAATCCCACCGCAGAAGCGCAAAACAGCCAGCGCGTCGAGAACACCCGCGACAGCCAGCCCGACAGCGGGATCACGATGATTTCGGCAATCAGGTAACTGGTTTGCACCCACGCCGTTTCATCGGTGCCGGCCGAGAGTCCGCCGCCGATGTCACGCAGCGAAGCGGAGACGATCTGGATATCCAGCAGCGCGATGAACATGCCGATACACATGGAGGCAAAGGCGAAAACCTTGGTCGCCGTCGCCATGTTCGCGGCATTGAACGGTTGCGCGGGGGCGGCGAGGGCGCGGCTCATGGCGCGCGGGCCACGGCCGGGGTTGCAGATTCCTTGCGAGTGTCCACTTCGGCGGTGACCGACAGGCCCGGACGCAGGTGGCCGAGCACGCCATCGGCTGGATCAAGCACGATGCGCACCGGCACCCGCTGAACGATTTTAGTGAAGTTGCCGGTGGCGTTTTCCGGCGGCAGCACGCTGAACTGTGAGCCACTGGCCGGCGCGAGGCTGTCCAGATGACCATGAAACGCCTGCCCGGAAAGCACGTCGGCATGAATGACCACCCGCTGCCCCGGATTCATGCGCGCCAGTTGATCTTCCTTGAAGTTGGCATCGACCCACAGACCACTGGACGGTACCACCGACAGCAGTTGCGAACCGGCCTGGGCATAAGCGCCGACCCGCGCCCGACGATTGCCGATTACGCCGTCCACTGGGGCCTTCAGTTCGGTGTAATCCACGTTCAGTTGCGCCAGATCACGTTCGGCGTGGGCCTGCATCAGCGCGGCACGGGCCTGCTGCTTTTGCGTTGCGATCACGTTGAGCTGCCGCTGCGCCGCCAGCAGTTCGGCCTGGGCCCTCGAACTGAGGGCCTGAGCCGTTTTGAACGTCGCGTCGGCGCGTTGGGCGCTTTCCACCGAGACCGCATTACTGCCAACCAGTTTTTTGTAGCGCGCATTGTCGTCCCGTGAGCGAGCGGTTTCGGCGCCAGCGGCATCGATGCCGGCGCGGGCCTGGCCGATCACCGCGTGTTGCAGTTGTTCGGTGGCGTCGAGGTTGGCCAGCAACGCTTCTTCGGCGGCCACCGCGCCGTCGGCCCTGGCCAGGTTGGCGCGGTAGTCACGGGCGTCGAGGCGGATCAGCACGTCGCCGGCCTTGACCTTCTGATTGTCGGTGACCAGCACTTCTTCGATGTACCCCGCGACTTTCGGGCCGATCACTGTCACGTCGCCGCCAATATAGGCATCGTCGGTTTCTTCAATGAAACGCCCGGTGGTCCACCAATGCGTCGCGTACAGCCCGGCAAAAACCAGGGCAGCGATGGCCGCCGTCAGCAAGATCAACCGTTTGAGCAGGGGAGACTTGGGTGTGCTCACCGGGACAGCGACGTCGGGTTCGAGGCTGGGCATGCTGGTCATTGAGTGAATACCTATGGGAAGCGGGTCTTTATTACGAATGTAATATGACGTAGGTAATATTTCGTGGCAAATTATTTCTGTTGCCAGTCGTCAGGGCGATGACAGCGGGCACGAGCAGGAACGACAAGGAAACCAATTGTTTAAGAAATGTAAGCGTTGTAGGGCGCGTCTTGCATTTGTGTAGGAACGATCTGACTATCACTCGCATTGATGGGGTGGCATTAAGCCATTTGATGATGACAGGGATGTTGAGTGCCGTATTCGTTTCGCGTTGTGCCTCGCCGTTGTTGCTCGCCTTGCACGCTGTTGTTGGCTTCGTTGTTGAGCCTGAGTGCTTCTGCACTCCAGGCGGCAGAGCCCTCCGCCCCAGGCCAGGAAGTGCTGCGCCAGCAACAACAGCAACAGCGCGATCTGCAACAGCTGCAACTGGAGCAGCGTCGCCGGCAACTGGAGCGCGGCAGCTTTGGTCCTGCGCCGGTCGCGCCGGCCGTCCCCGCCAGTGTGCCCGCCGATGAACGCTGCTGGCCCCTAAATGGCACGCGTGTCGGTGGCGTCACCCTGATCAGCAGCAAGACCCTCGACGAGCGGATCAAGCCGCAACTGTCGTCGTGCATGGGCGTCGGCCAGATCAACCATCTGCTGGCGACCATCACCGGCCTGTATGTGGACGCGGGGTACATCGCCAGTCGGCCGTACCTGCGCAGCGCTCCGGTCGCCGGGCAATCGCTGGATATCGTGGTCGATGAAGGTTACGTCGAGTCCATCGAACTGGCCGACCAGCGCCTGCCGGTGTCCCTCGGTGGCGCCTTCCCCGGAATGCTCGGCAAGCCGCTGTACCTGCGCGATCTTGAGCAAGGCCTGGATCAGTTGAACCGCTTGCGTTCGCTTGACCTGACGGCCGACATAGCCCCCGGCTCGCAGCCCGGCGCCTCGCGGATCATCCTGCGTTCGCGCACCAGCGGCCAGTCTCGCTGGGCGTTGGGGTTGGGCGTCGACAACCTCGGCAGCGCCAGCACCGGGCGTGATCGCGACACCCTGAGCCTGAGCCTCGACAGTCCGCTGGAGCTCAATGACGCGCTCAACGTGAGTGCCAGTGACACCCCCAATCGCGATGATCGCTACAGCCGCAACGCCAGCCTTTACTACGCCATTCCCTACGGTTACTGGACCTACAGCGTATTCGCCAGCCATGCCGAATACCGCGCGCCGTTCAAGCTCAGCACCCTGAAATTCCACAGCAGCGGCATCACCGACCAGCTCAGCGTGCGCGCCGACCGGGTGTTGTGGCGCGATCAGAGCCATCAGTTCAGCGCCAACCTGCAACTGGCCCACAAGGACGTCGACAGTTATCTGGAGAACATTCGCCTCGGTATCCAGAGCCCGACCCTGACCGTGGCCGAAGCCGGTTTGAACCTGTTCTGGCTCAACAGCGCCGTGTGGAACCTGGACGTCAATTACGCCCAGGGCCTGCGCTGGTTCGGTGCCGATGACGATGCCCAGCGCCAGGTCAACGACCTGCCCAAGGCGCAGTTTCGCAAGTACCGCGCCGGTCTCAGCCAATGGCGAAACGGCCAGTTTGGTCAGCAGACATGGCAGTGGCAAAGCCAGTTGAACATTCAGTACAGCCCCGATCCGCTGCCGGCCATCGAACAACTGCTCGGCACCGATGATTCCGCCGTGCGCGGTTACCGGGTCAACAGTGCGTCCGGTGCCAGCGGCGCGATCTGGCGCAACACCTTGCGCCTGCCGTTGCGCAGCGATTGGCCGGTGCAAGTCACCCCGCGCCTGGGGCTGGACACCGGCTGGATCAAGGCCGACCACGGCACCCAGGAGCAACGCCTGAGCGGGGCCAGCGCCGGGGCCAACCTGAGCTGGAAAAACCTGCAAGTGGACGTCGATTACCAACGCAGCCTAAACACCCCCAGCGGTTTAAGGCATGAGCCAGAGACCTGGCTGATGCGCGTGGGGGTGCAGATATGACCACCGACTCACCCGACACACATTCAGCCGTCGGACCTGTGCGCGACAGCCTCGGCAATCATCCCAACGCGCAACGTGATGCCGCACTTTTATTGAGAGGTTCCTATGCCTGAACAAACATTTGCGTTCCATCTTTCCCCTCGGGGAAAACTGCGCTGGGCGATTGCCAGCCTGTTCCTGTTTGCCCATCTGCCAAACGCCCTCGCGGGTGGCGTGGTGGTCGCACCGGGCCCCGGCGGCACCGCACAACTGCAAACCCAGGGCGGCGTGCCGATCGTCAATATCGTTGCACCCAACGGCTCGGGCCTGTCGCATAACCAGTTCCTCGATTACAACGTCGATCGCCAGGGCCTGGTGTTGAACAACGCCTTGCAGGCCGGGCAATCCCAACTCGCCGGGCAACTGGCCGCCAACCCGCAGCTCCAGGGCCAGGCCGCGAGCGTGATCCTCAACGAAGTGGTCAGCCGCAACGCCTCGGCCATCAACGGTGCCCAGGAAATCTTCGGCCGCGCCGCCGATTATGTGTTGGCCAACCCCAACGGCATCTCGGTGAACGGCGGCAGTTTCATCAACACACCGAACGCCAATCTCGTGGTCGGCCGTCCCGAATTGAACGACGGCAAGCTGCAAGCCCTGAGCACCCGTGAGGCCACCGGGACGTTGCAGATTCAGGGCGCGGGCCTGCAAAACCGTGAGGGCTCGATCAACCTGATCGCCCCGCGCATCGACAGCCAGGGCAGCCTCAACGCTCGAGATCAACTGAACCTCACCGTCGGCCGCAATCAGGTGGATTACGCCTCGGGCCAGGTGAAAACCGTGGACCCGGCCGGCAACACCACCGACCACCGCATCGACGCCAGCCTGTTTGGCGCCATGCAAGCGGGGCGCATCAACATCGTCAGCACCGCTGAAGGCGCCGGCGTGCGGGTCGGGCCGGTGCAGGTCGCGGGTCGCGAGGACGTGCAGATTCGCTCGGCAGGGGATTTGAGCATCAGTGGCCAAGCCGTTCCCGACAGCCTCGAAGTGGTCCGGGCAGGCGTTCGCAGCAGCCAGGGTGACGTCCGCTTGCACAGCGGCAAGGACCTGACCCTGGCCGCCGCCGACGTCAGTGGCCGCGACGTCAAACTCGACGCCGGACGCAACTTGACCTTGAGCACCGTCGAAAGCCGCCGTCTCCAGGAGAAGCGCGAAAACTGGAACAACAGCACCATCGGCATCACTTGGGAAACCTACGACCGCACGCAGACCGACAGCGATTCACGCCAGCACGGCAGCCAGATTCTCGCCAGCCGCGACGCGCAATTGTCGTCCGCGGGTGACACTGAACTGAAAGCGGCCAAGGTCAAAGCGGCGAGCAATCTGAGCGTGCAAAGCGGCGGCGATTTACGCCTGAGCGCCGCCACCGAAAGCCACACCCAGACCGATCAGGGCAACCACCGTAAACACTTGTGGAAAGCCGATTGGAACACCAGCAGCGAAGAGCAGCGCAGCATCACCAGCCACTTGGAGGGCGGCAACATCGCCCTGCAGACCGCCGCGTTATTGCGTTCCGAAGGGGCTGAGTTGAGCAGCGCCGCTGACATCCACCTCGCGGGCAAACAGGTGGAAATCACCAGTGCGAGCCGCACTCAGCGCACCAGCGACAACCGTTACTCGGGCGATCTGGTGGGCGGCGGTTTCTTTGGCAAGACCGGCGACGCCGATCAGGGCAAGACCCAGAACCAGGGCAGCAAAATCAACGCGGCCGGCAAGTTGATCGTCAAGGCGGACGACGTGCGGATCAGCGGCAGCCAGGTGCGCGGCGGCACCGAATCGAGCGTCATCAGCGACAAGGGTTCGCTGGTGATCGATGGCGTACAGGACACTTCTCACACCAACAGCCACGACAAGGACAGCAAGTTCTTCGGCATCACCAAGGACGAAACCCGGCAGAACGCCAAGGACAGCAGCACAGTGCGCAGCGAGCTGACCTCGGACAGCAACCTTGGGCTCAAGAGCGCCAAGGACATTGAGGTGGCCGGTTCCACGGTCAAGGCTGGCGGCAACCTGAGTGCTGACGCGGCGGGGGATGTGAAGGTGCATTCCGCGCAAGACACTCGCGACAGCAGCACAACCACCGAGACGCGTGGCTTCGATGCCTACGCCAGGGAAAACAGCCCGGACGCCGGGCAGTATCGTGCCGGTGTGCATTACGAAGACAAGCAGAAAACCGTGACCGGCAACGACATCAAGCAGCAGGGCTCAAGCCTCAGCGGCGGCACTGTGCAACTGGCGGCGGGCGGCGACCTGACGCTCAAAGGCGCCGAGGTCAACGCCACACACGGCGACGCGACGCTGACCGGCAAGAACGTCTCGCTGCTGGCCGAGCAGAACAGCCACAGCACCTCGACCGATAAAACCGGCACCAGCGGCGGCTTCTACTACACCGGCGGCCTCGACCGCGCCGGCAGTGGCATCGATTTCGCGCACACCTCCTCGCAAGACACCACTGGCACAACCACCGCGCAAACCAGCAGCGTGCAGAGCAGCGGCAACCTGAACATCAACACCGGCAAACTGACCACCGAAGGCGCGCGTCTGGATGCCGGCAAAGGCCTGAATGTCGCTGCCGTCGAGGTAGACAATCGCGCTGCGCACAACACCGACAGCAGCACCCACAAAGACAGCAACTGGTCAGCGGACATCGGCGCCAACGTCGAGTACAAGGACATCGCCCGGCCGATCGCCGGAGCGGTCAAGGATGTGCTGGCCGGCAAGGTGCCGGACAAGGATGCGCTGGCCAACCTCGGTCAACCCAACGTCGGCATCGGCGTTGCGATCGGTCATCAGAACGCCAGCCACACCGAGCAAACCAGCACCGCCGTGGTCAGCCAGTTCAAGGGCGGCACCGTGGAGATGAACGTGGCCGGGACGTTGCAGGACCAGGGCACTCAGTACCAAGCGAGCACGGGCAAGGTCAACATCAACGCCGATACCTTGGTGGCGACCGCCGCGAATAACACCCACCGCAGGACCGATCAGGCGCTGGACGCCAAGGCTGATGTGCGGGTCTACACCAAGACCGGTGAGGACGTGAACGTCGCCGGCAGCGGTGCGGGTGGCAGCAGCCAGACGCGCAAGGACACGTCCACTGCTGTCGTCGGCAGCTATGCCGGCAGCAAAGGGGTGACCATCAATCTGCGTGGCGATGGCCAGTTCGAAGGCAGCCATTTCGATGGCGGGCAGGGCGGTGTCTCGATCAAGACCGGCGGTGACCTGGCGCTGAATCAGGCCACTGACCGCCAGAGCAACGACACCTCCAGCCTACGCGGCAACGGCTCGTTGAACGTCGGCACTGCACCGGGCACCAACGGCACCAATGTCGATCTGGGTGCGGGTTTCCAGCTCGATCACACCGGCAAACAAACCCGGGACAGCCAGGCGCAGGTGTCGAGTATTCAGGGTAAAGGTCCGGTGCTGTTGAGCAGCGGTGGCGATCAGATCCTGCAAGGGACGAAGGTCGACACGCGGGGCGGCATTGACCTGAAGGCTGGCGGCCAACTCGATCTGCAAGCGGCAACCGACACCCACACCGCGACCGGCAGCAACCTCGGCGGCGGCCTCAAGGTGGGCGGCAGCAAAACCAGCACGGAGATAAGTGCTGACCAGGGCGGCAACGTGAGCGGCAATTTCAACATCGGTCGGGTCAACGAAACGACACGGACTTTGACCGGTGGACAGCTCAACAGCCAGGGCAACATCGCCCTCGGTGGTGACGCGATCCACCTGCAAGGCACCCAGGTCAGCGCCCCGAGCGTCAGCCTCGATGCGCAGAGCGGCGGCATCCTCCAGGCGTCGGCCGAGTCCACACAGAACCGCACAAACTGGAATGTGGCACTGAATGCCGGCGGCAACCTGAGCAACAGCACACCGGTCGTCGCGGATGAAAAGCACGTCGCCACAAGTGATCACGGCTTCAATGCCGGGGCCAAGGTCGGCGTGGATTACCTGCAAGGCACGATCCAGCAGAACAGCCAGATCAAGGCTGACAACGTGGTGTTGAACAGCGTGGGTGATACTCGTCTGGCGGGTGCGCGGATTGATGCGACGACCGTCAGCGGCAAGGTCGGCGGTGACCTGAGCGTGGAAAGTCGCCAGGACAGCCAGACTAGCGCCAAGGTTGATGTTGACCTCGGCCTGACAGGCAAGAAGGCTGCACCAGCCGACAAGGACAAAGTGGCCGAGAACACCAAACCGGGCGGGACTGACTACAAGCCGACAATGAAACTAGATGGCGGTTACGCGCATAAGGACAGCGTCGGCCAGGCTTCCGGTATCAGTGGCAGCCAGGGTGTGAATCTGAAGGTGGGCGGCGCCACGCAACTGAGCGGTGCACGGATTGCATCGACTGACGGCCGCGTGGGTCTCGGTGGTTCCAAAGTCACCACTGCCACCGTGAGCAACCGTGATTACGGGGTCAACGCCGGTCTGGATTTGCCTGAAAAGGCAGCGGGTGAAGCCGGTAAACCGGTCGTTACAACCCCGGGTGAGCACAGCGTCAAACTCGGTCCGGTCACCCTGGGCGGTCATTACGACAGCCAATCGTTACAAGCTGGGATCGACGAGAAAAACATCTAGGCTCCGCCTTCCCTGTGGGAGCGAGCACGCTCGCTTCCCCATTTGATTGTTAGCGGGAAACTTGCGGTGCGTGACTCGGAGGGGTTCTCAGCCCTGCCGTTTCACCACCGTCCACCGTCAACACCGTACCGTTGACGTAGCTGGACGCTGGCGACAGCAACCAGCAAATCGCCTGGGCCACTTCTTCGGGCGCGGCCAGGCGGCCTACGGGAATCCTTGCGGTCAGGGCAGCCAGACGAGGTGCGTCCTTCATGATCGCGTCCATCATGCGCGTGGCGATCTGACCGGGGCACACCGCGTTGAACCGTACGCTTGCGCCATATTCCAGGGCCAGCGCCTGCGTCATGCCAATCAAGGCCGCCTTGCTGGCGCAGTAAGTGGCCAGTCCCTCTTCGCCGGTCTTGCCGGCGATCGACGACACATTCACCACCGCTCCATGACCCGCCTGCAAGCCGGGCAAGGCGTGCTTGATGAAGAAAAATGCCGAGCGGGTGTTGACCTCGAACATCGTGTCCCATTCCAGTTGTGAGGTCTGTGTGAGCGCCTTGCGCCCGGCCATGCCGGCGTTGTTGACCAGACCTTGCAAGGAGCCGTTACCCAGTTCCAGTGCGCGGTAGACGACGCGTTGACAGTCGGCCTCTTGCCGCACGTCGCCCGCCACGAACGTGCTGCCCGGCAGGCGCTGGGACAGCTGCTCTCCCGCATCGACGTCACGTCCAGTGAACACCACTGACATGCCCTGGCCGATTAACTGCTCTACGGTGACGGCACCGATGCCCTGGGTGCCGCCGGTCACGATGTACATGCTCATAGGTTATTGCTCCTTGAGTTGGCGGGCGTTGCGTTGTGCTCGCAAGGTCAGCCAGGTAGTGGTCATCAGCCCGACAATGCCCACCAGTAGCAACAATGTCGACATGGCGAGAATCGAGGGGTCGATGGTGTCGCGTATGCCATCGAACATTTGCCGGGGCAAGGTCCGTTGGCTGGGGCCGCCGATGAACAGCACCACGACGATTTCATCGAACGATGTCATGAAGGCGAAGAGTGCGCCCGATATCACACCAGGTGCGATGATTGGCAAAGCAATACCCGCGAAGGCCCGAACAGGTGAGGCGCCGGACATGGCGGCGGCCTTGAGCAAGGTCATGTCGAAACCCTGCAGGCTGGCGGCAACACTGATCAGGACGAAAGGCGTGGCCAGGACGGTGTGGGCCAGAATCAGACCGAACAAAGTACCTGTCAGGCCCAGTTTGCCGAAGAGAAAATACATGCCCAGCCCGGAGATCACAGGTGGGAAAATCATCGGTGAAATCAGCAGGCCGAGCATTCCGCTGGCGGCTGGCAGGTTGCGGCGTGCAAAGGCCAGCGCGGCCAGCGTTCCGAGCAATGTCGCCAGCAGTGTCGAGGCGATGCCGACCCACAGGCTGTTGCTCAGCGCTTGCATCCAGGGACCGCTGGTGAATACCCGTTCATACCATTGCAGGGAGAGTCCCGGGAGCGGGTAGGAGAGGAACGTGCCACTGCTGAATGAAATCGGTACCACCGCCAACAGTGGTGCGATCATGAAAATGCTCATCAATAGACCGAACAACACATGAGCCTTGCGGGCGAGGTAAGCCTGTATGAAATGGTTCATGGGAGCTCCTTCAGCGCAGGCCGGCAATCTGGCGAATACCCACCAGGCGCGCGGCCAGCAGGTAAATGACCATGACACAGGAAATCAGCACCAGCCCGAGTGCCGAGGCCATGCCCCAATTGACGGTGGTGTTGGTATAGAACGCAATGAAATAGCCAAGCATCTGTTCGCGGGCACTGCCCACCAGGGTCGGCGTCACGTAGTAACCCGCCGCGACGATGAACGTGAGCAGGGTGCCGGAACCGATCCCCGTCAAGGTCAGGGGCAAGTAGACCTGCATGAACCCGCGTATGGGATGAGCGCCGAGTGAGGCTGAGGCGCGCATGAAATGGGGCGGGATATTTTTCATCACGTTGTACAGCGGCAGCACGCTGAACGGCAGCAGGATGTGCACCATCACGATGTACACACCCGACAGGTTGAAAATCATCGGCAGCGGGTGATCGATCAGGCCGAAGCGCAGCAGTAACGTGTTGACGATGCCTTTGTCCTGCAGTACCACGATCCAGGCCGTGGTTCGTGCCAGCAACGAGGTCCAGAACGGCAGCATGACCGCCAGAAACAGCAAGACTTGCAGGGCCGGTGAAGCCTTGACCATCAACGCGGCAAACGGAAAGCCCAGCAACAGACACAACAGCGAGACTATCAGGGCGATTTTCAGGGTCTTGAAGGTCAAGTCCAGGTACACCCGCTGGCTTTCTTCGACCGGCGCGACACCTTGATCCGTTTGCTTCAAGTCCAGGGCGGCCAGCAGGTAATACGGCGTATAGGCCGGGGACGCGCGGCGAAAGTCCTCCCACACCTGTGGTGAAATCCAGCGTTCATCGATGGCGGCCAAACGCTCTCGGGCGCTCTGGCTTTCCGGGTTCGCCAGCGGCGTTCTGTAGGTCCGTGCGGTGTTCATGACCAGGAAGCGATAACCACTGTTCTCGTAGTTGAGGCGTCGTGCCGCCTCACCAATGACTGCATTGCTCGGGGCGTTGATAAAGTCTTGCTCGAGCGCATCGAACACCCGGTCAGTTGGCAGCGCCGTTGAATCCTTCGCCGGCTCGTCGACCATCGTCCTGATGGCCGTGGGGAACGCTTGTAGCAGTTCGGGATTGCTGACGGCCCGGTAGAACATCATGCCGATCGGCAGAGCGAAGAAAACACAGGTGTAAGCCAGCAGCGGCAAGAGTAGCAGCATCGAAACCCAGCGCTTGCGGCGACTGGATTGATAATGGGCGACGGCCAGCGTGTCGACGCAAGCCGGTGCATCTATTGAGGAAACGGACATAGTGAAACCCACCTTGATAAAACCATACTCGAACCGCGCCTCCGTCATCGGCGGCGCGGTCTTGAGGCCTGTTTACTGTGCGACCCAGCGGGTAAACCGGTTCATCAGGTCTTCCTCGTAGTTGACCCAGAACGGTGTATCGAGCAGCAGGGCATCTTTCATGTTGGCCGGGGCGTTGGGCAACGCGCTGGCCGTCTTCTCATCCATGGCCGCTATGGCCTTGCTGTTGACAATGCCGTAAGGAATCGCGTGGGCGAAATCGCTTTGGGCCTTGGCACCGAGGATGTAGTCGAGGAGTTGATAACTGGCGGTTTTGTTCGGGGTGTTCTTGATGATGGTCCAGTAGTCCATGCTGTACAGCTGTTGCTGCCAGATCAGTGGAAAATGGTTTCCCTGTTGATTGGCGATGGCGATCCGGCCGTTGTAGGCGGCACTCACGGCGATGTTACCGGCGGCCAGCCATTCCAGCGGCTGAGCGCCGGTTTCCCACCATTGGATGTAGGGTTTGATTTGGTCCAGTTTGGCAAATGCACGGTTCTGTCCCGCCGGGGTCGCCAGCAATTTATAGACGTCGGCCGGTGCGACACCGTCGGCCATCAAGGCAATTTCCAGGGTCATGCGTGCCTGTTTGCGCAAGCCGCGTTTGCCTGGCCATTTCTGGACGTTCCAGAAATCAGCCCAGCTTTTCGGGCCGTCGGCGCCAAATTTTTTCGGGTCGTAGGTCATCACTTCGGACCAAACAAACGCCCCCACACCGCACTCCGAAAAGGCCTCGGGATTAACCTCGGGCGCATTCTTCAATTGTTTGTGATCCAGGTCTTCGAGCAGGCCCTGTTCGCAGGCCAATTCCATTTCGTTCTGGTCCATCTGCACCAGGTCCCACGTGGGATTACCTGACTCGACCATCGCTTTCTGTTTCGCCAGGCCGCCGCCGTAGCTGTCTTGAACCACCGGTTTGGCGCTTTGCGCGGCAAACGGTTTGAACCAGGCCTTGTCGAAAGCCTCCTGCGTGGCGCCACCGAAACCGACCACCGTCAGGTCGCGGGCCTGGGCGAGGGGGCCGGTCAGTGCCAGCGTGAGTACAAGGGCCAAGCGTGTTGAATGTGAGTGCATGGTGCAACTCTCCTGCTGAAGGAAAAGCAAATAGGGATTAGCGGGTGTACCGGCAGGAAAGCGGCTCAGGTCGAGTGATCGAAACTGTGCATAGTGATGACCTTCTTATTGTTGTGGGTGTGGTGTGTTTCGGTGGTGACAAGGGTTTTGGGTCAGGCGCGGAGCGGTGCTCAACCCTGCGCGAAAACCCGCGCGTCTTCGGGGCGCCAGCTAAAACAGATGCGCTGACCGTTGTTCAAGCCCTTGATGGCCTCATCGTTGGCGGTTTTCACAATCAGCATGTCGTCGTTGTCCAGTTTCAAGTGAATGCGCAGGTGATCGCCCAGGTAGACACGGTCGGCCAGAGTTGCCTGATAGCTGTTCTGATTGATCGGGGACAGTCGGATGTTCTCCGGACGGATCAGCAGCTCGACTTTTTTCGAGGCGCCGATTGGCACCGTCACGCCCATGCCACGGGCCTCGAAACCAGCGTCAAGTGCGACCTCGACCTCATGCCCATGGCGTGCAACGAGACTCCCGCGCAATACATTGTTTTCACCGATAAACGTGGCCACGTAAGCGTTTTCAGGATGCTCGTACAGCGAAACCGGATCGCCGATCTGGGCAATATCACCTTGATGAAACACGGCTACCCGGTCGGACATGGTCAAGGCTTCGCCCTGATCGTGGGTCACGTACACCACCGTGACGCCGAGTCTTCGATGCAACTGTTTGATTTCGTACTGCATGTGCTCGCGCAGGTTCTTGTCGAGAGCGCCGAGCGGTTCGTCCATCAGGATGACCTGTGGCTCGAATACCATGGCGCGGGCAAGGGCGACGCGTTGCTGCTGGCCGCCGGACAACTCCGTGGGGCGCCGTTGCTGCATGTCATGCAACTGGACCATCTCGATCGCACGCTTGACCTTGCTCTGCACCTCGATGCGATTGAGTCCGCGCATTTTCAATGGATAAGCCAGGTTCTCGGCCACGGTCATGTGCGGAAACAGCGCGTAGTTCTGGAATACCATGCCCATGCCGCGTCGGTGTGCCGGGACGTTCTGGATCGGTTTGCCCATCATGCGTATTTCGCCGCGGGTCGGGGTTTCGAAGCCGGCAAGCATCATCAGCGTGGTGGTCTTGCCCGATCCGGACGCACCGAGCAGCGTCAGGAATTCTCCTTGCGCGATGGAGAGATTCAGGTCCTTGATGATCAGCGTCTTGCCGTCATAACTCTTTTGCACATGGTTGAGGTCGATCAACGCACCGGATGAGTCGAGGGAATGGGCGAGGCTATTCATGAGCAGTGTCCCGTGGCGTGATTGACGTCGTTCAGCGCGTCCGTCAGGCGGCTGACCAGTTCGCGCAGCTGTGTCGGTTCAATAATGAAAGGTGGCGCCAGGGCGATTGAATCGCCCATGTTGCGCACGATCAGGCCGTGCTTGCGTGCCGCCAGTTCGACCTGCGCGCCGATCGCCACCTGCGCCGAAAACGAGCGTCGCGATGACTTGTCAGCCACCAGTTCCAGACCCGCAACCAGCCCGATGCCGCGGATTTCGCCAACCAGAGGGTGGTCGAACAGTGGCGCCAGTTCGCCGTGCAGAACCTCACCCAACTGGCGGGTGCGGGCAGGGATGTCCAGCTCCTGGTAGATGGATAGCGTCTCAAGGGCGACGGCGGCGGCCACCGGGTGCCCGGAGTAGGTGAAGCCATGTCCGAAGCCGTTCAGTTGCTGGCTCTGTTCTTCAAGCACTCGGTAGACCGGGCCGCTGACCACGGTGCAGGAAATTGGCTGATAGCCCGCCGAAAGGCTTTTGGCGCAAGCCATCATGTCGGGTGCAAAGCCCATCGTCTGATGGCCGAACCACTGACCGGTACGACCAAAGCCACAAATGATTTCGTCGGCCAGCATCAGAATGTCGTAACGGGCCAGCAGTGCCTGTACCGCGGAAAAATAGCCGGATGGCGGGACGATCACGCCGCCGGCTCCCATGACAGGTTCGCTGATGAAGGCAGCGATGGTGTCTGCTCCTTCAGCCTCGATGCGTCGCTGCAAGTCGGCGACCAAGCGTTCGCAGAAGGCGGCCTCAGACTCACCGGGCAAGCCATTACGGTAGTAATGGGGGCACTCGACATGAATCACCTGGTCCAGCGGCAAGCCGAATGCAGCGTGCATGTTTGGCAACCCGGACAGCGTCGCCCCCATCACCGTGGAGCCATGAAAACCTTTCTGGTGGGCGATGATTTTGCGCTTGTGCGTATTGCCCCGCGCCCGGTGCCAGGCCCAGGACATTTTGATCATCGAGTCGTTCGCTTCCGAGCCCGAACAGGCAAAAAACACTCTCGCATCCGGTAGTGGCGCGAGGGTGGCGATGCGTTCGGCTAAGCGTGCCGTCACCGCTGGAACCCGATGATTGAAGGTGTGGTAGTAGGGCAGCACGTCGAACTGGCGTTGTGCGGCGTCGGCCAGTCGACGATTGGAAAACCCCAGACTGGCACACCAGAGACCGGACATTCCTTCAATGTATCGCTGTCCGTGTTCGTCGATGACGTGGATGCCATCTCCGCGTTCGATGACCATCGGGCCTTGTTGTTGATGGCGCCGCAGGTTGGTCTGCGAGTGCAGGTGAAAGCGTTGATCTGCCTGGGCCAGAACGCTGGCTGCGGGGGTGTTTTCGTGCGGCACGAGTGGCATCTCCGAGAGCTGAAATCAATATAATTTATAAGATCGCAAAATTCGGCCTAGTCTGGCCGGGGCATTTCTGCCTGTTGGAAAAAATAACGCCAACGGCTTGTTGTTGCAATATATATCTTATAAGTTGTAAGAAGGAGGCCGTGAGAGCGGTCGCCTTTCTAACAACCATTCAGGAAATGCAGCCATGTCGATAGCCGCTCCACCCCCCATTCCCGTTCCGGTCGAGGACCTGAGTCCCGGGCACATCGCCCACCTCAAAGAGCGCGCGCTGTTTGTACGCCTGGAAACCGTGCGCCTGATTTCCATCGCCAAGGTGGGGCACTACACCTCGGTGTTTTCCTGTGCTGAAATTTTCTCGGCGCTGTATTACGACGCCATGCGCTTGCGCCACGGCGAGCCCAAGTGGCCAGGTCGTGATCGCTTCTTGATGGGCAAGGGACATGCCGCAGTTGGGCTGTATCCGTTACTGGCGGACTGGGGCTTTTTCGACAAGGCGCTGCTCGACGGCTATACGCGCCTGGGTAATCCGTTAGGTGATCACCCGGATATGCGCAAGGTCGCGGGGGTCGATTTCAGTTCCGGTTCCATTGGTCATGCATTGTCCGGCGGACTGGGCATGGCGTTGGGTGGACGGCTGCAGAACAATCCGTTCGATGTGTATGTGCTGCTTGGCGACGGCGAAATGCATGAAGGCCAGGTCTGGGAAGCGGCAATGGCGGCTGCGCATTACAAAACATCGAACCTGATCGCGATCATCGACCGAAACGGTTACCAGCTCGACGGCAAGGTCGACGACATCATCGGAATTGAACCGCTGGGCGACAAATGGCGCGCTTTCGGCTGGGACGTGCATGAGGTCGACGGGCATGACGTCGCCGCCGTGGCTCGTCTGTTGCGCCAGCTGAAAGCCGATACGCAACGCGAAAAGCCTGTCTGCGTGATCGCCTTGACCGTCAAGGGCAAAGGCGTCGAGTACATGGAAACCGAGCCCGGCTGGCATCTTGGCTGGTTGGCCGAGGAAGACGAATTGCTCGCTATCGAAGAAATCAAATCCAAAGGAGGTGTGCAATGAGCTCGCCCGTCAGCGCCGATACCTGGCAGTACCGGCAGATCAACGCTCGCGCCCCCGGCCTGAACTATTTGTCTGATGCGTTGATCGACCTGGTTGACGCCGGTCACAAGATCGCCGTCGGCACCGCTGACCTCCAGTACTCCAACGGCTTGAGTCGCTTCGCTCAGCGCCACCCCGAACTGTTTATCCAGTTCGGTATCTCCGAGCAAAACATGGTCACCGCGGCGGCGGGCATTGCCACCACCGGGAGCATGCCGTTTGTGGCGACATTCGCTTCATTCCTGGCCTTGCTCTGCTGCGAGCAGATTCGCATGGATGTGGCCTACAGCGCACTTCCGGTGCGGCTGATCGGACACCATTCGGGAATCAGCCTCGGTTTCTATGGCACCTCGCATCACGCCACCGAAGACCTGGCAATCACCCGCAGCATCGCTGATCTGACGGTCGTCGCACCCGCCGATGGCCCACAGTTGGCGGCGGCGATACGTGCCTCGATCAACCATTCGCAACCGATTTACTTCCGTATTGGTCGGGGCCAGGAACCTAACGTTTACCCCGATGACGTGGTGTTCGAGTTTGGCAAAGCCATCGTTCATGAGCGGGGTAGTGACCTGACCCTGATCGCCACCGGCAGCATGCTTCACCCGACGCTGGAAGCCGCGCAGGCCTTGCGCGCCAGTGGTTTATCGGTCGGGGTGATCGATATGCACACCATCAAACCGCTGGATCGTGATGCGGTGCTGCATGCGGCGGGCGAAAGCGGGTTGTTGATGACCGTCGAAGAACACAACGTGCTGGGAGGGCTGGGCGGTGCTGTGGCGGAAGTGCTGGCCGACACGGGTCAAGGGACGCGTTTGCGGCGTCACGGGATCGAAGATGAATACAGCCTCATTGCCCCGCCGACCCATCTCTATCGCCATTACCGGCTGGATGCCGTGGGTATTGAAGCCGTTGCCCGGGAGGCACTTGCCCCAGGAGTCGATCATGTTGCTTGACGCCAATCAGTCCTTGCATGAACGGGCTCGGCAGGTGTTGCCGGGCGGCCATCTGAGCCCGAGCCGCAAACTCGGTCAGCCTTATGCGTTTGTTCGTGCAGAAGGTCCGTATCTGTACGACGCCAACGGCGACCGTCATACCGATTTCCACTGTGGTTTCGGCGCGCATGTGCTCGGGCACGGCAATCAGGCGATTCGTCAAAAGGTTGCACACGTCAGCGAACGCCTTGACCTGATCGGCGCCGGCATTACCGATCTGGAAGTCGAGACGGCGCAAGCGCTGGTCGAGTGCATTCCCTGCGCCGAGCAGGTCGCGTTTTGCAACAGCGGCTCCGAAGCGACTTATCACGCCTTGCGCCTGGCGCGGGCCGTCACCGGCGCCAAACGGATCATAAAATTCCAGGGCGGATATCACGGCTGGCACGACTATGTGGCGATGAACGGCCAGACATCCCGTGAGCGCATGGACAGTTTCGACCCGATGTCTGACGGTATTCTGCTGGATGCCGCGCAGTACACGATCATCCTTCCGTATAACGATGCCGAGGCGGTGGAGCGTTACCTCAAGTCCAATCCGGGGGAGGTCGCGGCGATCATCGTCGAACCGATTGCCCACAACATGGGCTCGGTGACGGCATCGACGGCATTTCTGCGGGCGCTTCGGCAATTGACCGTCGAGCACGGCGTGATTCTGATTTTCGATGAGGTCATCACCGGCTTTCGTCATGCGCTGGGCGGCTATCAGTCGATCGTCGGCGTGACACCGGATCTGGCAACCTTCGGCAAGGCGGCTTCATCAGGTTATCCCGTGGGCTTGGTCGCCGGCCGTCGGGATCTGTTGGAGCGCGTAGGGCAGTCGGGCGACCGGGGCGTGTTCATGGGCGGAACGTTCAATGGAACGCCATCGACGCTGGCGGCGGTGCTGGCGACCATCGAGGAGCTTTCTCGCGAAGGCGTCTACGAACGCCTGTTCGCCATGGGCGACTATTTGCGCGGGCAGCTCGACGGCATTATCCAGCGGCTGGGCATTCCCGCTCAAAGTGCCGGATATGGGTCGGTCTGGCTGATGTACTTTTTCGAGGGGCCGTACAGCCAGTACCGTGATTTGTTGCGCAACGATGACGCGCTGGACCTGGCGTTTCGCAAGCGTTTGATCGAGCAGCGGATGATTTTTCAGCCATTACCCCTCAAGCGCCTGTACCTGTCGACCTCGCATACCACAAAGATTCTCGATGAAAGCCTCGACGTCATCGAAAACACCCTCAAGGCGCTGATTCGCTAGGCCGAGCAACGGAGAGCGGCACGCGCAGTGCCGCTCTTTCTGCATATGATTCCCAAACCGCTGTAGAGCGAGGTTGAGTGTTACTTATAGGATATAAGACAATGTATTTCAGATTTTTGGCGCAACCCCGACAGGCTGCGCAATAAAAAGCATTATCCAGGAGTTCGACCGTGCAGATTCAACCGCTGGAACAAGGCAACCTGTCCGCCCGCGCCTATTACGCCATTCGCGAAGGACTGATCGCCGGCAACTTCCGGCCCGGCGAGCGGCTGGTCATGCAAGACCTGGCCGACAAGCTTGGCACCAGCGTCACCCCAGTCCGCGAAGCCTGCCTGAGGCTGGTCAGCGAGCGCGGTCTCGAGTTGCGTTCGGGCCGTTTTGCCATGGTTCCGGAGCTGACCATGAGCCGGTATTTGGAGGTGCGCACGATCCGCATCGCACTGGAAGGCCTGGCCGCTGAGCTCGCCACGCGCAACGTTACGCCGCAGGACCTGACTCGGCTGGAAGAACTGCATGCCAGTTTTCAACAAGCCGACCAAGCCAACGACGGTCCGCAAGCAATGCATTTCAACCGTGAGTTCCACTTCACGGTCTACCGGTTGGCGGCAATGGACATGCTGACTGCCCAGATCGAAGGGTTGTGGGTTTCCATGGGGCCGATCCTCAATCTGTTTTACACCAAGGGGCATAACACCTACATCGGTGCCGACGAGCATCTGGTACTGATCGAAGCCCTGCGCGAGAAAAAGCCGGCCAAGGCGCGCAAGGCCATTGCTGAAGACATTATGCGCGGTGGTGTCAGCATCATCGGCTTCATTACCGAAAGCGAAGGCAAGTAATCCGAGATTGAAGTAGATAACCCACCAATTCCTCGATACGGACCTGGGGAATGTTGGCCGCACGGCACGGCGACGTGTTCTGGGAGTTAATCCAGGGCGTGGGAAAGGGGCGGGATTGATGGATTGCGACCAGTTGCCGAAGGAAATCATCAAGCAGCAGCGATGCCCGGCGTTGCACCGGACATCGCGCTAACACTCAAACTCGCTCAAAAATCGCCGCAATTCCCTGACCACCGCCAATGCACATGGTCACCAACGCATATCGTCCGTTGATGCGCTGCAGTTCGTGAATGGCTTTGGTGGCAATCATTGCGCCGGTCGCGCCCACTGGGTGACCGAGGGAAATACCCGAGCCATTCGGGTTGACCTTGGCCGGGTCTAGGTCCAGTTCCTGGCTGACCGCACAGGCCTGGGCGGCGAAGGCGATGTTGGCTTCGATCACGTCCATATCAGCCACGGTCAGGCCTGCGCGTTTGAGTGCCAGGCGCGTGGCGGGAATCGGGCCCAGGCCCATCAGTTCTGGCTCAACACCGGCGTGGGCATAGCTGACCAGGCGAGCGAGCGGGCGCAGGTTGTTGACCTGCACCGCGCTGCCGGTGGCCATGACCAGTGCCGCAGCGCCGTCGTTCAGGCCCGAGGCATTGCCGGCCGTGACTGAACCGTCCTTCTTGAACGCCGGCTTCATCTGCGCGAGTTGTTCCAGGGAAGTGGAACGCGGGTGTTCGTCGATGCTGAACAGCGTCGTTTCCTTGCGGCCACGGATTTCGACCGCTGCGATCTGCTCACTGAAGTAGCCATTGGCGATGGCGAACGCCGCGCGTTTTTGATCTTCCAGGGCTAGGGCGTCTTGCATGTCGCGGGTGATGCCGTTGCGCTCGGCGATGTTTTCGGCGGTGATGCCCATATGGATGCCATGGAACGGGTCGTGCAGGATGCCCAGCATGTAGTCGATGGCCTGGACGTTGCCCATGCGCGCGCCCCAACGGGCGGACGGCATCAGGTACGGGCCGCGGCTCATGGACTCGGCACCGGCGCCGATGGCAATCTCGGCGTCGCCCAGCAACAAGGTCTGGGCCGCGCTGATAATGGCTTGCAGGCCGGAACCGCAGAGGCGGTTGACGTTGTAGGCGGGGGTTTCCTTGGGGATACCGGCGTTCATCGCGGCGACCCGGGAAATGTACGCGTCGCGGGTCTCGGTCGGGATCACGTTGCCCATCACCAGATGGCCGATTTGCGCCGGGTCCACGCCGGAGCGCTCCAGGGCGGCCTTGACGGCCGTGGTCGCCAGATCGGCCAGCGGGACATCTTTGAGCGAGCCACCAAAGGAGCCGATGGCGGTGCGTGCGGCGCTGACAACAAATACGTCTGGGGTGTTCATGAAGGCTTTCCTGTAGATGGGTTCTTTTCAGTGCTGCGATTAACCAGTGCGTTCAACGCTGCCTGCGCTTCAGGGGTGGTCAGGCGCTTGATGAACAGCAAGTTCTCCTGGCGAATGGTGGCTTGCAGTTCCGGCATCGATGTCTGCTTGAGCAGTTGCCGGGTCTGACGCAGGGATTCCTGGGGGAGCGCCAGCAGGCGACGAGCCATGCGCTCGGCGGCCGCCAGGCACTGTGGCCCGTCGTCGAACAGTTCGTTGGCCAATCCGCACGCGACGGCGGCGGCACCGTCCAGGCTGTCGCCCCACAGCAGCAAGCGCGCCGCCCGGGCATGACCGAGCAGGCGCGGCAGCAGCAGGCTGGCGCCGAACTCCGGGCACAGGCCCAGGTTCACGAACGGCATGCGCAACCGGGCATTGCGCGTGACCAGCACCTGATCGCAATGCAGCAGCAGGGTGGTGCCGATGCCGATGGCCGCTCCGCAGACCGCCGCGATCAACGGTTTTTGCAGGTGGATCACCACGCGCATCAGGCGAAACGCCGGGCTATCCAGATCGGTCGGCGGATGCTGGAGAAAGTCCGCCAGGTCGTTGCCACTGGTAAAGCAGGTGTCGCCACCGGTGACAATGATCACGCCGATTTCAGCGTCTTCATCAGCGGCCAGCAACAGATCGGCCAGCTGCGTGTACATGCGATTATTCAGCGCGTTGAGCTTGTCGGGGCGGTCAAAGGTGAGCGTCAGTACACCTTCGTTTCGTTCTTGTTTGATCAGGTCGTTCATGTACGTGCCCTGGGTGATCGCTATGAACGGCACTCTAAGCGCGGGACCGGCGCCGGATCTATGACAAAACCAGTCAACGAAACTGCCGCTTTTTGCCATGTCGGCCGTCGCGAGCGCCACAAACCGGCTCACACACCCATTCGGGGTATGGCGCGGTTGGCTGAATCGACCAATAGTGGATTCATCCGCTCATCCAGATCGGAACTCGCTTGATAAGGTGAATTTGCTATGCGCAAGGCCTTCTTGGTGATGCTTGGTGCGTTGATTGTGCCGCTGTCGGCAGCCGTCCACGGCGCCGAAGTGGACGATAGCCACACGCTGCGGCTGTATAACTGGGCGGATTACATTGGCGAAAAAACCATTGCCGACTTTCAGAAAGCCACCGGCATCCGGGTGATCTACGACACCTTTGATGCCTATGAAACGGTTCAGGCCAAGTTACTCACCGGTCACTCCGGCTATGACCTGGTGGTGTTGAACGCTTCCCTCGCACCACCGCTGATCAAAGCCAAAGTGTTCCAGCCGCTCGACAAAAAGTTGCTGCCAGGCTGGGCCAACCTGGACCCGAAAGTCTTGCAGGACTTGCAGGGGTTCGATGCAGGCACGCTGTACTCGGCGCCCTATACCTGGGGCAGCAATGGCATCACGTACAACGTCGACAAAATCAAGGAGCGCATGCCGGACGCGCCGATTGGCTCGTTGGCGATGATCTTCGACCCCAAAATCGTCTCGCGCTTCGCCGATTGCGGCGTGACCCTGGTCGATGCGCCGACGGAAGTCATTCCCCTGGCCTTGAAGTACCTGGGACGCGACCCGCGAAGCGCCGCGCCGGAGGACCTCAAGGCCGCCCAGGATTTGCTGCTGTCGGTCAGGCCGTACATCCGCAAGTTCGACTCGGTCAACTACCTGACCAGCCTGCCCAATGGCGATGTGTGCATGGCCATGACCTGGTCCGGCGATTACGCGACCGCCATGGCTCGCGCCGAAGAAGCCAAACTGAAGATCAAGCTGGCCTATTTCATTCCCAAGGAAGGTTCGCTGATCTGGTTCGACAACCTGTACATCCCCGCCGATGCGCCCCACGTGGCCAACGCCCACACGTTCCTCGATTACTTGATGCAGCCACAAGTCATGGCCGACGTGACGGACTTCATTCACTACGCCAACAGCAATGCGGCGGCCACACCGTTAGTGCACGCCGATGTGCGCAATAACCCGGCGATTTATCCCGATGACGAAACCCGCCAGCGGTTGTTTCCGCAGAAAACCCAGGATGCAAAAGAGATGCGTGCCATGACCCGGGTCTGGAGCACGGTGAAGAGCGGGATTTGATCGTTTACCCATTTTGGTTTGAGGTTTTTGTATGGCTACTCCAACTCAGAAAATGCTGTCGAGCGTCGATAACGCCCATTTGCTCAAAGCCGATAAAGCCCACTACATGCACGGCTATCACATGTTCGACGAACACGCCGAGCAGGGCGCGCTGAACATTGTGGCCGGTGACGGCGCTTATATTTACGACACCCAGGGCAACCGCTTTCTCGATGCGGTGGGCGGCATGTGGTGCACGAACATTGGGTTGGGCCGAGAGGAAATGGCGCTGGCGATTGCCGACCAGGTCCGGCAACTGGCGTACTCGAACCCGTTTTCCGACATGTCGAATAACGTCGCCATCCAGTTATGCGAGAAACTCGCCAGCCTTGCCCCCGGTGACCTCGATCACGTGTTCCTGACCACCGGCGGATCCACTGCCGTGGACACCGCTTGCCGGTTGATTCAGTACTATCAGAACTGCCGTGGCAAATCGGAAAAGAAGCACGTCATCGCCCGTTTCAACGCGTATCACGGCTCGACCACACTGACCATGTCGATCGGCAACAAGGCCGCCGACCGTGTGCCGGAATTCGATTACGCCAACGACAAGATTCACCACGTCTCCAACCCAAATCCTTACCGGGCGCCGGATGGCATGGACGAGACGCAGTTTCTCGAGTTTCTGATCAAGGAGTTCGAAGACAAGATCCTGTCCATCGGCGCAGACAAGGTCGCGGGCTTTTTTGCCGAGCCGATCATGGGCTCCGGCGGCGTGATCATTCCGCCCAAGGGTTACCTGAAACGCATGTGGGAAGTCTGCCAGCGCTACGACATTCTGTTTGTCGCCGACGAGGTGGTGACGTCGTTCGGGCGCCTGGGCAAGTTCTTCGCCTCGTATGAGGTGTTCGATGTTCAGCCGGACATCATCACCACGGCCAAGGGGCTGACGTCGGCTTACTTGCCGTTGGGCGCGTGCATTTTTTCCGACCGTATCTGGAAAGTGATTGCCGAGCCCGGCAAGGGCCGTTGCTTCACCCACGGCTTCACCTACAGCGGCCACCCGGTCTGCTGCACGGCGGCACTGAAAAACATCGAGATCATCGAGCGCGAACACCTGCTGGAGCATGTCGACGTGGTCGGCGCGTATCTGGAACAGCGTCTGGCCACACTCAGCGACTTGCCGCTGGTGGGCGATGTGCGCTGTCAGAAGTTCATGGCCTGCGTGGAGTTCGTGGCCGATAAACGCACCAAGGCGTTGTTCGCCGACGAGATCAATATCGGCGAGATGATTCACTCCAGGGCGCAGGCCCGGGGGCTGCTGGTGCGGCCGATCATGCACCTCAATGTCATGTCGCCGCCGCTGATCCTGTCGTGCGCTCAAGTGGATGAAATCGTCGAGACCCTGCGGGTGTGCATTCTTGAAGTGGCGGGCGAACTTGAGCAGAACGGCCTGTATTTCGGCCAATGAGTTCGTCGAATCCGCGGTTATCAGGTGCCGGTTCACCCGCTAGACTGCGGGGCATGAGCAAACCAAACGATGACACATTGATCGCCTTGCCCTTCGGCGCCTTGCATAAATGGCACGGCGAAATGCGCCAGGCCTTCGCCCATATCGATGAGCCCGACGCGCTAAGCTTTTTGGCGTCGGCCTTCGGGCATCTGGTGGCTATCGAATCGGTGATGATCAGCCTGGAACACAAGGACCGCCCGCCACAATTGTTGTATCAGCGGGGCATCCCGGAAAAATACCGGGAGTCGATCATCGACCGCTATTTTTCCGGGGGCTACCTGCTCGACCCGTTTTGCCTGGCGGTGGAGCAGGGGCTGGCCGAAGGGTTTTATCACCTGGAGGACATTGCCCCGGACAACTTCTTCGACAGTGAGTACTACAAGACTTACTACTTGAAGGCCGGGAGTTCGGAGGACAGTTTTTACATTGTCGATACCGGCCATGACACCCAGGTGTCGGTGAGCCTGTTTCAAGGCTTCGGCGGGGAAAGTCTGCGGCTTGAACAGCTGAACCTGCTGCGGGCGGTTGAGCCGCTGGTGCGCGAATTCATCAGCGAGTTCAGCCGCCGGGGCTTGCAGCTCAGCGCCGTCAATGAGGGCGTGCGTGACGATCTCAAACAACGTGTGCAGTCTGCATTCGAGCAGTTCGGCTGCGACTTGCTGACCGAGCGCGAGCGGGAAGTGGCGCACATGGTGCTGCGGGGGCACTCGGTGAAATCCACGGCCAGCCAGATGAGCATCTCGCCGGAGACGGTGCGCATGCACCGCAAGAACCTTTATCTGAAGTTGAACATCGGTTCACAGTCGGAATTGTTTGCGCTGTTTATCGAGTGGCTGCGCAAGCACTGATCCAACCGCCAGCCGCTCCCACAAGGCATCACCATAGAAGTAGGTATGAGCAATTAACCGGGTCTTCGAACCACTACGGATCTGACTTTTTATCTACCTGGGGAGCCAAGGGGCTATCCAGCACCCAATGCATTTTCTGAAAGGCTTTGCGCTCGCGCGCGACCGCAGCGTCCCATTCATCCCCGAACGCCTTGCCCGAGCGGACCAGCTCCATGACGGCCGCCGTTGCGACGGTCAGTTCGAGGCGGGCCTGGCGCAGGTCTTCGTTGAACTTCTCAATCGTCATCCATGCACTCTGAAAGTCGTCGCAGCCGTTTGTATGGCCGGGAAGCAGATTTTTTCGGCCAGATTTGAGGGTCGATTGGTCGCAGGTCATCGAGGTTCAACTAGAATTTTAGACGTCGGAAGGCAGGTTGCAGCCGCGCTCAAACAACAAAAACAGTGCAAAACAAGGGGCATCCAACCTTGAAAATTTCAGCCCTCTGCGCTACCGGGAGCTTGTTGGTTTCGACTGCGGTGTCTGCCACCGGGATTATTCCTGTCCTCGACCTGGACTTCACACGACCGGCTGTCGAGACCCTGAAAAAAATCGGCATCAATGACGCGTGCATTATTGCCGCCTCCAACCCTGCAGCGTTCACCTACTGCCGGGAAGGGTCATCAACGCTCTGGAAATATCAGGCGCTGGATCTGGAACAACAGGCGTCGATCCTTAAAGGCGAACAGCGACCCGCCACGGATTTCGGGCGAATCACCGTGGTGGAAGTTGACAGTGCCGCCTGCCTGGAAGACACCCCTGCGCCTTTGATCAAGCCGGCTATCACTCGCGGGTTGGCCTTGGGCGTGATCTTGCTGTTTTTGTTGATCGGCTTTCGATACACCTACTGGGCGATCATGCCCCACCGCGATGACCACGAAGTGCTGTCGGACGCGTCCTTGCAACGATTGACCGGATACTTGCCGGTAAAGGCGCTGGGAGCGTTTGGTATTGCCGCTGCCGTGACGCTGGTTTACTGCTTCTGGTGACATCACCGGTAACAGCGTTCGTCCGACAACTCGGTCAACTGTGGGAGTGAGTCTGCTGCCTGTTTGGCGTACATGTTTAAAGGCGTTTAAGGTTACTTCCTGAAAGCTACAGCGCCTTGCGCCATTGCCTACGACTACGCCAGAATCCGCCGGCTTGTGCGCTTTGGACCCCCTCGGTAACTTGGTCCCCGTCACTGATTCCCAGTGATCGGGTTTAGTAGCCCGAAGGTTTGAAGGCTGCACAAGCGTCTGTCAGACAGGTGTTCCAATGCCTGTCCCTGATGGTGGCTGTGCGCAGGGCGCCCTCGGGCGCGCCGGCTTTGCCTTCTTTCCCCGGTCTACTAACCTGCGTACAGCCGCCACCCCTTGTATTAGTAGCGAGGTGTGGCTGCCCATTAAGGAAGAAAGGCATATGTGCAAAGTTACTCCAAAACCGCCAGACACTGATCCGGCATCCCCCTACGAATCACTCGATTCAAAGAAGCTCCACGAAGCCGCCGAACGCGCCCTCGACCATTACCTCAACCCCGCCGCCCTCAAAATCCCGGTCATTCGAAAACCGAGCACCATGTTCATGATTGCACCGGACATCAAAGACGAAGACCTGCTGGCGCACACCTGCGAATCACTGGCCTCGGCCAGCGTCATGACTGCTGATTTCGCGGCGTACCTGGAAGGCCCGCATCGGCATACGGCGCTGGGCATCCAGCAGATCATCATGCAAGCGGAACTGGCGGTGAACCGGATGATGGATAACGTCGACGTGCCCCAGTAAGCACCGCCCCTGTGGCGAGGGAGCTTGCTCCCGCTTGAGTGCGCAGCACTCACAAGATTTGCATGCATTGCGAAAATCTTGGGGCTGCTGCGCAACCCAGCGGGAGCAAGCTCCCTCGCCACAAAATCAATTCTGATTTGAAATGCTCCTTTGGGTGACTAACGGCAACCCCCCCCCAATGTGGAATCCATTGCTTCCCATTAATAGGAAGCATTACTATTCACGCCCCGTCTCCACAGCACACTGCAATGACCCCCAAGTTGCCCCGCAGACACGGCTTTTTCGAGCATTACGAAGAGTTGGTTGGCACCTGGACCCGTCGCCTGAGAAATCGTCAGCAGGCCGAGGACCTGGCGCACGACACCTTCGTGCGGGTGCTTGAGTCCGATTCGTCGGCGGTGGAACAACCTCGGGCCTATTTGCACCAGACCGCGCGCAATATCGCGGTGGATGGTTATCGGCGTGAGGATCGGCGGGGCGCCATGGAGTCGGAGGCGGTTGATCACAGTGGGTCTTCGTCCGGCGACCCGGAGCATTTCATGCAGGCGATCCAGTTGGCTGATTCCATCGAACGGGCGCTCTGCGAGCTGCCGGTCAACTGCCGAAAAGTCTTTGTCTGGCAGAAGATCGAAGGCCTGACCCAGGCGGAAATCGCCGAACGCCTGGGTCTGTCCAAGAACATGGTGGAAAAGTATATGATCCGCACCTTGCGGCATCTGCGCGACCGCCTCGACGGACTGCACCCATGATCGGCCGCGCTTTCTCATCCCCAGCCAAACAGGAACTTCCATGATGGATACTCGTGATTGTGCGTGCGGGCAAACAACGGTGCGCGACGATGCGGTGCGCTGGTTTGTGCGTTTGCAGGAACCGGCCGTGGACGTCGAAGCGTATCGGCGTTTCGAAGCCTGGCTGGCTGAACACCCCCAACATCGCGACGAATTCCAGGTGCTGCAGGGCTTGTGGACGGCCGCCGATCTGCTGCCCGCCAAGCGTCTGCAAGCCCTCTGCGAAACGCCGCCGGCACGTCGCAAGCGTCAGCCGCTGGTGCGTTATGCGGTGGCGGCCAGTGTGCTGGCCGTGGCGCTCGGCTTGGGGTTGTTCAGCGGGTTGAATCACCCGACGACCTACACGGCCGACTATTCCACTGCCTTGGGCGAGCGTCGTCATGTGGCGTTGCCCGACGGTTCGGTGATCGACCTGAACAGTCGCAGCCGCGTTCTGGTGCGTTATGAAAAGGACCGTCGCGGCATCGAACTGATGGAGGGCGAGGCCCTGTTCAGCGTCGAGCATGACAGCCGCCGGCCCTTCGTGGTCGAGGCGGGTAGCGGCAAGGTGACGGTCACCGGCACGCGTTTCGATGTGCGCCGCGAACTGACCGAAACCCGGGTGGCGGTGGAGCAGGGCACGGTCAAGGTTCAGGGGCAGGGACCTGATGTGATCAGCCTCACCGCCGGCCTCGGCACTCGTGTCGATGCCCAAGGCGTGGTTGCCGCCGCTTATGCGGTCAATCCGGCGGAACTGACCGCGTGGCGCAGCGGCAAACTGGTGTTCAACAACGCCAGCCTTGCCGATGTCGCCGCAGAAGTCTCGCGCTACCGCGAGAAGCCGCTGACGGTCGGCAACGACAAAGTGGGCAATCTGCGCCTGACCAGCGTGTTCAAAGCCGACAACACCGACGCGCTGCTCAAGGCCTTGCCGAGCATCCTTCCGGTGGCCGTGCGGACCCTCGATGACGGCAGTCAGGAAATAATTTCCAATTAATTTCCAAACCGATTCAGGTTTTTTTTGAGTTCTTCGTCTTCTTGTCCAACTGCAACTGGTTTGCATTAACAGCCGCACACTCTTGCGATCTACAGGACAATGTTCGACGTGAAGAAAACCACCGCTAAAAACAATAAGTCACCTTGGCTGCGGCTTGCGCTCGCGCTGGCCGTCAGTGCCGCGCTTCCCCAGGCATTTGCCGCCGACGGCATTCATATTCCCGCGCAACCGTTGGGCCAGGCCTTGAGTGAGCTGGGTCAGCAAACGTCGTTGCAGGTTTTCTTCAGTCCTGAGCTGGTGGCCGGCAAACAGGCCCCCGCCGTCGACGGCGACCTCTCGCCGGAACAGGCCTTGCGCCAATTGCTGCAAGGCAGCGGCCTGCAATACCAGATCGATCAAGGCTCGGTGACCCTGATGCCGGCGCCGACTTCCGCAACGGCCGGCCCGATCGAGCTGGGCATGACCGACATCAAAGTGGTCGGCGACTGGCTCGGCGATGCCGACGCTGCGGTGGTGCAGAACCATCCCGGCGCACGTACCGTGATCCGCCGCGAAGCGATGGTCGAGCAGGGCGCCATGAACGTTGGCGACGTATTGAAGCGCGTGCCCGGCGTGCAAGTGCAGGACGCCAACGGCACCGGCGGCAGCGACATTTCCCTGAACGTCGGCGTGCGCGGCCTGACCTCGCGCCTGTCGCCACGCTCCACCGTGCTGATCGACGGCATACCGGCAGCCTTCGCGCCCTACGGCCAGCCGCAACTGTCCATGGCGCCGATTTCCTCCGGCAACCTCGACAGCATCGACGTGGTGCGCGGCGCCGGTTCCGTGCGTTATGGACCGCAGAACGTCGGTGGCGTGATCAACTTCGTGACGCGCGCGATCCCGGAAAAAGCCACCGGCGAAATCGGCACCACCCTGGAAACGTCCCGGCACGGCGGCTGGAAGCACATCGACACCGCATTCCTCGGCGGCACCGCCGACAATGGCATCGGCATGGCGCTGTTGTATTCCGGCGTGAACGGCAACGGTTACCGCGAGCGCAACAACGGCAATGACATCGACGACGTGATGCTCAAGACGCACTGGGCGCCCACCGATGTCGACGATTTCAGCCTCAACTTTCACTACTACGACGCCAGCGCCGACATGCCCGGCGGCCTGACCCAGGCACAGTACGACGCCAATCCGTTTCAGTCCGACCGCAATAACGACAACTTCAGCGGGCGCCGCAAGGATGTCTCGTTCAAGTGGACGCGGCAGCTCGATGATCGCACTCAGGCCGAAGTGCTGACGTACTACACCGACAGCTTCCGTGGCAGCAATATTGCGGCTCGCAATCAGCAAACCCTGGGCTCGTTCCCGCGCACGTATTACACCTTCGGTATAGAACCGCGGGTGTCCCGTGTGTTCGACGTCGGCCCGACCACCCAGGAAGTCAGTGTCGGTTATCGCTACCTCAAGGAGGGCATGCACGAGCAGGCGAGCCGCCTGGCGCTGGTCAACAACGAGCCAGTGATTCGTCCTGGTTCGGACGGCCATGTGTACCAGGATCGTACCGGCGGCACTGAAGCCAACTCGGTGTACGTCGACAACAAAATCGACGTCGGTAACTGGACGATTACGCCCGGCATCCGCTTCGAACACATCAGCACCGACTGGCACGACCGCGCCGTGCTCGACACCGCCGGCAGACGTGTACCGGAGAAAAACCGCAGCATCGAAAGCAACGAGCCACTGCCTGCCCTGAGCGTGATGTATCACCTGTCGGAGGAGTGGAAGCTGTTCGCCAACTACGAAACCTCGTTCGGCAGCCTGCAGTATTTCCAGCTGGGTCAGGGTGGCACGGGGGATGAACCCGCCAATGGCCTGGAGCCGGAAAAGGCCAAGACTTATGAAGTCGGCACGCGCTACAACAATGAGGTGTGGGGCGGTGAGTTGACGGCGTTCTACATCGACTTCGATAAAGAGTTGCAATACATCAGTAATGACGCGGGCTGGACCAACCTCGGCGCGACCACGCACCAGGGCATCGAGGCGTCGGTGCACTACAACATGGCGGCACTGGACCCACGGCTCGACGGCCTGACCGCCAACGCCGGGTTCACTTACACCCGCGCCGTGTATGAAGGTGAAATTCCAGGCTTCAAGGGCCGTGACCTGCCGTTCTATTCGCGCCAGGTGGCGACCGCCGGCCTGCGTTACGACATCAACCGCTGGACCTACAACCTCGACGCGTTTGCCCAGTCCAAGCAGCGCTCACCGGGCGTTGCGGTGAACGCCGATGGCAGCTTCACCAACAACTACATCACCGAAGGCTCTGCTGATGGTCAGTACGGCGACATTCCGGGCTACGTAACCTGGAACGTGCGCGGTGGGTATGACTTCGGCGCGCAGTTGTCGAATCTGAAGCTCGGGGCCGGGGTAAAAAACATCTTCGACAAGCAGTACTTCACCCGCTCCAGCGACAACAACTCGGGGATGTACGTCGGTGCACCACGCACGTTCTTTGTGCAGGCCAGCGTCGGGTTCTGATAACCCGAGTCGCCTTCATTCGCGGGCAAGCCTCGCTCCTACAGGGACCACCGAACCTGTAGGAGCGAGGCTTGAGCTTTCAAACCTTCAACACTTTCCCGCCAATGGCTACCGCCACCAGCAACACCGCCATCAACCCGAAGGCAAAACTCAAGCTGCTGCCATGGGCGATAAAGCCGATCACTGCCGGGCCCGCGAGAATTCCTGCGTAGCCCAATGTGGTAATGGCCGGCACTGCAATGTGCTCAGGCATGACCGTCTGTTTCCCGACCGCGGTGTACAGCACCGGCACGATGTTCGAGCAGCCCGCACCCAATAACGCATACCCGACCAGTGCCGCCTCCCAGGCCGGCGCAAACGTCGCCAATGCCAAACCCGCCGCCGCCATCAGGCCGCCGAACACCATCACCCGCGTCGCGCCCAGGCGTCGGACAATCCGGTCCCCGGTCAGCCGTCCGGCGGTCATGGTCAGCGCAAACGCGGCGTAACCGAGCCCCGCATACGCCGTGTCAATCCCGCGTTCCTGCGCCAGGAACACCGCGCTCCAGTCGAGCGCCGCGCCTTCGGCCAGGAACACGATGAAACACATGCCGCCAATAAACAGCACGATGCCATGGGGCACGGCAAACGCCGGTCCCGAGCTTTCGCTGCCGTAAGGCAACAGGTGCGGCGCGGCTTTGAGCAAGGCCAGCACCAGAACCACGATCACCACCGCCATCGCCCCCAACGGCGACAGACCCAAGCCGAGCAGGGCGCTGACACCTGCCGCGCCGACAATCCCGCCGAGGCTGAACATCCCGTGAAACCCCGACATCATGTTCTTGCCGCTGGCCCGCTCGACGATCACCGCTTGCAGGTTCACCGTCGAGTCCACCGTGCCCAGGCCCGCGCCGAACATGAACAGCGTGGCGATCAATGCCGGTATTGACGACACGGTGGCCAGCAACGGCAACGCCGCGCAAATCAACAACGTCCCTCCGGTTGCCACCCGACGGCAGCCGAAACGCGTGGCGAGCAGGCCAGCTATCGGCATCGCCAGAATCGAGCCCACCCCCAGGCACAACAGCAACAACCCGAGCGTCCCTTCGTCGAGCCCGGCCCGTGCCTTGGCATAAGGTACCAGCGGCGCCCAGGCGGCGATGCCAAGACCGGCAATGAAAAAGGCGATGCGGGTGGACATCTGCTCCAGGCGTCCGGGAACAAATGAGGCTTGGGTATTGAGGCTGGTCATATCGATCCTTGGCAAAAAAACGTCGCATTCCCAAAGGGACAGTGACTGACCCATAGGGTTCGGTCAGCGTCCACAGCGGTTTGCGGTCAGGCAGGGCGACATCCTTGCATAGCCTGGCCCTCTGTCGCGAGCGCAGGCCGCGAGTTAATCGCCTGTGCAGGCGACAACGTGTGGATGCTGAAGGTTTGCAGCGATATTTTCCGACGCACTGGCTGTGGTCACGAACGGTTGTCGATCAACGAGCAATAAAACGTGTCACCGAGACGATCTGCGTTCCTTGCACTTGAATGTGCAAGAGCGCGGCAGGAAGGGAGGGCTCGTCGTCGAAACATTCAACAATGACGGTGCTGGCCGTTGTCGCCTGGATCGAAAGGCGCAGCGAGCGGCGTAACAGGCGTTTGATCGCAGCACTCAGGGGGACGGCTGATTTGCCATTGCGTACTTGCTCACAAAACGCCAGCGCTACCTCGCGCGGTGTGGGGGGAGGCGGCGAAACAATTGCGGCTTCGTCAAACAGTCGATTGAGCTGATCGGCCGCAGCCACCGCTCTCGGAAAACCGGCGAAAGCTGAAGCCTGCAGCAATATCCCCGTCAGTTCTGCCGGTGCGAGCCCCGAGGCCAGCCCTGTCTTGAAATGCACACTCAACGGTGGCCCGACCATGCCCGCCGCGACAATCGCAGCAAACGACACCGCTTCACGCAGACGAGGATCCAAGTCAGAACGGTCATGCAAATAACCGTAAACAACACCCACCGCCAGTTCGCCCAGGGCCGGGACCGTTCTGAACAGTGCTTCCAGGCGAGTTGCGCCGTCAGGAACCAGGTCGATGAAGGATTTCCGGCCCTCGCTGTATAGCGTTTCCATGGGAGAGATCGGGTATCGGCTGCTCATGTCGCGCCCTCTTTTCAGACCTGCAACGCCAATCTAGAAGGTGCCTCTTGTCTCGCTCTCGGTGCCGCTGGTGTAGCTGACGTTTGGTCCTGGCTGCCAACGCACTGCGTGCGACGCGTCGTTATTGCGCTCGATGCATTTCCACAGGATGTCCTGATCCGCCGGCACATCAATCGAACCGTTCCATTGGTTCTGCGCAGGCCTGTGGGCCAATGCCACGGCATGACGAGGATCCCAGGCCCCCAGTTCCAGCGATGAGCCCACGGCATAATCGTCGCGCAGCGTGATGAATTCGGCGTTGAAGGTTTCGAACACGCGCGGGTTGTCGGTCTTTAGATCGGCGTTGCCATCGAGGAAGGTATCGCCCTTATCGCAGGCGCCACAATCATGGCGGCATTCGCTCCGGCCTCTGAGGAACAGCGGTTCATTGCGATTGTTTTCGGCCATGTGGTTGGGTACGACGTCGTAGACCAATTTAACGCCTGCAGTTACTCCGCCGAGTACCAGGGCAATGAGCAGGGACACTAGGGAAGCCCGTTTCATGACCTTCCTCCGAACGTGCATCAGGAGCTTCACTCTGGCCCGGGGGCGAAGGCTTGTCTGCTGTCATAACTGACAGATCTGGCAGACTTGTTCGCAATAAGTGTCGAGGGATTTATAACTGAGTGACTGGAGGAACGCCCGGCTCTTGCTCACACAACGCCCGAACCAGTGGGTCGCGCACCTGCATCAGTTCGAACAGGCCCAGGGCACGTAGCGCCGGCAACGCCTGGAGAATGTCTTGCGTGGCGGCCGTGCGTTGATCCTCCGGTGTCTGGGGATCGATCAGCATCCGGGCATTGATCAGAAAGGCCCCGACCGTGCCTTTGCGCACGACAGTTCCATTGAATTGGCTTTGGTTCAGATCGTCGGGAAGCAGGTCTTCGGCGCGCATGGTTGAGACTCCGGTGAATGAGTGCCCAGACTAATCCGTTGCTCATGGCTAAACTGCGCTATCCGGGTCATTCGATAACGTGAAACTGCCAATGGCTGAACCGCTGATATCTATTGAACAGGCGCAATCCAACGCAGGGCCGCTGGTGATTGCCTCGGTCCTGGACAGTCCCATTGAGCGCACCAGCGCTCCCCACCGGCATGCGCGCGGGCAACTGTTGGGCGCGCGGCGCGGGCTGTTGACGGTGGAGGCGGCAGATCATCACTGGGTGGTGCCGGCGACCCATGCGGTGTGGATTCCACCCGACTGTGTGCATGGCTTGCGCTCCCACGGCCCCTTCCATGGCTGGAGTGTCTACGTGGTCGCGCCGGCCTGTGTCGTATTGCCCGGACAACCCTGCATCATTGCGACTTCGGGTTTGCTTTGTGAGGCCGTCGACCGGGCGGCGACCTGGAGCGAGGGACCGCTGGATCAGCGACAGGAGCGGATCGCTCAATTGATTGTGGATGAGGTCGCCGCGCTGCCCGCCGAGCCCTTCGGTCTGAAGCTGCCGCTCGACCCGCGTCTGCGGCGGATCAGTCAGGCGCTGGCCGACGACCTCGCCGACAACCGTTCGCTCACCGAGTGGGCGCAATGGGCCGGTTTGTCCGCCCGGACCCTGGCCCGGCGCTTCGTCGATGAAACAGGCTTCAGCTTCAGCCAATGGCGCCAGCGCGCACGCTTGCTGCGAGCGCTGGAGTTACTCGCCGCCGACGTACCGGTGACCACCATCGCCCTGGAACTGGGCTACGACAATGTCAGCGCGTTCATTGCGATGTTCCGGCGAACGTTTGGCGTGACGCCGGGGCGGTATTTCATCGCAGGCCGTTGACGCCTACAGTACGGGCTCTTTTCAAGCTGACTTTCAGGACTGATCCATGACGCCGTTCTACGATGCTCGAGGCAATATCTACGCGGTGCTGACGCCCGACGAGGTGCGCGGTCGCGGTATCGATTTGCCGGACCAGGCTCGCGACGCCGCGCAGATCCGCGAGCACTGGGCATCGGCCGCTATCGAGGCATTCTGCAGTTGGGCGCCCGGTTCACAGCCATCGGGCAGCAAAGACCATCGCTGCGACGGGCTGTTGGTGGGGCCGTTTCAATCCTCGCCACCCTTTGATCTGTTGATCGTCAATACCGACGGCACCCTGGCCGAGCGCAGTGGCAATGGGCTGACGATTTTTTCCCAGGCGCTCAGCGAGCAAGGATTGATGCCCGAGGACCAGGCGTGCCTGCTGCGGGTTCATCACGACAAACGCGATGCGGTTTCGCCGGTGGAAACCACTGTGGACGCCGCTGAGGTCGACGGTGTTCAAGGGTTCTGGCTGGATTTGGGCAAGCCTTCGTTCGGGCCGCAAGCGGTGGGTGCGCGCGAGGCTGAACGCGTGACGCTGAACGAGCGCGAAGTCAGCCATGTGCAGCCGTTGTCGGCGCTTGATCCTGCCTGGAACCGCAGCCAGTTTGTGCGCATCGGCAATCCCCATTGCGTGACGCTGCTGACGAATGCCGACGCGTTGCCCAGCAATGAGCAGATGCGAGAATCGCCCTTGGCCCAAGGCTTGATGCGTATCGCCTATGCCGCGCCGACCGGGGCTGGGCAGCCGTTTCCGGCGGGGGTGAATTTGCAATGGGCGATGCTTGAGTCAGAGGGGAGAGTGGTGGCGCGGGTGTTTGAGCGCGGGGAAGGGCCGACGGCGTCGTCAGGCACCAGCGCCAGTGCGGTGGCGTGTGCGGCGTGGCGGGTGGGTTGGGTGACGGCGGGTGAAGTGAAAGTCGTCATGCCGGGCGGCACGGCGCCGGTTTTGTTGGAAGAGTCGGAGGGGAAATTGAGTCGGGTCAGGCTGTTTGGCACGGCGCGGTTGATGGGTTGATTATTAGATAGCCATCGCGAGCAGGCTCACTCCCACAGGGGGTTTATGATCGGCTCGCCCCCCCCTGTGGGAGCGAGCCTGCTCGCGAAGAGGCCCGCCCAATCAGCGAAATTTCAGAGCTGATCCGCCCATTCCACCACCGGCATCGTCCGCTTCATCAACACCTTGCCATCGCGCACCGAATACAACGGCAACCCCTGGCTGCGAATCACCTCGTAGTCACTGTCCGCCGACAGAATCAGCAAATTCGCCGGCCGTCCGGCCTCCAGCCCATAACGGTCCCCAAGGTTCATGGCCTTGGCGCTGTTGTCGGTGACCAGGTCCAGCGCACTTTGCAGGTTGCGATACCCCAGCATGTGGCAGATATGCAGCCCCGCTTCCAGCACCCGCAGAATGTTGCCGTTGCCCAGCGGATACCACGGGTCAACGATCGAATCCTGGCCAAAGCACACGTTCATCCCCGCTTCCAGCAACTCATTGACCCGGGTCACGCCACGGCGTTTCGGGAAGGTGTCGAAGCGCCCTTGCAGGTGAATGCTTTCGGTGGGGCAGGAGACGAAACTGATCCCTGAATGCCCGAGCAGACGGAAGAGTTTGGCGCAGTACGCGTTGTCGTAAGAGCCCATGGCCGTGGTGTGGCTGGCGGTCACCCGCGAACCCATGCCACGGCTGCGGGCTTCTTCGGCCAGCACTTCCAGAAACCGTGAATGCGGGTCGTCGGTTTCGTCGCAATGCACGTCCACCAGGCAGCCGGTGCGCTCGGCGAGGTCCATCAGAAACTTCACTGAGCTGACGCCCTGATCGCGGGTGTATTCGAAATGCGGAATGCCCCCCACCACATCGGCGCCCATACGGATCGCTTCTTCCATCAGCTCCCGGCCGTTGCGGTAGGACTCGATGCCTTCCTGCGGGAACGCGACGATTTGCAGGTCGATCAGGTGCCGGCTTTCCTCGCGCACTTCAAGCATTGCCTTGAGCGCAGTCAGTTGCGGGTCGGTGACGTCGACGTGGGTGCGCACATGCTGGATGCCGTGGGCAGCGAGGGTCTGGATGGTTTTCTTGGCGCGGGCCTTGGTGTCTTCCTCGGTGATGGTCACCTTGCGTTCGCCCCAGCACTCGATGCCCTCGAACAGCGTGCCACTCATGTTCCAGCGTGGCTCGCCAGCGGTGAGGGTGGCGTCGAGGTGAATGTGCGGCTCGACAAAGGGCGGCACCACCAGGTTGCCGCCGGCGTCGAGGTCGTCGGGCCCCAGGGTGGGGGCTTCGGTCTGACGGGCGATGGTGCGGATCAGGCCGTTTTCCAGGTGCAACTCATGCAGGCCTTCTTGGTTGCGCAGGCGGGCGTTGATGATGTGCATCAGGCGAATCCTTTTATAGATCTTGTAAGGGAGCTTCAGCGGCACGGGCACCCAGTACGCTGGTCAATAGCACATACGTTAGCGCGGCAGCGGCAATCCCTACCAGTGGCGCGATCCAGGGCGAGCTGAATGCGGCGACGGTGCCGACGGCATAGGCGGTCAAACCGGGCCAGTTGAACGCCGGCAATCGAGCATCGGCCAGACGAGGATATTGACCACGATAGCGGTAGAAGAAATCCGCCATGATCACGCCGCCTATCGGCGGAATCACCGTGCCCAGCAGAATCAGATACGGCACCAGCATGTCGTACATGCCCAGCAGCGCGAGCAAGGTGCCGATCACCGCGCCGGCCAGGGTCACGGTTTTGCGGCGGCCGGTGCGCAACAGGTTGCAGCCGGCGACGGCGAAGTTGTAGATGGTGTTGTCCTGGGTGCTCCAGATGTTGAGCAGCAACATGGCCATCGCGGCCATGGCGAAACCTTGCAACAGCAGCACTTCGACCACGTCCGGTTGCTGGTAGACGATGGCCCCGTAGGCCCCGATCAACACCATCAAACCGTTGCCGATAAAGAAGCCGATCAGGCTCGCCAGCACCGCGACCCGGGCGGAACGAGAGAAGCGCGTCCAGTTGGTGGCCTGGGTGGCGCCGCTGACAAAGGTGCCAAAGACCAAAGTAATCGCGGTCGACCAGTCAAGCGTTCCCGTCGGAACCACCGCGAGCAGTCCATCGAGCCCGCCGACCTTCACCGTGGCGACCCACATCGACAGCATCAGCAGCAACATCATGGCGGGCACCGCGATGTACGAGAGGATTTCCAGCCCGCGATAACCGACATACGCGGTGGCGCAAAACGCCAGGCCGAACAGCACCATCAGACCCAACACCGTGCCCTCGCTCAGTTCGAAATATTTGCCCAGCACCACGGCGGCTGTGGCCGTGCCCCAGGCGTACCAGCCGATCTGGGTGAAGCCGAGGATCAAGTCGCTGAGCTTGCTGCCCACTTCACCGAAGCAGAAACGCCCCATCAGCACTGAATTCAGGCCGCTCTTGAAGGCGATGTAACCCAGGCTTGCGGCGTAGATTCCCAGCAGCAGATTGCCGACGATAATCACCGCCATCATCTCGCTAAAGCTGAACGCCACGCCGAGCTTGCCGCCGGCGAACATGGTGGCGGTGAAGAAGGTAAATCCCAGCAGCACCATGGCGGTGGAGGCGAGGCCTTTGCGGGCATGCATCGGTACTTCGCTGAGAGGGTAATCGTTGCCCGGATCTTTTTGCGTCATGTGGCGTTCCTTGCTGAATGGGTGACGCGGGAGGGGTTGCAGTGGTCGTGCCAATGGCTGGATATGCAGTTACTTATAGTCGAGGCGGAGAGTTTGGCGCGGGAGGGGCACAAATGCGGTGCACCTGAAGGAATATAGAGCCCATGTGGGAGCGAGCCTGCTCGCGAATGCGGTGTGTCAGGCAATGTAGATGTCGACTGATACACCGCATTCGCGAGCAGGCTCGCTCCCACAGGGTTTCGGTTTCTTCAGGAGGGCTGGATTAAGGGCAGGAACCGCAGTAAAGCCGCGACGATGGCCTCGGGCGCATCCTCCTGAACCAGGTGCCCGGCATTGGGAACCGCATGAAATTGCGACCCGGCGATCATCTGATGCAGTGCCCGTCCACGCTCGATGGGAATCCACTGATCCTCCTCGCCCCACAGAATCTGCACCGGGCAACGCACCGTTGGGTACAACACCTCAGCCTCGCGGGTGTAACGCTCGTCCATCTGCGCAATCTGCCGATAGAACGCCGCTTGCCCGGGATCGCCCAGCCACGGTTGTACATACGGGTCGAGCTCTTCATCGGGGATGTCGCGCTTGATCGCCCCGCGAATATATGCCGGCACAATCGCCTGTTGAATGTAATCGGGCAGTCCGCTGAACGCCGCTTCATGCTGGCGTACATGCTGCACGAACGGCGAACCCCAGGGCGTCAACGCCACCGGATCAATCAATGTCAGGCTGCGGTAATCCTTGCCGTTGAGCAGGTGCGTGCGCAGCGCGGTGGCACCGCCAAAGTCGTGGGCGACCACGTCCGGCCGCGCCAGGCCCCAGTGATCGAGCAAGCTCGCCAACAGGTCGTTCTGCACCCCCAGCGATACGTCGCCGGTGATTTTCTCGGATTGCCCATAACCCAGCAGGTCGAAGTAATGCACCCGGTGGGTGGTGATGAAATGTGGAGCGATGCGGTGCCACACGTAAGACGAAAAGGGCGTGCCGTGCACAAACACCAGTGGCGGGCCGTCGCCGCGCACGGCGTAGCGAACGGAATGCCCGTTGAAGCGATAGGTCTGAGCCAGCGGCCAGTCAGTCCTCATGGGGATGTCCTCTTGGCATGTTCGAGCCAAAAAGCATAGGCATAAAAAAACAGCCAATGAAGGCTGTTTTTTGTATCACTGACGAAACGCATTGCCCCTTGTGGGAGCGAGCCTGCTCGCGATAGCGTCGGCACACATGGCAGCAATGCGACTGACAGGGCGCTATCGCGAGCAGGCTCGCTCCCACAGGGGAATTGAGTTGTCTTTTAGAGGGGGTTACTCGCCGTGATAGATGCAGCCGCTGGTGCACGTCTCGTGGATACGGATCGCGCTGAGTTCCGGCAGCAGGGGCTTGAGTTCCTTCCAGATGAACTTGGCCAGCACTTCGCTGGTCGGGTTTTCCAGGCCGGGAATATCGTTCAGGTAGTTGTGGTCGAGGCGCTCGTACAACGGCTTGAAAATCGCCTTGATTTCCGAGAAGTCGCGAATCCAGCCGGTGTGCGGATCGAGGTCGCCGCTCAAGTGGATCGCCACTTTGAACGAGTGGCCGTGCAGACGGCCGCATTTGTGGCCTTCCGGTACGTGAGGCAGGCGGTGGGCGGATTCGAACGTAAACTCTTTGAAGATTTCCACAGTGATTTCAGCTCTGTCAGGTGGCGATCGCCGCGGCGATGTGGGCAGGCGGCGAGTTTACCAGAGCGCCGGGCAAAACACTGACTAAAGGGTCAGCAAGCGCTCGCCGAGGCGACCATTGGCGGCCAGTTCGAGGAACTCGTCGCCCAGGCGACGGCTTTCGTCCATCGTCGCACGCCAGTATTTCTGCCGGCTCGGGGCATCGCCCATGAAACGTTTGAAGTCGTTGCGGTCCGGCAGCTTGCCGTAGGGCAGGCGCGCCAGGTAGTCCTTCGATGGCGCCAGCAGCAGGACATCCTGCAACCGCGCCGGGCAGGCTCGGCGCCACGGCAGGGTCTTGTCGAACCAGCCGGGAATGACCCGGTCGGTGAAATGCGGATAGAGCACGATGTCGTTGCCGCTGTAGGGCAGGTCGAGGTGATAGTCGAGCAGGCCGCCATCGCGAAACGTCCCCGCGCCTGCGCCCGGCAGGTCACGCACGCCTTCCATCACCATCGGGATCGAGCCCGACGCAAGCAGCGCCTGACGCAGGTTGCCGGCATTCAGCGCGACGAAGTGTGACGGGAAGTCGTTGAGTGCATGGACCGGCGGCGCCAGACGCGGGTCATGGATGATCAGCCGTTCGAAATGCCGCGACAGCCGTGCGCGCCCCCGCAGGTTGTCGGCGATCACCGACGACAGGCCCAGCCCGAGACGGCCGCGATGATCGTCCGCGAGCAAGCCGTGGCTTTTGACCACCATGATGTTCAGGCGGTAGTGGGCGTTGTCCAGAATCGACGCATCGCGACCGTCGAGCAGTTCATCGAGCATGCGCCGGGAGCTCTGGCTGATCTGCGCCATGGTCACGCCCTTGTCGAAGTTCTGCTCGGTGTAGAGGTGACCGAGGCGCCGGATGCCTTCGGCGGCGTCCGGCAGACAGGCGCTGGCGAAGCGCCAGGAGCCCACCGACGCTCCGATCAACGCACGCTCGCGCGGTGCGGCCGGCAGCCATTCGCCAAACAACGCCAGGTCCAGACCTTGAATCCCCAACGCTTTCGGCCCCCCGGCGGCCCCCGGCAACGTGCCGACATCGGCGGCGCTCAAACCGTTTTCACGGATGCGTGCCAAGGCCCTCGGGCCGGCCTTGAGGGTCAGGGAAGGGAACTTGATGTGGATGGCGGTCATACCGGTCTCAATGTCGGGCAAGCGGGGGATTATAAACAGCTCAGGCAACGCCACCAATCCACACTGTGGGCGTGAGCCTGCTCGCGATTGCGGTCTGTCAGGCAATAAAGATGTCGACTGACATGACGCTATCGCGAGCAGGCTCGCGCCCACAGGGTCGGTGTTCGCCCAGGGTTTATGGGTTGCTCCAATGATGGCAATTCAGTTTCAGTTAAGTTCAGCCCGCTAAGGTGCTCCTCGTAGGCAACACATAAAAAATACGGAGACACCCATGAAAACCCTGACTGCCCTGTTCACCGCGTCCATCCTTACCCTGACCGCCAGCCTCGCCCACGCCCGTGATTTAGGCCCCGATGAAGCCCTGCGATTACGCGACGCTGGTACCATTGTGTCTTTCGAGAAGCTCAACGCCACCGCTCTGGCCAAACATCCCGGTGCCAAAATCACCGAAACCGAGCTGGAAGAAGAGTACGGCAAGTACATCTACCAGGTTGAGCTGCGCGACCCACAGGGCATTGATTGGGATCTGGAATTAGACGCGGTCAGCGGCCAGGTTCTCAAGGATCATCAGGATACGTAATGAAGGTGTGTTCATTTTCACGCATGGCGCTGGTGCTGCTGGCGTTCTGCTCGGTCGTCATGGCCCGCGACCTCGATCAGGACGAAGCCCTGCGCTTGCGCCAGCAAGGCGTGATCCTGCCGCTTGAGCAATTGTTAAAACAGGCGTTGGACCGCTACCCCGGCTCCAAACTGCTGGAAGCCGAGCTTGAAGAAAAACACGACGTCTACATTTACGAAGTCGAGTTGCTGACTACCGAAGGGGTGGTTCGTGAACTGGACCTCGACGCCACCACTGGCCAGTTACTGAAAGACAAGGAAGATTGATCGATGCGTTTGCTTCTGGTGGAAGACCACGTGCCGCTGGCCGACGAATTGATGGCCGGCCTCAACCGGCAGGGGTATGCCGTGGACTGGCTGGCCGATGGCCGAGACGCGGTGTATCAGGGCAGCAGCGAGCCGTATGACCTGATCATCCTCGACCTGGGCCTGCCGGGTTTGCCGGGGCTTGAGGTGCTGGCGCAATGGCGGGCCGGTGGTCTGGTCACGCCGGTGCTGATCCTCACGGCACGCGGTTCCTGGGCCGAGCGCATCGAAGGCCTCAAGGCCGGTGCCGACGATTACCTGACCAAACCGTTCCACCCCGAAGAGCTGCACCTGCGGGTCCAGGCGTTATTGCGGCGCTCCCACGGTCAGGCCAACCAGCCGACGCTCAAATCGGCGGGGCTGCACCTGGATGAAGGTCGTCAGTGCGTCACGCGTGACGGTGCCGATATCCAGCTGACAGCCTCCGAGTTTCGCCTGCTGCGCTATTTCATGCTGCACCCCGAGCAGATCCTTTCCAAAAGCCACCTCGCCGAACACCTCTACGACGGTGAAACCGAGCGCGATTCCAACGTGCTCGAAGTCCACGTCAACCACCTGCGGCGCAAGCTTGGGAAAAGTGTGATCGAAACCCGTCGCGGCCAGGGCTACCTGTTCGGCGGACAAGCCCAGTGAGGTCGATTCAGCGCCGCTTGAGTCTGGGGCTGATCAGCGTGATGGTGGTCGTCGGCCTGGTGCTGGCGCAAACCAGCCTGTGGTTGTTCGAAAAAGGGCTGCAGCGTTACCTCGAAGACGGTTTGCGCAACGACAGTGAAAACCTGCTGGTGGCGCTGGTGCGCGGGCCGGCGGGGTTGCAACTGGATGAGCGGCACCTGTCGCCGGCCTATCAACGGCCGTTTTCCGGGCACTACTTCCGTATCGATTTCGCCGACAAGCATTGGCGTTCCCGCTCGTTGTGGGATCAGGAACTGCCGCCACTCGACCATCCCGGCCTGCACAGCAACCTGCAACTGGGGCCGGAAGGTCAGCAATTGCTGGTGCTGCGTTCGGACTATCGCCGGCTCGGGCAATCGATTTCGATCAGTGTGGCGCAGGACTACACGCCCGTGCGCGAGAGTTTTCGGCGCATGCAACAAGTCGGCCTGGGCCTCGGGCTGGCGGGGTTGCTGCTGATTTTGCTGCTGCAACGGATCACCGTGCGCCGCGCCTTGCGCCCACTGGAAAAGGCCCGTGAGCAAATCGCCCAGTTGCAGCAGGGCCAGCGCTCGCAACTCGATGACCAGGTGCCGGTGGAGCTGGAGCCGCTGGTGGCACAGATCAACCATTTGCTGGCCCACACCGAAGACAGCCTTAAACGTTCGCGCAATGCCCTGGGCAACCTTGGGCATGCGTTGAAAACGCCGTTGGCGGTGTTGCTGAGCGTAGCTTCCAGCGAGAAGCTCGACGCTTATCCCGAACTGCGCAAACTCCTCAAGGCTCAATTGGAACAGGTCCAGCAGCGGCTCAGTCGCGAACTCAATCGCGCCCGCTTGTCCGGCGATGCGTTGCCGGGAGCGCTGTTTGATTGCGATGGGGAACTGCCGGGGTTGTTGGCGACGTTGAACATGATTCACGGCGAACACCTGAACCTGAGCTACCGCGCACCAACCGGTTTGCAGCTGCCGTGGGATCGCGAGGATTTGCTCGAACTGCTAGGCAATCTCTTGGATAACGCCTGCAAATGGGCGGACGCCGAGGTTCGGTTGAGCGTGGTCGAGACGGCGCAAGGGTTTGAATTAAGCGTGGAAGATGATGGGCCGGGGATTCCCGAGGCGCAGCGCGATCAGGTGCTGAACCGGGGGACACGGCTGGATGAACAGACGGATGGGCATGGGTTGGGGCTTGGGATTGTGCGCGACATCGTCGACACGTGGGGCGCGGTGATGCGGTTGGAGGAAAGCGAGTGGGGCGGCCTGAAAGTGCTGATCAAACTCCCCAAACGCTGAGTATCCCTGTAGGAGCGAGCCTGCTCGCGATAGCGGTGTGTCAGTCGACATCTCTGTTGGCTGACAAACCGCAATCGCGAGCAGGCTCACTCCCACACTTTGATCTTCAGTGGACGCGATAACGGCGTTAAACGCGAAACTGATCCATCAGACTCTGCTGCTGATTCGCCAGGCTATTGAGTGACTGACTCACCCGCGCCGATTCATTCGCCTGTCCCGACAGCGACTCCGTCACATCGCGAATCGTCGCCACGTTGCTGTTGATCTCCTCGGCCACCGCGCTCTGCTCTTCGGCCGCAGACGCAATCTGCAGGTTCATGTCGCTGATTACCGTCACCGCCTCGCCGATCTGGCGCAGCGCTGTCACCGCTTGGCCCACTTGCTCGACGCTGCCTTGCGCCTGGCGATGGCTGTTGTTCATCGAGCCAACCACGTCCTGCGTGCCGCACTGCAATTGCTCGATCACGACGCGGGTTTCTTCAACCGACTCCTGGGTGCGTCGCGCCAGGTTGCGCACTTCATCGGCGACCACCGCAAAACCTCGTCCGGCCTCACCGGCGCGGGCCGCTTCGATCGCGGCGTTGAGGGCCAGCAGATTGGTTTGTTCGGCAATGGCGCGAATCACTTCCAGCACCGAACCGATTTTCTCGCTGTTGGCCGCCAGGCCTTCCACTTGCACCATGGCCGCGCTCATGTCGGCGGCGAGGTTGCCGATGCTGGTGGTGGTCTGGTCGATGACGGTCAGGCCCCGGCGAGTCGCTTGGTCGGCATCCTTCGCGGCCTGGGCGGCTTGCGCGGCACTGCGGGCGACGTCCTGGGCGGTGGCGCTCATTTCGTGGGAGGCGGTGGCGACCTGATCGACCTGACGGTATTGCTGCTCCATGCCGGCGCTGGTCTGCGTGGCGATGGCGGAGGATTGATCCGCGGTGCTGCGGGCGTCCTGCACCGAGCGTTTCACTTCGGCGATGATCGGTTGCAGCTTGTCGAGGAAGCGGTTGAACCAGCCAGCCAACTGGCCCAGTTCGTCCTGCTTGTCGTAAGCCAGGCGTCGGGTCAGGTCGCCTTCGCCGCTGGCGATGTCTTCGAGCATGTGCGCCACGCCGAGGATCGGTCTGGTCACGCTGCTCGCCATCAGCCACACCAGCAGCAAGCCAATCAGCGCGGCCAGTACACCGAGGCCGAGCTCAATCAGGGTGCCGCTGCGGTTGCTGTCATCGAGTTGGTTTTTCAGGGTTTCGGCGGGGCCGACCAGGACTTTTTCCGGCACGTCGAGCAACACGCCCCAGGCTTTCCCGCCGGGAATCGGCTGGAACGGCGACAGCACTTTCAGTTGCTGGTTGCTGTGCACGCTTTCGGTGGTGCTGCTGGCCGCGAGCATGCGAATCAGCTCGGTGCCGTCGGACGTGTCCACGGTGTCCAGGCGCTGGCTGAGTTTGCTGGCGTCCGCGCTGTAACCGGCGAGTAAGCCGACCGTGCTGATGATGCTGACGCGGGTCTGGCCGTCGTAGAGCTTTTTGCTCGCGCCCTGACTCATGGCCTGCAAGCTGTTGAGGTTGATGTCCACCGACAGCGAAGCGATGACTTTGCCGTTGACCATCAGCGGGAACACGATGCTGGTCATCAGCACCTGCTGGCCGTCGATCACATAGAAATACGGTTCGATCACGCACGGTTTGAGCGTGGTGCGCGGGCAGGTGAACCAGGCGTTGGCCGGCTCGCCGCTGGGACCGGCCTTGGTGTCGGCCATGTCGCTTTCCGGCAGCGCCATGGAGGTCACTTTGCCAGGCACAGGTTGCGACCAATACAGGGCAAAACGGCCCTTGTCGTTGCTGCCCAGTTCAGCCTGGCCAGCGAACAGATCGTCCTTGCCGTCCAGCGCGTTGGCTTCGAACACCAGGGACAGGCCGAGCAAATCCGGGTTGGCTTGCAGCGCCGACTTGACCTGGCGGGTCAGGTCTTCACGCAGGTCGAAGGCGTCCAGAAAACGCTTTTCCGCCTGGTCGCGCAGGAACAGCACCTGGCGCGAAAAGCCGTGGCCGTATTGATAGGCGTCCATGAACTGCTGACGAATCACCAGCGCCTGGTTTTCACCCTGGGATTCGATCCGGGCCTGAGCGGCTTCGGTGAGCATCTCCATGCTCGAGGCTTTCACCATCTCGGAGCTGTGCTCCATGCGATACAGCGAAAGACCCACCAGCAGGGTCACGATGCCGGCCAGGCAAAGCCCGGCCAGCAGGGTGATTTTCCATTGGATGGAAAGTTGTCTGAGCGACATGGAGAGACGTCCTTATTCGATATTTATCTGAGACTTTGCACTGTAACGGCCACGATTCTCCTTTCTTTATGCCGGCATCCGAATAAGGCTCGCCGCTGATTTTGTGGCGAGAACGCTTACCTGTGGCGAGGGAGCTTGCTCCCGTTGGGTTGCGAAGCGACCCCTGGTATTCCTTCAGCCACTACGCATCGGCAGGTTTTACGCCTGCTGCGCAGTCGAGCGGGAGCAAGCTCCCTCGCCACAGGTATTTCGTGGCCCGTTACATACAGGTCGGCCCATGCGCTTTGACACCGGGCCGACTCTGCGGCACAGTGCGCGCCCTCTAATAAAACCCATTCCTTGATCTGCTGGCGGCGCTTCGCAGACTGCCGGCTGAGCTCATTTCGCTTGCCCTGAGGTAACGATGATTAATGCTGTAATTGCCGCGGTCGGCGTCATGCTGGTCCTTAGCCTGTCCCGCGTGCACGTAGTGATCGCGCTGATTGTCGGCGCCCTGGTGGGGGGGCTGACCGGTGGCCTGGGCATCGATGCCACCCTGAAAGCCTTTAATAGTGGCCTCGGCGGCGGGGCGACGGTGGCGTTGTCCTACGCTTTGCTCGGTGCGTTCGCCGTGGCGATTGCCAAATCCGGCCTGGCCCATGCCCTGGCGGACAAGGCCCTGCTGATGGTGGATCGCCAACACGCCAGCGGTGGCGGCCAGGTCAAGTGGCTGCTGATCGGCTTGCTGTGGGTGGTGGCCATCGCTTCGCAGAACATTCTGCCGATACATATCGCCTTTATTCCGCTGCTGGTGCCGCCGCTTCTATATGTGCTGACCAAGTTGCAACTGGATCGCCGCTTGATCGCCTGCGTCATGACCTTCGGCCTGATCACGCCGTACATGTTCCTGCCGGTGGGCTTCGGCAACATCTTTCTGAATGAAATCCTGCTGGCCAACGTTGCGCGCAGCGGCGTCGATATCAGCGGCATCAACGTCACCCATGCCATGGGCATTCCGGCGTTGGGCATGGTCGTCGGCCTCGCAGTGGCGTTTATCAGCTATCGCAAGAAGCGCGTCTACGACCTGGAAAAGATCGAGAAAGTCGAGCAAGTCGCGGTGGAGTACAACCCGCTGAGCCTGATCGTCGCCGGTGTGGCCATCGCGGCGGCGTTCATCATTCAGCTGCTGCTGGACTCGATGATCATTGGTGCGCTGGCGGGTTTCCTGATCTTTTCGGTGTCGGGCATTGTGAAGTGGCGCGACACTGACGACCTGTTCACCGAAGGCATGAAAATGATGGCGATGATCGGTTTCATCATGATCGCCGCCTCGGGTTTCGCCGAAGTGATGAAAGCCACCGGTCAGGTGCAGACGCTGGTGCAAACGTCGGCGTCGTGGATCGGGCACAGCAAAGGCGTCGGCGCGCTGTTGATGTTGCTGGTCGGCCTGCTGGTGACCATGGGCATCGGCTCGTCGTTTTCCACCGTGCCGATCCTGGCGGCGATCTTCGTGCCGTTGTGCGTGCAGTTGGGTTTCAGCCCGATCGCGATCGTGTGCATCGTCGGCACGGCCGGTGCGTTGGGTGACGCCGGTTCGCCGGCCTCGGACTCGACGCTGGGCCCGACCTCCGGTCTGAACATTGATGGCCAGCATCACCACATCTGGGACACCGTGGTCCCGACCTTCCTGCATTACAACCTGCCGCTGCTGGCGTTCGGCTGGGTGGCCGCGATGGTCCTCTGATTTCACTTCCGTAGGAGCCAGCGGTGCGGCGATCCGACTTGCCGCTGGCTCCTACAGTTTTTCGTTGGCGTGCCGTTAAAGCCTTTAACCACGCCAACAAAATCAAAAGAGTGAACCGTCATGCGCATGAGCCTGAAGGCTAAAGTCCTGTCCCTTGCTGTCCTCCCGGTGTTGCTCTTTGCGCTAGTCATCAGCCTGACCACGCTGTTCATTCTGCAGGAGCAGGCCAGCAAGGAAGTCGAGGAAACCCGCCAGCGCCTGCTCAGCGATGCCAAGGCCACCCTGCAAAGTTACGTGGCCGTGGCCATGACCACGATCAAACCGCTTTACGACGCGGCCACCCCTGGCGATGACGCGGCGCGGGCGCAGGTGATAAAGCTGTTGTCGAGCATCACCTACGGCAAGGACGGCTACTTCTTCGGCTACGACTCCAACACCGTGCGCCTGTTCAAGGCCAACAGCCCGGAAGGCGTGGGCCAGAGCTTCAAGGACAACCGCGACCCGAACGGCGTCTACGTCAACCGCGACCTGGTCAAAGTCGCCAAAGACGGCACCCACTACCTGCAATACAGCTCGCCGTTGCCCGGCAACACTCAAGTGCTGGTGCCGAAACTGGGCTACACCGAATACCTGTCGAAGTGGGACATGGCGGTCGGTACGTCGGTGAACCTTGATGGTATCGAGGCGCAAGTCGCGCTGGTCCAGGCCAAGGTGCAGGAGCGGATGGAAGGCGTGGTGCTAACCATCGTCGGTATCGCCGTGGTGATGCTGCTGGTGATCGCGGCAGCCGGGATGCTGCTGGCCAATACCATTCTGCGTCCGCTGAACCTGATGAAAGCCAACCTCGATGACATCGCGGCGGGCGAGGGCGACCTGACCCGTCGTCTGACCATCACCAGCCAGGACGAACTCGGCGAACTGGCCGGCTCGTTCAATCGCTTTGTCGACAAGATCCACGGCCTGGTGCGTCAGATCACCGAAATGACGTCGCAACTGACCGGCCTGGTGAATCAGGTCTCCGACCAGGCCCAGCGCTCGGATCAGGCCATGGAGCGTCAGCGCCACGAGACCGATCAGGTCGCCACGGCGATCAACGAAATGTCGGCGGCGGCTCAGGAAGTGGCGAAAAGCGCACAAAACGCGGCGGTGGCGGCTCAGCAGACCGACGAAGAAGGCCAGGCTGCCAAGCGTGTGGTGGCCGGCAGCATCGTCAAGATTCATGCGTTGGTGAACGACATCCGCAGCAGTGGCGTGTCCCTCGACAGCCTGCAAAAGGACGTGTCGTCGATTGTCAGCGTGCTGGGGGTGATTCGTTCGATTGCCGAACAGACCAACTTGCTGGCACTGAACGCTGCCATTGAAGCCGCGCGTGCCGGTGAAGCCGGTCGTGGTTTTGCGGTGGTGGCCGACGAAGTGCGGGCGCTGGCCAGCCGCACGCAGATCAGCACCCAGGAAATCCAGGGCATGATCGACCGCTTGCAGGCCGGGACCCAATCGGCGGTGGAAGCGATGCGTCGTTCCAGCGAAGCGGGCGATGGCACCTCGGCCCAGGCCAATGAAGCCGGTGCATCGCTAGACACCATGGCCCAGCTGATCGGCACCATCAATTCGATGAACGCGCAAATCGCCAGCGCGGCTGAAGAGCAGACCGCCGTGGCCGAAGAGATCAACCGCAGCGTGCATCAGATCGCCGTGGCGGTGGACAGCGTTGCCGACGAAACCCAACTCGGTGCCCAGACCTCACGCAGCCTCGCCGACCTCGGCCAGCGCCTGGGCAAACTGGTCGGCCAGTTCCGGATCTGACAAGCGACGCGAGCCTGCTCGCGATAGCAGTCTGTCAGCCAATATTAATGTTGGATGTGCCGGCCCCATCGCGAGCCGGCTCGCTCCCACAGGGTTTGTTTGGTGTCAGGGTCTGTCCCAGTAGGGCACCGTTCCGAAGCACTCCACGAAGAAATCAATCACCGTGCGCACCTTCACCGACAACCGTCGGCTACCTGGCCACAGCACCGCGATCTGCTGCGGTTCGAGGCTGTTGGACACCTGATATTCCCCCAGCACCGGCACCAGCGTGCCGTTGCGCACCGCCTCGCCGATCAGCCACGACGGAAACATCACCAACCCCAGGCCTTGTTCGGCGGCTTGCGTGAGCGTGTCGGCGTGGTTGCCGGTGATCGGGCCTTTGACGGAGTAGGGCGTCCAGTCCTGCGCGTCCTTGCGGAAAAACCAGCGTTGCTGCCCGGCCACGCCCTTGTAGGCCAGGCACTGATGCGCTGCCAATTCTTCGGGATGGTGCGGCGTGCCATGGCGTTTGAGGTAGGCCGGGCTGGCGGCAACTTGAAAGCGATGGGGCGCCAGGATCCGCGCCTGCATGCTCGAATCGTGCAGCGGGCCAATGCGAAACAGCAAATCGGCGCCTTCCTGCAACGGGTCGACGTAGCTGTCGGTTTGCTGGATATCCAGTTGCAGTTTCGGATAGCGCTCGCACAACAGCCCCAGCCACGGCGTCAGATGCCGTTGCCCGAAGACCACCGGCGCATTGATCCGCACCAGCCCGCTGGGTTCGCTTTGCTGCTCCTGCAAGGCCTGTTCGGCTTCCTCCAGTTGCACCAGCACCAGCCGCGCGTGATGACCGAGCATGCGGCCGGCTTCGGTGGGCGTGACCGCGCGCGTGTGGCGGTAGAGCAATTGCTGGTTCAAGGCCTGTTCCATCAGCTGGATCTGCCGGGAAATCGACGAGGGTGCCAGGCCCTCGCGGCGGGCGACTTCGGAGAAGCTGCCATGGTCGAGCACCGCGACAAACAGCCGAAGTGCCTTGAATCCAAGCTCGTTGAGGCCATGCATGGGCGATCCTGCTGTGCGAGTTGCGCAAAAGTGTTGTCGGGATGCTCCCATTTATCGCAAAGGATCGCCAGCCGATAATGCCTGCCACAACAGCCCCTTGGTAAGAGCGAAGCTTGCTCGCGAAGGCGGCGTGTCAGACGCCGGAAATGTCAACTGATACGACGCCTTCGCGAGCAAGCTTCGCTCCTACCGGGGCCGTATTCATCTGACGAGCAGGTTTTCCTTATGCAATCTTCTTCAATCGACATCGCTTCAGTGCCAGCGGCCAAACCAGGGCTGCGGCTGTTGCTGCTGCCTCTGGTGATCCTCGCCGGCATGGGCCTTTCCGTGGAGGCCGGTCTGCTCGGGCCGCTCGGGGTTCAGGTCGGGCATTTATGGGCGACGTTGAGCATCTTCGGCGTCGGCTCGGCGATTCTGTTTCTGCTGTTGTTGTTCAGCGGCAAGCAACAAGGTCCGGCGTTGAACACCTTGCCGCGCTGGCAGTTGATCGGCGGCTTCCTCGGGCCGATCTACGTGGTGGTGCTGACCCTGGCCACGCCGCACATCGGGATCGCGATGACGATGATCGCGATCCTCTCCGGGCAGGTCGGCAAAAGCGTGTTGATCGACCACTTCGGATGGTTCGGCGCCACCCGCAAAAAGGTCAACGGTGAGCGTTGGCTAGCGTTGCTGCTGATTGTCGCGGCACTTGTTCTGATTGCTCGGGGTTGATGATGAATCTGATTATTTTGTTGGCCGTGGTGGTGGCCGCCGGCGCGGTGTTGAGCATCCAGGCGGCGATCAACGGGCGCCTGGGGGAAACCGTCGGCGTGTTGCGCAGCAGTTTGCTGACTTTCGCAGTGGGCGCGGTGGTCACCGGGTTGCTGATCCTGTTTTTTGAACCGGCCCATGCCTTGAGCCTGCTGGACGTGCCGAAATGGCAACTCAGCGGTGCCTTGTTCGGCGTCGTCTACATGATGGTCATGGTCGGTGCGGTGCCGCGGGTCGGCACGGCGGTGGCAACCGTGGCGGTGATCGTCGGGCAGTTGGGCATGGGGATGTTGATCGATAACTTCGGCTGGCTGGGTAACCCGGCGATCGAGTTGTCGAGCAGTCGGTTGCTGGCGATGGTGTGCCTGGCGCTGGCGTTGCTGTTCATGTATCGCAGCAGCACCCGAAGCGAGTAACTGCGCGCCTTTTTGTAGCTCCTACACTGATGAGTGAAGTGCGCATTTGCCGCACGCGACGACCACACCCAAGGAGTCAGACTCATGATCGACAGTGAAAGTACCTGCGACTGCCCCAAATGCTCCTGCAAACTGGGCGAGCACCCGATAGCGCGCCACGGCAAACACTATTGCTGTGAAGCGTGCGCCAAGCACCACGAACATGGCGAGGAGTGTGCGAGCAAGGGTTGCAAGTGCGCACACGCCAAATAGCTCATCAACATGAAGTGGAGCCTCTCGGGCTCCACTTTCAATGTCGGATGACTACCCCCTGTAATGCTCAGCCCGCCGGGCGCCACGTCACATTTTCGATGCCGAATTTCTCCGCCAGCGGCTTGCTGGTTTTTTGCACCTTCTCTCGGCCAAAGCGGGGTATTCGTCCAACCCCTGCGTCACAACTGGCCCAGTGCCAAGCTTCCGCGTTGTCCATTTTGTCCAGGCGGATAATGAAAGACTTTGGCGCGCCATGAAGGGTGTATTCAATGACGAAAAGTTTTGCGTTGTTCATAAAGCCCGTATTCCTCCCTGTGGTAATACAAGGATCGTTGGGGTTAAGGAAAATTCATTCGGATTGTCAGACGGCTGCCGCCGGTGGCGACAAGGTGAGTGGCCCGTTACCATGCAAGACCTGAAAACCCCAATGATCATTGCCCATGGCCCTTGCCGCCCCGCCAGACCTGAGTGACACCGATGTGCCCGTGCAACCGCTGGCACGCACTTACTCGCGTGGCTTGTACATCGAGCCCCACGAGCATGAATGGGGCCAATTGCTGTACGCCATGAGCGGGGTCATGTGGGTGGAAACGCCTCAAGAGGCGTTGGTGGTGCCGCCGCAACGGGCGGTGTGGCTGCCGCCGGGCGTGCCGCATGGCATTCGCGTGGTCTCGGACCTGCAGATGCGCAACATCTACCTGCGGCCCTCATTGGCGGTCACGTTGGATGACAGTGTTCAGGTGATCGAAGTCGGCGGGCTGCTGCGTGAGCTGATCGTCGGGCTGGTGGAGCAGGGCGATGATGGCGCGCCCGAGTACTACGAGGCGCTGGTCGGCCTGGCGTTGCTGGAGCTTAGACGAGCCAGGCGTTCGCTGTTGAAAATCCCGTTGCCGGATGATTCCGACCGACGCCTGATGAACCTGTGTCAGGCGGTCATGGCCGCGCCCTCGCTGGCCATTCCCTTCGAGCAGCACGCGGAAAATGCCGGTGCCAGCGTGCGCACCCTGGCACGGCTGTTCAAGGAAGGCCTGGGCATGGGCTTCGCCGAATGGCGGCGGCAGGTGCAATTGGCGACCGCGGCAGCGGAGTTGATTCAAGGCGTGCCGGTCAGCACGATTGCCCGCGAACTGGGCTATTCGCCGAGCAGCTTCAGCGACATGTTCCGCCGGGAACTGGGTGTCGCGCCTTCGCAGTTTGCGGCGAGCCAACACCCCGTCCAGCCATGACGCACCCCTGTAGCAGAGGGAAAACCTTGTAGGCTCACTCCTACAGGGCTCCGCCGCTACACAATTGGCAGTGCACCCGCCGCGCTTTGGCCGATATTCAGAAGCACTTGGCCGATGCCCGCCGCCACCGCTCTTTAGACTTCAGGCATACCTTGTTTGCCCACGGAGTCTGCCATGAGCTACCTCATCTCGCTGGTCATTGGTCTGGGTGTCGGCCTGCTCTACGGCGCACTGGATTTTCGTTCGCCCGCCCCACCGGCCATTGCCCTGGTGGGCCTGCTGGGCATGCTCGCCGGCGAAAAGTTGTGGCCCATGGGCCGGCAACTGGTGGCGGGCTGGGTCTCCTGAAACCCCTTTCTTTATGCGATGGACACTCCCATGAAAGCACTGCAATTCGACCAGACCGGCGACCTCTCGGCCTTGCGTTATGTCGATGTCCCTACCCCCGTTCCCGGCGCCGATGAGGTGCTGGTGCAGATCAAGGCGGCCGGCCTCAACCCCAGCGATGTGAAGAACGTGTTGGGACGGTTTCCCTACACCACCTTGCCACGGATTCCCGGTCGGGATTTCGCCGGTGTGGTGGTTGAAGGGCCGCAGGCACTGATCGGTCAGGAAGTCTGGGGCACCGGTCGTGAACTGGGTTTTTTTGCCGATGGTTCCCATGCGCAATTCGTCAAACTGCCGGCCAATGGCGTGGCGCTCAAACCCACCCATCTGAGCTTCGCCCAGGCCGCCAGCCTCGGCGTGCCGTACACCACGGCGTGGGATGCGCTGGAACGCAGTCTGGTGACTGCTGCAACGCGGCTGTTGGTGATCGGCGGCGGAGCGGTCGGCAGTGCCGCTCTGGCGTTGGCCAAGGTGCGGGGTGCTCAAGTCCTGGCGGCGGCGCGGCGACCCGAGCAGGTCAAGGATCTGCAGGCGCAGGGGTATCAGACGCTGCAACTGGATAAACCGGACGAGCTGGGGGCGCAGGTGCAGGCCGTGTATACCGGCGGCGCCGACGTGATTTTCGACACCACCGGCTTCTGGCTACCGGCCTCGGTCCCGGCGCTCGCGGCGTTCGGCCGCATCGCGATCATCGCGGCGCCGGTCGACGGCATGGTGCAACTGCCGGCGCTGGCGTTGTATCGCAAGGGCGGTTCGGTGGTGGGGATCAATTCGTTGTTGTATGGCGTGCAGGCGTGTGCGGCGATGCTCGATCAGTTCGGCAAGTTCTTTGATCAGGGGTTGTTGCCGTTGCCGGAAGGGTTGTTTGAATCGCCGCTGGCCGAAGGGCTGGAGCGGTATGAAGAAGTGAACCAAGGTGCCGGGGACAAGGTGATTTTGTTGCCGTAACGCCGATCAAAATGTGGGAGTGAGCCTGCTCGCGATGACGGAGTGTCAGTCGACATTTGTGTTGCCTGATACACCGTCATCGCGAGCAGGCTCGCTCCCACAGGGTTTTGTATTGTCAGATCAAGCCTCGGGAACACCATTCTCCCACGCCGACCAATTGTTCAAGATCTCCAGCACCAACGGATTCCCCGTCCGGTACAGGTTCTCCAGTGCCGGCACAAACCCGCCCTGATCCGCATACTTGAGCAGGTTGTCCACCTCGCTCTGGCCCGGGGCCGGTCGATCAAAGTCGGAGCCCGCGCGCACCACCGCCAGGCGTTGCACGTCTACCAGGCCCTCGCGACTGGCCCGCAGCAGCGCTTCGTAGGTGGAGTTATCTTCCTGTTGCGTCGTGCAGTACTCGCCTTTGTCGTCGGTCAACAGCTTGGTCCAGACCTCGGCACGTTCACTCAAGCGCGTCCCGGAAAACCAGGTGTTGCCGGCCAGCGTGTCGCACTTTGTCACCGTCGGTGGCTGATTGGCTGGGGCCGACGGGTATTTCAGGCGCCATGCCGCCGATTCCTTGCTCTCGCTCAACTTGACGTTGTGCGTCAGGGCGAATGCCTTGGCCTGCAACTTCGGATTGAGCTCGAACACTTCGGTCTTGTAGTCCAGCGGCGGTTTTTGGTTCGGGCCTTGGGTGTTGATGCCGATGTATCCGGTTGGCCAGTCTTTCGGCGCGTCTCGCGAATCCAGTTCCCACTGGGTGCCGAACTCCACCAGGTAATGGGCCCACGCGGTGGTGCCAATGGTCCCGTGTTTCGGGTTGATGCCGGCAATGCCGGCGATCAGGAAGTAGCTTTTACGCAGGTCGAATTTCGGCGACAGGGCCAGGGCCAGTGTCGAAGCTGCGGCGTTGGTCTGGCCCATGCCGGTGACCATCAGGCACACCTGCTGCGTGTTGCAGCGAATGGTCGGGTACTCGGCGGACAGGCCCGGCACTCGAACTTCCTGATTGAGCTCCAGACGATCGATCCAGTTTTGCGCCTCGGGGGCGAACATGGTGATCAGCATCACTTTCGGCTGGATCGGTGCTTCGCTTGCCCAGGCAGTGGAAGAGAGCAGGGCGGCACAGGCCAGGGACATACGCGTCATTGCATTCATAAAACCTCCAGGTTCAATCAAGCCTCAGAACTGATAACCGATGCCGGCGTAGTAACCCCAGCCATCGGAGCGAGCGCGGAAGTCGCCGTCGCCGAAATTCAACTCGCTGCCATCCTCCCAGTTGCCGCCGTTGTGGAAGTAACGGCCGACCAGGGTGAAGCGCAAGTGTGTGAACGAGTACAGCAAGACGTTGGTGGCGACGGTGGCGTTGGCGGTGCGGGCCGGGTTGTCCTTGTGCAGATCGGAGCCGAAATCGAAGTTGGTGAAGCCGATGTACGTCAGTGACGCGCCGTTGCTGAAGCTGCTGATCGGCACGATGTATTTGAGCTGGGCACGGTAGCCGTCCCACGAATACTCGTTGCTGGCGCCGTAGTTTTCCCACTGATAACGCCCGTAGAAGTTCGCCGACAAGTTGACTCGCGAGTGGGTGTCGATGTCGGTGCCCAGGCCGCTGTAAAGCGTATTGGCGCGGTTGGCGCTGTTGCTGCCGTGGTCGTAGATCCAGTCGAACGCCACGTACCATTCTTTGAACGGCCCGATGGCCAGGCTGCGGCCGGCAAGGTGGTCGATGGAAATGCGCGGTTCGTGCTCCATGAACACCGGCGAACCGTGGTCCCACACGCCTTTGTCATGACTGTTGCCGATGTCGAAGATCTTCGGGATGTCGATGTAGCCGTACAACTCAAACGGCCCTTTGCGCCCGAAGTACTCGTACTCCAGGTAAACATCGTCGGCCGGTTGCGGGCCGAAACTGATGTCTTTGCTGCCGATGACGGTCAGGTCCTGGTTGAACCAGTCCGACAGGTAAACGCCTTTTTTCGGCGGGCTGGCTTCGGGACTCAGGGTTTCGCCCTGGGCGGATTCTTCGGTGGGCGCGGATTGCGCCAAAACGGTGCTGCTGAGTAGTCCTGTAACGCTGGCCAACAGCAAGGAAACAGCAAGAGTGCGCGAGCAAGTCACGCGGCTGGACGTGCGGTGCATTAAAAGTCCCTTTTCGTGCGGATCAAAAGCCCGATTCTTCGGGCTTGCGCGGTTATGTCGCGAAAACGTCTATATCAGCGACTCGCAAACGTTTGCATAACAGATGCCAATTATTTCAATTCCATGAAAAATCGACGAAATAAGGTTTTTTATTGTCGGGTTGGTCAGTTACGCGAACTGACACGTCTGTAGCTGCTACAAGGCCGGTGGTGTTGCGCCTTGGATTGACCGCCAATGGTAGACTCGCCCCCATTGTCTTCACGAGGTATTCCCATGAGCGAGCCGATTCGTCTGACCCAATACAGCCACGGCGCCGGCTGTGGCTGCAAAATTTCGCCGCAAGTGCTTGAGGTGATTCTGGCCGGCAGTGGCGCGCAGAACCTCGACCCCAGGCTTTGGGTCGGCAACGCCTCGCGCGATGACGCGGCGGTGTACGCGATCGACGAAGAACGCGGCGTGGTCTCGACCACCGACTTCTTTATGCCAATCGTCGACGACCCGTTCGATTTCGGCCGCATTGCCGCCACCAACGCCATCAGCGATATCTACGCCATGGGCGGTGATCCGCTGATGGCGATTGCGATCCTTGGCTGGCCGGTGAATGTATTGGCGCCGGAGATTGCCCGGGAAGTGATTCGCGGTGGACGTTCGGTGTGTGACGAGGCGGGCATTCCGTTAGCCGGTGGGCATTCCATCGACGCCCCGGAGCCGATCTTCGGCCTGGCAGTGACCGGGCTGGTTGAAAAGCGCCACATGAAGCGCAACGACACCGCCACCGCCGGTTGTCTGCTTTACCTCACCAAACCGCTGGGCATCGGCATCCTCACCACCGCCGAGAAGAAGGGCAAGCTGCGCACGGCCGACATTGGCCTGGCTCGCGACTGGATGTGCACCCTGAACAAACCCGGCAGCCGTTTCGGCAAGCTCGACGGCGTGACGGCGATGACCGACGTCACCGGTTTCGGCTTGTTGGGGCATCTGGTGGAAATGGCCGACGGCAGCAACGTCACCGCACGCATCGAATACAACCGTGTGCCGCGTCTGCCGGGTGTCGAGTATTACCTCGACCAAGGCTGCGTGCCGGGCGGCACCCTGCGTAATTTCGACAGTTACGCGAGCAAGGTCGGGCGCGTGCAGGAACTGCATAAACGGGTGCTGTGCGATCCGCAGACCAGCGGCGGCCTGCTGGTGGCGGTCACGCCCGAAGGCAACGAGCAATTCCTCAAAGTGGCCAGCGAATTGGGCCTGGCCCTTGAGCCAATCGGTGAGCTGGTCGAGCGACAGACCCACGCGGTCGAGGTGTTTTGATGTCAATCGACTTCACCGACTACCGCGACATCTTTCTCAACGACCGGCCGATGCTGGATGCCCGCGCGCCGATCGAATTCCACAAGGGCGCGTTCCCCGGGGTGGTCAATCTGCCGCTGATGAACGACCACGAGCGGCAGCGGATCGGCACCTGCTACAAGCAACACGGCCAGCAAGCGGCGATCACCCTGGGGCATCAACTGGTGTCCGGCGAGATCAAGGCCGAACGCATCCAGGCCTGGGCCGATTTTGCCCGGGCGCACCCCGAGGGCTATTTGTATTGTTTTCGCGGCGGCTTGCGTTCGCAGATCGTCCAGCAGTGGCTCAAGGACGAGGCCGGCATCGACTATCCGCGCGTCGGTGGCGGCTACAAGGCCATGCGCAGCTTCTTGCTGGACACGGTCGATCAGGCCGTTGCCCAGTGCGATTTCGTATTGCTGGGCGGCATGACCGGCACCGGCAAGACCGAGGTGCTCACGCAGCTACGCAACGGCCTGGACCTCGAAGGCCACGCCAATCATCGCGGTTCCAGCTTCGGCAAACGCGCCACCGTCCAACCGTCCAATATCGACTTTGAAAACCGCCTGGCGGTAGACGTGCTGAAGAAGCGCGCTCACGGCATCGAGCAGTTTGTGCTGGAAGACGAAAGCCGGGCGATTGGCAGCTGCGCGTTGCCCTTGCCGCTGTTTCAGGGCATGCAGCAGTACCCGATGGTCTGGCTGGAGGACAGCCAGGAAGGGCGGGTCGAACGGATCTTGCGCGATTACGTCGTGGACTTGTGTGCCGAGTTCATCAGCGTGCATGGCGATGAAGGCTTTGCGCTGTTTTCCGAGCGTCTGCTGGAAAGCTTGAACAATGTGCAGAAGCGCCTGGGCGGTGAACGGCACCGGCGGATGTTGATCTTGATGGAAGACGCGTTGGCGGAGCAGGCGAACAGCGGGGCGGTGGATTTGCACCGGGGCTGGATCGAAGGGTTGCTGCGTGAGTATTACGATCCGATGTATGCCTTTCAGCGGGAGAAGAAGGGCGCGCGGATTGAGTTTGCCGGGGAGAAGGGCGCGGTTCTTGAGTACCTGCGCGAGCGGCAGATCAACCGACAGTGATGTGTTGGTTTTTCTGGCCCCATCGCGAGCAGGCTCGCTCCTACACTGGATCGGTGTAGCGCCGGAGATCCAATGTGGGAGATCAACCGACAGTGATGGGTTGGTTTTCTGGCCCCATCGCGAGCAGGCTCGCTCCTACACTGGATCTGTGTCGCGCCGGAGATCCAATGAGGGAGATCAACCGACAGTGATGTGTTGGTTTTTCTAGCCCCATCGCGAGCAGGCTCGCTCCCACACTGGATTTGTGTAGCGCCGGAGATCCAATGAGGGAGATCAACCGACCGTGATGTGTCGGTTTTTCTGGCCCCATCGCGAGCAGGCTCGCTCCTACACTGGATCTGTGTCGCGCCGGAAATCCAATGTGGGAGATCAACCGACAGTGATGGGTTGGTTTTCTGGCCCCATCGCGAGCAGGCTCGCTCCTACACTGGATCTGTGTCGCGCCGGAAATCCAATGAGGGAGATCAACCGACAGTGATGTGTCGGTTTTTCTCGCCCCATCGCGAGCAGGCTCGCTCCTACACTGGATCTGTATCGCGCCGGAGATCCAATGTGGGAGATCAACCGACAGGGATGTATTGTTTTTTCTGGCCCCATCGCGAGCAGGCTCGCTCCTACACTGGATTTGTGTCGCGCCGGAAATCCAGTGTGGGAGCGAGCCTGCTCGCGATAGGGCCCAGACAGACGCTATAAACTTTAATGCCTGGAGGGTATCGACTGCTTACGTCGGACACGTCTCCCGCCCATTATCGAGCCCTTGCTTGTAGCTATGGCTCTGCAGGCTCGCCTTGCCGTTATGCCAGGTCAGCGTGAGCACAAACAGCGAGTCGTAGTCGCTGGATTCCCAGTCTTCGGTGATCTTCTGTTTCTTTCCGACCGCATCTCCGGCGACCTTGTTGATCAGCTCGGGCAGGTAACCGTGGGACCAGGCGGTGTAGATGACCGAGTTGTGGTACTTGTCGTGGAGCAATTCATCGGCCAGGTCGCTGGTGTCGTTGGCTGAAAAGTTGATGTTCACCGGCAAGCCGAGCTTGATCGCGCTGGGGCTGATGGTCATCAGGGGGCGAATGTAGCTGTAGGAATTGTCCAGTTCGCCTTCCTCGACATTACGTGTCGGGTTGGCGGCAAAGACGTAATTGGCCTTGCCGAATTTTTCCGGCAGCAAGGTGGCCAGGTCGATGGCACGGTTCAGGCCCTGGCAGTTGAGCTGGCCCAGACCACCTTCGGGTTTTTCCGCGTGACGCAGGAATACCAGGGTCTGGGTGCCGTCTGCCGGTTGGGCGCGGCTTTCACTGGACTCCAGCGACAAAAACAACGCGCTCATCGCCAACAGGGAGGGCAGGACGACATACGCGCGTTGCTTGAAGCGATCGGCAAATTTGAAAAGGTTCATCATTTAATAGGTGATCTTCAGCGCATTCGGTTAAGGCTGACAAACCTTTACACCACGAGCTCCCAGCATCGGGTGTTTTCCATGTCATTGGGCCGGTCCGTTTCCGAAAGGGCAGTTCTCAGAGTCCTCTGAAGCCCATTTGGTTCGATTCCGGCGAGTGCGCCGCAATGTACCGGTAACCTTGCATGGGTTGGAGCAGAGGTTATCGACAGGATGTTGCGGATTTATGGACACGGTACAGGTAGCGGCGCAGAACGATGACTGCAATGTTTTGATCTTCTTCATCAACAAGATTGATACGCAAAAAACCAGTCTCCTCCATTATGATCAGCGCTTACTGTTCACTGTGGATGCTCCCCATGACCGATCTGTCCGCGTTCCCGATTACCCAAAAATGGCCGGCTCAATACCCGGACTGGATCCAGCTGTACTCCTTGCCGACCCCCAATGGCGTCAAGGTCTCGATCATGCTCGAAGAGATCGGTCTGCCCTACGAACCCCATCGCGTGGGCTTCGACAGCAACGATCAGATGTCCCCCGAATTTCTGTCGCTGAACCCCAACAACAAGATCCCGGCGATCCTCGATCCCCACGGCCCTGATGACAAACCCCTGCCGCTGTTCGAGTCCGGGGCGATCCTGATTTACCTTGCCGACAAGAGCGGCCAGTTACTGGCGCAGGAGTCGGCGGCGCGTTACGAGACGATCCAGTGGCTGATGTTCCAGATGGGTGGCATCGGGCCGATGTTTGGCCAGCTCGGGTTCTTCAATAAGTTCGCCGGCAAGGACTACGAGGACAAACGTCCCCGTGACCGCTACGTCGACGAAAGCAAACGCCTGCTGAAAGTACTGGACAGCCGTCTGCAAGGGCGCGACTGGATCATGGGCGAACGCTACACCATTGCCGACATCGCGACCTTTCCGTGGGTGCGCAACCTGATCGGCTTCTATGAGGCTGGCGATCTGGTGGGCATCAAGAATTTCCCCAACGTCACTCGCGTGCTGGAGCGCTTCCTGGCGCGGCCGGCGGTGATACGCGGGCTGGAAATTCCCAAGTAAATCTCTTCGACTCTCTCAAGACCAAGGCAGGCAATGAGCTCATTCGATTTCAAACAAGTAGATGTCTTCAGCCAGGTTGCACTCAAGGGCAATCCGTTGGCAGTCGTGTTCGACGCAGACAGGCTCAGCGATGAACGCATGGCGGCGTTCGCAAGCTGGACCAACCTCAGCGAAACCACATTCATCCTCGAACCGCGCGACCCTCGCGCCGACTATCGGGTACGGATCTTCACCACCCTCACCGAGTTGCCGTTCGCCGGTCACCCGACCTTGGGCACTTGCCATGCATGGCTTGAGGCCGGGGGCGTGCCCAAGGGCGAGGAGATCATTCAGGAGTGCGGCGTCGGTCTGGTGCGGGTCCGCAGGCAAGGCGCGGAGCTGGCCTTTCTCGCGCCGCCACTGATCAAGACAGGGCCGGTGGACGCTGACGTCGTCGAGCGTGTGCGCCTAGGGCTGCGATTGGAGCCGGGGGCGATTGTCCGGGCTCAATGGGTCGATAACGGTGCCGGCTGGTTGGCGGTGATGGTCGAGGACCGCCGACAGGTGCTGGATTTGCAGCCGGATCATTCACAGATGCTGGGCCTGGCCGTCGGCGTGATAGCGCCATGGCACCCTGAGCGCGATGGCGATGATGCGCAGTTTGAAGTGCGCGCTTTCATCTCCGGCGATGGCATGCCGGAAGACCCGGCTACCGGCAGCTTGAACGCCGGGATTGCGCAGTGGTTGCTTGCCGAAGGCTTGGCACCGGCGTCCTACGTGGTCAGCCAGGGCCTGACCATGGGCCGCGCCGGGCGCATTCAGGTGGAGCAGGTGGGTGATGAGATCTGGATTGGTGGTTCGGTGGTGACCTGCATCAGCGGTGTGCTGGAAATCTAAAACTTGTGGGCGCGGGCTTGCTCGCGAAGGCGGTGTGCCAGATACATCTTTGTTGGATGTGCCGCCGTCTTCGCGAGCAAGCCCGCTCCCACAGGGAACCGTGTTATATCGCGCGATTATTGCGGCCTCGGTAACGCAGTCTTGGGCGATCGAGGTTTGTGCCCCGCGCCTTTGAGGGCATAAGCTTCGCCCCCTACGACTTTCATCACGACCTCCGTTTTTCAGGAACCCCCCATGTCCAGCCAGTTCCCCGAAGCACGTCCACGCCGTCTGCGCCGCAATGCGAGCCTGCGCAGCCTGTTCCAGGAAACCGAGTTCAGTCTGAACGACCTGGTGCTGCCGATTTTCGTCGAGGAAGAAATCGATGACTTCGTGCCGATCAAAAGCATGCCCGGCGTGATGCGCATTCCAGAGTCGAAACTGGCCGGTGAGATCGAGCGTTACGCCCGCGCCGGGATCAAGTCGGTGATGACGTTTGGCGTGTCCCATCACCTGGACAGCAGTGGCAGCGACACCTGGAGCGACAACGGCCTGGTGTCGCGCATGTCGCGCATTGCCAAGGACGCGGTGCCGGAGATGATCGTGATGTCCGACACCTGCTTCTGCGAATACACCGACCACGGCCATTGTGGCGTGATGCACAACCATGAAGTCGACAACGACCAGACCCTGATCAACCTCGGCAAACAAGCCGTGGCGGCGGCCCGGGCCGGTGCGGATGTGATTGCACCGTCAGCGGCCATGGACGGGCAGGTCCAGGCTATTCGCCGGGCCCTCGACCAAGCCGGTTTCACCCAGACAGCGATCATGGCCTATTCGACCAAATTTGCGTCTGCGCTCTACGGCCCGTTCCGCGAAGCTGGCGGCAGCGCGTTGAAAGGCGACCGCAAAAGCTACCAGATGAACCCGATGAATCGCCGCGAAGCGGTGCGCGAGTCTCTGATGGACGAGCAGGAAGGCGCCGATGCGCTGATGGTCAAACCGGCCGGCGCGTACCTGGACATCATCCGCGACATCCGCGAAGTGTCGCGTTTGCCGCTGTCGGCGTATCAGGTCAGCGGCGAGTACGCGATGATCAAATTTGCCGCGCAGGCCGGAGCGATTGATGAGGACCGCGTGGTGCGTGAAAGCCTTGGCGCGATCAAGCGGGCGGGGGCGGATCTGATCTTTACCTACTTCGCGATGGACCTGGCCCTGGCCGGGATCTAAGAAACACTTCGGAACCCCTGTAGGAGTGAGCCTGCTCGCGATGGCGTCTTGTCATTCGACCCATGTATCGACTGATACGCCGCCATCGCGAGCAGGCTCACTCCCACAGTAAATACTGGGGGGTTCAGGGGCTGCCGAAAAACGGCCGGATCCCGTGCTCCTTGAAATACCGCTCAATCACCTTGGGATCCGCCGAGTTGTCGGCAATCGCCACATACGTATCCGGACGCAGCAGGTAAAAGCCGTTACGCCCCAACCCCGCCGCTTCAAACGCCGGCCGCCAGTCGAACACGTGCAGCGGCAGGTGATGCTCGTGACACCAGGCGATCATTTCGTCACTGGTGTCGCCATACACATGCACCTGCCAGGTCAGACACTTCAGCGATTCGAAATTGCCCCCCTCACCGTCGTGAGCCCAGGGCAGGCGGTCGCCGCCATGAACGTGGCCCGCGACCCCCGTGCTCAATGCTGTCCCACGATAGTTCAGGGTGATCTGCGACACCGTGCGAAACAGAAACTCACGGGACGTTTCGAATGAGGCCATTTTGGGGATCAGGAACGGTGCCAGACGGGTGCGCAACAAATCGGCCATGCGCCCTTCGGCAGTCACGAAGGTGAAGACCCGGTCGGTGGTGGCCACCAGTTTGCGGGCGAAGGTGATGCGTTCGGTTTCGTAGGTGTCGAGCAGCGTGGCTGTGGCGCCGCCGCTCAAGACGGCCGCCAGCTTCCAGGCCAGGTTGATGGCATCGCCGATCCCGGTGTTCATGCCCTGACCGCCCGCCGGGCTGTGGACGTGGGCCGCGTCGCCCAATAGAAAGGCGCGACCGTTGCGAAAGTGATCCGCCACCCGATGATGCACACGATACGTCGAGAACCAGTTGACCTGCTCAATCTGCACCTTCAGGTGTTCGATGGCCCGACTGCTGACGTCGGCAAACCCGAGGGTTTCAGCACGGTCGGCGCGCTCGTCGCGCACGGTGCCGATCAAGCGGGCGCGGCCTTCGCCGGCTAACGGAAACACCGCGAGAAAGTCCGCTTCATCCAGGTCCAGATGCAGTTCGCCGTTGAACGTCGGCCCGTGAGCCTGCACGTCCGCCACGTAGAAAACCTGCTGGTAGGTGCCGCCGGGAAAACCGGTGTCGAGGGTCTTGCGCACGATTGACCGGGCGCCGTCGCAACCCGCCAGGTAACACGCCTGGCAGATTTCCTGTTGGCCATCGTGCAAGCGCAGCCTTGCACTGATGCCATCGCCGGTCTCTTCAAAACCCTCCAGTTCGGTGCTGCGTTCGACCTTGATACCGAACCCTTCGAGGCGTTCAATCAGCAATTGTTCGTGCTCATCCTGAGGGAACATCTCGAGAAACGCGTAAGGCGTCAGCCCCTCGCCGATGCCGGTCAATGGCAAGCGCGCTACGGGCTCGCCCTTGACCCAGAAATTCGCTGCGTCCACCCGGTGGCCTTTTTGTACCACGGCATTGCTGAGGTCGAGCTGACGGTAAAGCTCCAGCGTCCGTGCCTGGACCGCCAGCGCCCGGGACGTGGTGCCGGGGGCCGACGTCTTGTCGATAATCCTTACCACAATCCCCAGTTTGCTCAGCCACAGCGCCAATACCAGCCCGGTCGGGCCGGCGCCGACGATCAGCACGTCGCTACGGTTCATGAGCCTGTCTCCTCGGTGTGTGGCACAAGTATGGTCCAGCGCGGGGATATGAAAAGGCAGGCCGCCCAACGGAAAAGACCCGCAACCGTGAAGTGGTGGGGGATGAAAGGGGAACGGGGCGTTGCGGCAGCAGTCATAGCCTGCGCCATGCCTTTGATCGTATGGTTAACCCGGTTCAGAAGAGTTGATGGAGCACCATGCAAGCCAATCGATTGATCATGAGTCTCGCGGCGCTGCTGGTGCTGGCGGGTTGCGGCACCCAGCGCACTCAGGAGTTGCCGGCCCGCAAACCCGCCGAGGTCAAGGCCGAGATTGTGCGCCTGCTGCCGGCGAAAACCGTTGACCGCCAAGGCTGGGCCACGGACATCTACGCCGCTTTTGTCGCGCAGAACATCTATCCCTCCACGCAAAACCTGTGTTCGGTGCTCGCGGTCACCGAGCAAGAGTCGACCTTCCAGGTCGACCCACCCGTGCCGGGCCTGGGCAAGATCGCCCGCGAAGAGATCGACCGTCGTGCCGCTAAAATCCATATTCCCAGCCTGCTGGTCAGCGGTGCACTGCAGGTCAGTTCATCCAACGGTAAAAGCTACAGCGACCGGCTGAATGCGGCGCGCAGCGAAAAAGAACTCAGCGCTATTTTCGATGACTTCATCGGCATTGTGCCCATGGGGCGGACCTTGTTTGGAGGGCTCAATCCGGTGCACACCGGTGGGCCGATGCAGGTCAGCATCGACTTCGCCGAGCAACAGGCACGGGATTATCCGTATCCGGTGAACGGCTCGATCCGCCGTGAAGTGTTCAGCCGTCGCGGCGGCATGTACTTCGGCATTGCTCACTTGCTCGGGTACCCGGTGAGCTACAAACAGCCGCTGTATCGCTTTGCCGATTTCAATGCCGGTTGGTACGCCAGCCGCAATGCGGCGTTTCAGAATGCGGTGAGTCGAGCGTCAGGCATCCCTTTGGCGCTGGATGGTGATCTGGTGCGCTATGACGCGATCATGCCGGGCACCACGGAATTGGCGGTGCGCAGCCTTGGCAAGCAATTGGGCATGCGCAACACGACCATTCGCGATCAATTGGAGGAGGGCAAAAACCTGCAGTTCGAGGACACCCAGCTTTATGCGCGGGTGTTCGACCTGGCCGAGAAGGCGGAAGGTCGGCCGTTGCCTCGTGCAGTGTTGCCGGGGATCGTGCTGCAAAGCCCGAAAATCACCCGCAAACTTACGACGGCTTGGTTTGCCAAGCGGGTGGATGAGCGTTATCAGCGCTGCATGACACGGGCGGGCAAGTGACCGGCCGCAAAACATAGGCAAAAAAAACCCGGCTGATGAGGCCGGGTTTTTCATTGAGTACTGCGGTAAAACCCTTCATTTATACAGCGCGGCTTTCGATCAGACGATCCGAACCACCTTCAGCGACGCGGTTTTCTATGAGACGGTCGGAACCACCTTCAGCGACGCGGTTTTCGATCAGGCGATCCGAACCACCTTCAGCGACGCGGTTTTCGATCAGACGATCCGAGCCACCTTCAGCGACGCGGTTTTCGATCAGACGATCCGAGCCACCTTCAGCAACGCGGTTTTCGATCAGACGATCCGAACCACCTTCAGCAACGCGGTTTTCGATCAGGCGATCCGAACCACCTTCAGCGACGCGGTTTTCGATCAGACGATCCGAACCACCTTCAGCCACACGACTTTCGATCAGGCGATCCGAGCCGCCTTCAGCGACAACCGGGTGAGCAGAAGAAGCGGCGAAAGCGTTAACTGCAAAAACCGAGAAAGCGATGCTGAGAAGGATTTGGCGTTTCATGATGGTGTGCTCCGGGGTGTAGTTGTTTGGTATGGAGGCGATGTTACGCCGCGGATTTTTTATGAGAACTTCATTGAGGTGATGGTGAACATCGACGGCATTGATAGGTGACACGATCCCCCTCACGCGGGCGTGATGGTTCAGTCGTCGGATGGCGGCGGCGGGGTCGATCGGCGCTTCTACACTGGATAGCTGGCGCGTGCCTTTACCTTCGAGGAGTCGATCATGAGTGCCAGTTCCCATGCTCCCGAGCACACCGGCCTGCTGCTGGTGGATCCTTACAACGACTTCCTCAGCGAAGGCGGCAAACTGCATGGCCGCGCTCAACCGGTGGCTGATAGCGTCGGTACGCTGGCCAACCTGAAAACCGTGGTGGCGGCTGTTCGCAAGGCCGGCATCCAGGTTTTCTATGTTCCGCATCACCGCGCCGAGCCCGATGAACTGGCGCGCTGGAAACACCCCACTCCCTATCAACAAGGCGCCAGCCGTGCGCAGGTATTTGCCGCCGGAACCTGGGGCGGGGAATGGCACCCGGATTTCCAGCCACAGGCCGGTGACGTGATCGTCAAGGAACACTGGGGCGGCAGTGGTTTTGCCAACACCGATCTGGACTATTTGCTCAAACAGCACGGGATCAACAAGGTTGTGGTGGTGGGGATGCTCGCCAATACGTGCATCGAAAGCACCGCCAGGTTCGCCGCCGAACTGGGCTATCACGTCACGCTGGTGCGCGACGCCACGGCCGCGTTCAGTGCCGAGGCCATGCACGCCGCGCATGAGATCAATGGACCGACGTATGCCCACTCGATTGTCACGACGGCGGAGTTGATCGCGGCGCTCGGTTGATCGCGCTCAGATGACTTTCACTGCCCGACCGATGAATTGAATCGGCCCGGTCGGCTTGCCGATCGGTGAGCCCTGCGGATTTTCCAGGGTCAGCTCGAACAGCTGATTGGGTTGCAGTGGCGGCAATTTGTCGAGCGGAATCGATAGGGTCTGTCCCGGTTTGACCAAGCCCAGAGACACCGGTCCTTGCCAGTCATCGGCCTTGGTCCAGAACTCGAGCGCCTTGTCGGCCGGGACCTCAATGACACCCAGCGGAATCAGCTGGATTTCCCTCGGGTTGCTGGCCTGGATCACCCAGCCAGGTGCCTTGTCCTGAGGGCCGACCAACACCACCAGGTAGGTAGGCTTGACGGTGGTTTGCGTCAGCATCAAGGCGCCGAGCAGCAACGTGGCCGCCAGCCCTGCACCGGCGAGCCCGCGCCAGAGCGGCAACAGATTCCACCAGGATAAAGACTGAGCCGCGATGAGCGACGGTGGCCGTGTCACCTTGTTCACGCTGCGCTCGATACGCTGCCAAAGGTAGGGTGACGGCGGGTGAGGTTCGGCCAGATCGGTCAGACCGAGCAGGCGACGCTCCCAGGCGTCGACGGCGGCCCGTAACTCAGGTTCGTCGCGCAGGCGCTGTCGGACCTGGGTGCGAAGCTCTGCGGACAGGGTGCCCAACACATATTCGCTGGCCAGTTCGTCGAGTTCTTCCGGGGTTTCATTCGTCAGTTTGCTGATCATCCCATGCACTCCCGCAGTGCCGTCAGGCTCCGCTTGATCCAGGCTTTGACGGTGCCCAGCGGGGTGCCGAGTTTGTGTGAGATTTCAGTATGAGAATATCCGTCGACGTAGGCATGCAGGATACAGGCGCGCCTTGCAGGCTCCAGTTGTTCCAGGCATTGATGAATGCGCCCGGAATGAGCCTGGGCATCGAAGGTTGCCGTGTCGTCCACCCCATCGAAATCACCTTGAATCTCGCGGCTGTTGTCACGGATGAAATTCAGGGCCAGATGCCGCGTCAAACTGAATATCCAGCCCCGCGCCGACCCTCGCGCCGGGTCGAACTGCGCGGCGCCATTCCATATCTTGATGAAGGCATCGTGGACGATGTCTTCCGCCAGCGCAGTGTCACGCACCAGGCGTTTGGCAACGCCCAGCAGGCGCGGACTCTCCTGCACATACAAATCACGCAGGGCCTGACGCTCACCGCGGGCGCAGGCGGCGATATGGGCTTCGTAATCGAAAAGAGTTTCGGGTAAGGACACTGAGTTCAGCCGTCAATAATGGGCAGCAGCCCCGGGCCATCGGACCGGGGCCAGTGCTGAGCAGCGTAGACCAATTTCCCGCAGGCCTGGTTTCAGTTGGCCGCCCAAAAAATGTAATCCGCCTGGTACTTCACTATTTCTTGCTTGCCCTTGTTGGCCGCCGAGCATTCAGCGCTCGGAGCCACGCCACCTTTGAGGGCGACGCGCTGGATGTAGCTGACGCCGGTCATTGCGCCTTTTCCTTCGGCCGGGTTGGCCTTGACCAATTGATAGGGCAGGTTGCCCGGACTCGAAGGCGCGACAGCCAGTTGAGTGCCGGTGACTTTCGAACCGTCTTTCGCCTGCCAGGTGGCGGGCGGTCCGAAATAGGTGCCGACCTGTTTGCCGCTGCGATCATTGAGTACCGCTTTGGGGCCGACAAAGAACCATTCGGTCTGGCCGGCGGCATTGACCTTGTCACGGCATTCGTAAGTGATCTCGCCGACACCGGTGGTTTCCAGGGCGACCTTGTACCCGTCCGGGACCTTGATGCTGTCGGGCAGACCTGACTGGGCGTAGGCCATTGGGCCCGCGACGAACAAACCGGCAAGGCAAATCAGCTGTTTGGCATTCATGAATAGCGCTCCGTAAATGAGTAATCTGCTCGGCAGCCTCAGGGGCTGCTACTGGTACTACCCATCGGAAAGCGATTTGGATGCAGTGGCATAAAAAGAAATTTTCCAGCATGGTCAGTATCAGATGCTACAAAGAGACACTCTTGAAGGGGGGTGCTTATGTACCAGCTCTACGGACACCAGAACTCCGGCGCCGCCGCGATAGAGGCCGCCCTCGAACTCTGTGAAATCCCTTATCGCTTTATCGACGTCGAGTCGTCTGCGGAGGCTGCCAAAGCCCTGGAGAAACTCAACCCGCTCAAGCAGATTCCCACCTTGCAATTGCCCGACGGCAGCGTCCTCACCGAAAGCGCGGCGATCCTGATTCATCTGGGGCTCGCGTTTCCCGAGTCAAACCTGCTGTCGAACACGCCCGCCGAGCGTGATCAAGCGATCCGGGGCCTGGTGTACATCGTCAGCAATTGCTATGCGGCCATCGGCATCATCGATTACCCCGAGCGCTGGCTGATCGAGCCGAATCAATCGGCCATGGAAAACCTCATGGCCGGCGCCCGTCGACGGTTGCACTGGAGTTGGGAGGTGTTTGCCGATCAGTTCTCGGGCGAGTTGTACCTGGACGACGAGACGCCTGGGGCGCTGGATGTGCTGGCGGCGGTGGTGACGCGATGGGCGGGCAGTCGTGAGCATCTGCGCAATGCCCGACCCGGTTTTTATGCATGGCTGACGCGAATCGACCGCCACCCGACGCTGGCACCGGTTTTCGCCCGGCATTGGCCAACCTGAAAACTACGCAATCAAAAGTGGAAGCGAGCCTGCTCGCTCCCACAGGGGAACTGCGTAATTTCAGAGTCACTCGCCGCGAATATACTGCTCCAACTGGCGAATCAATTCAGCCTGTTCGGCGATGGCTTCCTTGACCAGGTCACCGATCGACAGCAAGCCGATCAACTTGCCGTTTTCCACCACAGGCAGGTGGCGCAGGCGTCTGTCGGACATGATGCCCAGGCAGGTATCAACGGTTTGATGGGTGTCCACTGTGATCACCGGCGACACCATGATGTCGCGAACCGGCGTGCCCACCGAAGAACGGCCATGCAGCACCAGTTTGCGCGCGTAGTCCCGCTCGCTGATGATCCCCAGCACTTCGTCATTCTCCACCACCAACAAGGCGCCGACGTTCTTTTCGGCCATCTTCATCAGGGCTTCGAGCACCATGTGATCGGGTTTGATCTGGTGCACTTCCTGATTTTTCTGATCTTTCAACTTGAGCAGTTGGGCGACGGTTTTCATGATGGCTTCTCAGGTGTTGTCGTTGTTATTGAAGAATCGTAGACCCAGGCGCCGAGGGCAAGGCGGAAAGCGGCAGATAACGCGCAAAAAACGTCATTCGGCGGATTTTCTTCGATTAACCGGAAGTTTTTCGCTGATCCATGGGCTGAACTCAGCCCCCTGTGGGAGTGAGCCTGCTCGCGATAGCGCAGGGTCAGCCAATACAAGCGGCGACGGATGCACCGCCATCGCGAGCAGGCCCGCTCCCAAAGGGGTTGCATTCAGCTCAGAGAGGGCTATCCCCCGCGATGACGCGTAGAATTGCCGCTTGAATCAAATCTTGAGGTTGCAGTGGTGGATTTACAGCAGGGCTTCGTCCTGACCCGGCATTGGCGCGACACCCCGGCCGGTACGCAAGTCGAGTTCTGGCTGGCGACCGACGCCGGTCCCCAACGTATCCGTCTGCCACATCAACCGTCGGTGGCATTTATCCCGGCGGCCCGGCGCGAGCAAGCCGAGGCTGTTTTGCGCGGCGAAAAAAATGTCGAGCTCAAGCCATTGGCCCTTCAGGATTTCGAGCACCGCCCGGTGCTCGGCCTGTATTGCCAGCAACACGGTCAGTTGATGCGCCTGGAAACCGCGCTGCGCAAAGCGGGCGTCGAGATGTTCGAAGCCGACGTGCGCCCGCCGGAACGCTACATGATGGAGCGCTTCATCACCGCGCCGGTCCTTTTTGGTGGCACGCCAGGGGCCGAAGGCCTGCTGCTCGACGCGCAGATGAAGCCCGCTCCCGACTACCGGCCCAACCTCAGGCTGGTGTCCCTGGACATCGAAACCACGGCTCAGGGCGAGTTGTATTCCATTGCCCTGGAAGGCTGCGGCGAGCGCCAGGTCTACATGCTTGGTCCGCCCAATGGCGATGACAGCGCGGTGGATTTCCAACTCGACTACTGCGACTCCCGAACCGTGCTGCTGAAAAAGCTCAACGAATGGTTCGCCCGCCATGACCCCGACGCGATCATTGGCTGGAACGTCGTGCAGTTCGACCTGCGCGTGCTGCACCAGCACGCCCGTCAGTTGGGTGTACCGCTGAAACTGGGGCGTGGCGGCGAAGAAATGCAATGGCGCGAGCACGGCAGCCGCAACCATTACTTCGCCTCCGCCGCCGGCCGGTTGATCATCGATGGCATCGAGTCCCTGCGCTCGGCGACCTGGAGCTTCCCCTCGTTCAGCCTGGAAAACGTCGCGCAAACCTTGCTCGGCGAGGGCAAGGCGATCAGCACGCCGTACCAGCGCATGGACGAAATCAACCGCATGTTCGCCGAGGACAAACCGGCACTCGCCACGTACAACCTAAAGGACTGCGAGCTGGTGACGCGGATTTTCGCCAAGACCCAACTGCTGACCTTCCTCCTGGAACGGGCCAGCGTTACTGGTTTGCCGGCGGACCGCAGTGGCGGCTCGGTGGCGGCGTTCACCCACTTGTACATGCCGCTGATGCACCGACAGGGGTTTGTCGCGCCGAATCTGGGCAACAAGCCCGCGCAGGCCAGCCCCGGCGGTTTTGTCATGGATTCGCAGCCGGGCCTGTATGAGTCGGTGCTGGTACTCGACTACAAAAGCCTCTATCCGTCGATTATCCGCACTTTCCTGATTGATCCGGTCGGGCTGATCGAAGGCTTGCAGCATCCCGAAGACAGCGAGTCCGTGCCGGGTTTTCGCGGTGCGCGTTTTTCCAGGACCCGGCATTGCCTGCCGGCGATCGTCGCGCGGGTAGCTGAAGGCCGCGAGACCGCCAAGCGCGAGCACAACGCGCCGTTGTCGCAAGCGCTGAAGATCATCATGAACGCCTTCTATGGAGTGCTCGGTTCCAGCGGCTGCCGCTTCTTCGATACACGCCTGGCGTCGTCCATCACCTTGCGCGGCCATGAGATCATGCTGCGCACCCGGCAGCTGATCGAAGCCCAGGGCCACACGGTGATTTACGGCGACACCGACTCGACGTTCGTCTGGCTGCGTCGTGCCCACGGCCAGGACGAGGCCGCGCAGATCGGACGTGCGCTGGTGGACCACGTCAACCAATGGTGGCGCGAACATGTGCAACAGGAATACGGGCTGGAAAGCGCCCTGGAATTGCAGTTCGAGACCCACTACAAACGCTTTCTGATGCCGACGATTCGTGGCGCCGAGGAGGGCAGCAAGAAGCGTTACGCCGGGCTGGTCACCCGCGCCGATGGCACTGACGAAATGGTCTACAAGGGCCTGGAAACCGTGCGCACCGACTGGTCGCCGCTGGCCCGGCAATTCCAGCAGGAACTGTACTCACGGATTTTCCATCGTCAGCCGTATCAGGATTACGTGCGCGACTACGTGCGCAAGACCCTGGCCGGCGAGTTCGACGACCGCCTGATCTACCGCAAGCGCCTGCGCCGTACTCTGGATGACTATGAACGCAACGTGCCGCCCCACGTCCGTGCCGCGCGGATCGCCGATGACTACAACGACCAGCAGGGCCGCCCCCGGCAATACCAGAACGGCGGCTGGATCAGCTACGTGATCAGCGTCGCCGGGCCCGAACCGCTGGAGATTCGCAGCGCGCCCATCGACTACGACCATTACGTCACCCGGCAATTGCAACCGGTGGCGGATGCGATTCTGCCCTTCGTGGACGACGACTTTTCAACCTTGATTGGTGGGCAACTGGGCTTGTTTTGAGTCCAGCAGCTGCAGCGTCCAGTCATCCCGTATGCCGTGAAAGTATTGATCCAGTGCCTTATGGAACACGCTGCCCTTGGGGGCGATTTGGGCGAACAGGGTCATCGACGAGTGAAACTTGAGGTTGTCGGGGTGTCCGAAAATCTCGGCGATCGAGCGTTGTTTGAGGTCCAGGACCAATTGAGTGCAGGTTCGCAGGCGAGCGCCCAGCGTTGGATGCTCAAGGTAGGCCATGGCTTCCTCGCGGGAGCGGATCGCGTAATGTCGAGACATCTGGCTACCGCCCAATCCGGCGAACTGCGGAAAAACGAACCACATCCAGTGCCGGCGCTTGCGGCCGGCTTTCAACTCTTCCCGGACCCACTCGAACACGGGGTCTTGTGCTTGCACAAAGCGTGGCAAATTGAAGTCGTCGAGCTGATCAGTGCTTCTCATGCAGAAGCCCTCTGACAGTACCGCGATGGCTTAGACCATGGCCAACCGGTGCTTGCGTTGTGGCGCGTGAAACGCGTGGTCCAGCGCCTTCAAGTCCTCGTCGTCGAGCCGCAGTTGTGCGGCCTGCGCATTCAGTTGCACATGTTCAGGAGCGACCGCTTTGGGGATGGCGATCACGCCTGTCTGTCGCAGAATCCATGCCAGTGCTATCTGAGCCGGCTTCGCGGCGTGACGGGCGGCAATCTGCCTGAGCGCCGGATGGGTCAGCATCGTTCCTCCCTGACCGATGGGACAGTATGCCATCAACGGCTGCTGATGCTGTTGACACCAGGGCAGAAGATCAAATTCGATGCCGCGCTCTTCCAGGTTGTACAGCACCTGGTTGGTAGCGCAGGCCGGTGAGTTCAATTCCTCCAGGTCGTCAACGTCGAAATTGGACACGCCCCAACGGCCGATTTTGCCATCTTCTCGCAGGCGTTCGAAGGCTGCGACGGTTTCCCCGAGCGGATACCGGCCGCGCCAATGCAGCAGGTATAAATCGATGTAATCGGTGTTCAAGCGCCGCAGGCTGCGTTCGCAGGCCTGGGGGATGCCTTTGCGGCTGGCGTTGTGCGGGTAGACCTTGCTGACCAGGAAGACCTTGTCGCGCAGGCCTGTTATGGCTTCACCCACCACTTCCTCCGCGCCGCCTTCAGCGTACATCTCGGCGGTGTCGATCAGGGTCATGCCCAGCTCGATGCCCAGGCGCAGCGCGGCGACTTCCTTGTTGTGTTGCGAGGGATCTTCGCCCATGCGCCAGGTGCCTTGACCGATAACCGGTACGTCGACGCCGGCCAGTTCGAGGGTCCGCATGAAAACCTCCTTTTTCGAATCGATAGATACTCTCCAGTTGGCAGCAGAATACCCCGGTGGTTCCGTGGACGTGTAGCAGCTGCTCGGCAGCTGCTTGATTGTGGGGGGATGTTTAGTGGGCCGAAAACTTCAGCACAGTGCTCTGGGTATAGGTCTTTCCCGGGTCAAGTCGGGTGGACGGGAAGTTCGGCTGGTTCGGTGAGTCCGGGTAGTGCTGGGTCTCGAGGGTAAACGCGCCCCAATGCGGATAAACCTTGCCGCCCTTGCCCTTGACCGTGCCATCGAGGAAGTTGCTGGTGTAGAACTGCACGCCGGGTTCAGTGGTGTAGAGCTGCAAGCGGCGCCCGGAGAGTGGGTCGCTGACATCGGCCGCCAGCTTGCCCACATCACCCTTGGCGTCCAGGGCCCAGTTGAAGTCAAATCCGCCCTGTTTCGGCTCGGCGAATTTCAGTTGCGGGTGATCGGCCTTGATGTTTTTGCCGATGGCGGTGGGTTGTGTGAAGTCCATCGGCGTACCCGCGACCGGGGCCAGTTCGCCGGTCGGAATCAGTTTGGCGGTGACCGGTGTGTAATGGGTCGAATGCAGGGTGACGAGCTGTTTCAGAACATCCCCGTTGCCCGCGCCGGCGAGGTTGAAATAGCTGTGATTGGTCAGGTTCAGTACGGTCGGTTTATCAGTGCTGGCCTTGTAGTCGATGCGCAGTTCATTGTTCTCGGTGAGGCTGTAAGTGACCTCGGTCTTGAGGTTGCCGGGGAAGCCCATTTCGCCGTCCGCCGACAGGTAGGTCAGGGTAACGCCCACAGAATCCTTGCCTTTGCTCGGCTGAGCTTTCCACACGTGCTTGTCAAACCCTTGCGGGCCGCCGTGCAGCGAGTTGGAGCCGTCATTGAGCGGCACCTGATAGCGTTTGCCGTCCAGTTCGAACGCGCCGTTGGCCAGGCGATTGCCGAAACGCCCGATGGTCGCGCCAAAGTAAGCGGTGCCGCTCTGATAGCCCTGAACGTCGTCAAAACCCAGCACCACGTCGTCGAGCTTGCCGTTTTTGTCCGGCACCTTCAGCGACTGCAAAATGCCGCCGTAGGTAATGATGGTGGCTTGCAGACCATGGCTGTTGCGCAAGACGTATTGCTCGACGGGGGTGCCGTCGTTGGTCTTGCCGAAGGCTTTGTGTTCGCTGGACAGGCCAGCCGCTTGGGTGGGGAGGGTGGCGATCATCAGGGACAGTCCAAGGCCGGAGAGCAGGTGTCGGGAGTGCAGCATGGTTGACCTTCCTTTTTGTTGTTTTTGGCATGTAGTCATACTAATGATCGATTTTGATCGTCGATCAAGGAAGGATTTATAGCTGATATGTGAAGTGTTGCAATTAAAAGTATGACTAATGTCTCGGTGTTCGTTATGGAGGCCAGGGTTTACGGACCATCGGCACTGCACTTTTTCAGCTTTGGCGGCTCTATCCTTGGCCAGCCTGCGGCGATCCCCTCCGTCGGCCCATGCCCAAGTTCAAGCACCCATGGTTCGAGTTTTACCCTTCTTTGCTTCACTTCAGCGTCGCCGATGCCTGCTGCTGGCCAGCCTGTCGATGCTCTTCGCCAGCGGTTGCAGCCAGCAACAGGGTAGCGACATCGTCAACCAGTTCCGCGAAGGCACGCCCCAGGAATTCCTCCAGACCAGCGTCGACCGCATGGCGACCCTGGCGATGCGCGACAACCTCGACAGCCTCTACTTGCTGATGAGCAAGCTCTACCTGCGTAACCCGGACGAGTTGAAAAAATCCGGCTTCCTCGACGCCCGCACCGCCGGTAAACAAGTGCGCCTGGCCATCGAACAACAGCAGCCGCTGCCGACCCTCGGTGGCAAGAAGGACCTCGCGGCGCTGAGCTACGCCATGAGCCCTGAGTTTCTCGGCGACCGGGTCGGCGCCTTCATCTACGCCATCGGCAGCATGCTGGTCACCGCTCACGGCAACCGTCTCGAGTTCTATATGACCGATGCGATCAACCCGACCTTCGTCAATAACGCCGCCCGCAACATCGAGAAAGCCACCTGGATCCTGAGCCAGCGGCAAAACAAAAACGGCGAGCCCTTGCTGTTCTCCAACGAAATTTCGGAGGAGGGCAGCAACCTGAGTTTTGCCGTGGAGTTCGGCAAGATCGTCGCGCGGCTGGATCTGCTGACGCAGATGCTGGACGAGCGTTATCGGCGGATCGGCCTGAACTACGCGCAGAGCTTGCTGTTTTTGAATTTCCTGCCCGTGCAGTAAATCAACCCCGCCGCACTCACTGACACAGCAGATCCCCCTGTAGGCTCGCTCCCACAGGGGGGGTTGAGTAAATAGGAAAAGTAGTAAGTTGTGGAATAACGATAGTTCGCATCGATATAACTGGTTATAAGAAAAATCGCTATGCTGCGGTCCAGTTTTTCCATGCGTTTTATTGCGGGCGTGTTAATGGATTTCGTTAACTTCGGGTTGGTGGTGGCAGGGTTGGTCGTCGGCTTTATCGTCGGCATGACCGGGGTAGGCGGTGGGTCTTTGATGACCCCGATTCTGCTGTGGTTCGGCATCAATCCGGCCACGGCGGTGGGCACCGACTTGCTGTACGCGGCCATTACCAAATCCAGCGGTGTGCTGGTTCATCGCAAGAACAACAATATCGACTGGGCGATCACCGGTTGGCTGACCCTCGGCAGCGTGCCGGCAGTAGCGCTGACGTTGTGGTTCCTGAGCAGTTTGCAGACTTCTCCCGACGCGATGAATGCCGTTATCAAACAAGCCCTCGGCTTCGTTCTGTTTGCCACGGCCCTGGCGATTTTCTTCAAAAAACGCTTGCTCGACTTCGCCCACAAACGGGCTGGCGGCCATTACAACCCCAGCGGTTCGCGCCTGAATGTGTTGACGGTCATCACCGGTCTGGTCCTGGGCACCATGGTCGCGCTGACCTCGATCGGTGCCGGCGCCCTCGGCACCGTAGCGCTGTTCATCCTCTATCCGTTGCTGCCGACACGCCGCCTCGTCGGCACGGAAATCGCCCACGCCGTGCCGTTGACCCTGGTCGCCGGCCTGGGCCATGCCAGCATGGGCAACATGGATTGGCAGGTGCTGGGTTACTTGCTGGTGGGTTCGCTGCCGGGGATTTACCTGGGCAGCCACTTGACCGGTCGTATCTCCGACGAAGTGCTGCGTCCTTGCCTGGCCACGATGCTGGTGTTGATCGGCTATAAACTGGCGTTCTGAACTCAGCCTGTTGCGCAATGACCGCCCTGACCTAAGCTTTGGTCAAGGCGGAACACAATTGCGGTGCGTCACCCGGAACGATCGCCGCGATGCGCAATCATTAGAGCGTGGATATCAAAAGGAGATGCGCATGCTCATCAGGTCTTTGACCCTGACTACCTTGCTGGCTTTCGCTGGCCCCTTGCTCGCCGCCGAAGACGGCTCACTGCTGGACAATGACAAAGGCAGATCCCGGCCACTGATTGTGATTGCTTCGAGTACTGTTGACCCGGTCTGGGTGAGCCTGAAAAAGGCGATGGACGATCCGGCCAACAAGGATGGCGTCAAGCAACGCAATATCAGGGTGTACACCGTGCTGAACATGTTCGGTCAGCTCGACGGCAAGGATCTCGGCCAGCAGGACACCATGGCGCTGATCCGCTCGCTGAAACTTGGCGCGGGGGCGTTGCCTAAAGTTATTTTGGTGGGCAAGGATGGTGAGAAGAAGTTCGAGAGTTCGGGGGATGAATCAAAGTCGGTCGACTTGAAGAAGATTTTCGACACCATCGACGCCTTGCCAGCCGCCGAAAAAGAAGCCGCACCGCCGACAGTCGCAACGCCCGTCGTCGCCGAACCGGCCGCTAAAGGCGCCAAGGGTGCAAAACCCGCCAAACCCACCAAACCCACCAAACCGGCCAAGCCCCCTGAGATGCCGGATGATTGAACACTGACTGACCCCGGCAGGATTGGGTCTTTGTGTACGCCGCCATCACCCTTGTGGGAGCGGGCAACGACAATGGGCGACCTCAAGGGGGCGCCCATTTTTTTTGCTCGGCTGCGGCTACAAAAAGGCGCGTGTTCCGGGCGGGGAGGTATTGCTTTCATTGGTCTCGGAAATTTCCTGCAAGTCCTGTCGGACTTCATGAACTGGTTTCTGTCAGAGCGCGCCGTTAGCCTTCGTCAGCCACCGCAACCATCGCGGTCGGACGTGGGAGTCCGCAACACTGAGGGATCCAGGGACGAAATAACCAATGGCCAGAAAGGAGCCTCGTCTATGAAGAAGTTCGGCAAAAATGATCCGCAACGCCCAACCGATGCCACTCACCTGAAGCTTGTCCGGGCGGGCGACACGACCGAGCACGACACCCGCATTCGAGTGCGCAAGTCCAGACGTTCCGTCCCGATCAACCAGATCTTGTCTGTTGCCCCGGGCGTCGACACCCTCACGCTCTTGCATCAGGCCAGCGAAACCCTTGCGTCGCTGAATGCGGTGCTTGTGAATTTTGCCGTCAAGCTGGATGGCTCGAACAGGGTGATGCTGGGGGCGATTCAGCAGTTGGCGGGGATTGCAGAGTTGTTGGTGGCTCAGGCTCGGGACAATCTTGATCCGAGGAACGATGCGCCTGACGCTCCAGCGCCGACTCGGCATTAAGCCGACGTAATAACGACAATGGGCGACCCCAAAGAGGTCGCCCATTTTTATTGCCAGCATTGACCCCTGTGGCGAGGGAGCTTGCTCCCGTTGGGCTGCGAAGCGGCCCCAAGGCCATTTAACTCGGTGTATCTGATAAACCGTGCTGAATAGTTTTGGGGTGGCTGCGCCATCCAACGGGAGCAAGCTCCCTCGCCACAGATAAGCGGTGAGGATTACTCGGTAAGGGCACTCAATATGTTGTGAGCGATCTTGATTCGCTCGGCGTTCGGGTAATTCTTGTTCGCCAGAATCACGATACCGATGTCTTCCGAAGGCACGAACGCGACATACGCGCCGAAACCACCCGTCGACCCGGTCTTGTTGAACCATGCCGCGTCTTGCGCAGGTTGTGGCGGGTTCAGCCACTGGACTTTGTGCGCCTCCATCGCCATCTCCGTCGAGTTGCCACTCAGTAACGTTTCGAGGCTGGCCGGATAGTGGTAGTGCTCCCAGCCCAAGCCTTGCGTCATCTCGCCCACGGTGTAGTAACCGCTGTGAGTGAGGGCGATCGCTTGTTGCAATGGCTTCTCCAGCGTCGCCGGTTTCAGGTTCGCTTCAACATAACGAAGCAAATCCGCCGCGCTGGTTTTCACCCCATACGCCTCCGAATCCAGCGCTCCAGGGCTCACCCGCACCGGTTTGCCATCCTTGCCGTAACCCTGGGCGTAAAGCCCCATCTGATCCTGCGGCACCTTGAGATAGGTGTGCTTGAGGCCGAGTTTGGGCAGCAGGTTTTTTTCCATCAGCTCATCGAACGGCTGGCCCATGCTTTTGGCCGCCAGATAACCGGACAGCCCAAGGCTGGGGTTCGAATACTGGCGGTGGGTGCCTGCGGCATAAACGGGCTTCCACTGTTTGAAGTAGGCGAGCATTTTGTCTGGATGATCGGCCTCGTCAGGAAACTGCAGCGGCAACCCGCCAGCGGTGTAAGTGGCGAGTTGCAACACGCTGATGGTGTCGAATGCACTGCCGCGCAGATCAGGCCACACCTGGCTGGCCCGGTCAGACAAAGACAGTTTGCCGCTCGCCTGGGCGTAAGCCGTCAACGTGGTGGCAAAGGTTTTACTCACGGAGCCGATTTCGAACAGCGTGTCTTTGCTGACGGGTTTACCGTCCTCTTTCGACGCCATGCCGTAATTAAAGTAATGCTGCTGACCCTTTAAGGTGATCGCGACCGCGACGCCAGGGATATTCTGTTGTTGCATGACCGGCCCAATGGCGGCTTTCACCAGGGCGTCGAGCTGATCGTCGGATTTTGTTGCGGCCATACAGTGACTTGCGCCGAGGAACAGGGCGAAAGCGCTGAGGGACGCCAGTCTTGGCAGTTGAAATTTGAACATGATTGGAATCACTCTCCATGAGTTGCCATTACTTTAACCGCTACACTCCGTCCGGATCCAACACCGGACGGCTGATGGGCGCGCCAAATCTAGGCAGTCGGGTGAAAATCGACAAACGACGATATTTCGGGTTAGCCATTAGAAAAATTTGGGAGTGGGCATGATTCGTCCTCATCTGCCGCTGAACGCATTGCGGGCCTTCGAGGCTTCCGCACGCCATTTGAGCTTTACTCGGGCAGCGGTGGAGTTGTTCGTCACGCCGGCGGCGGTCAGCCATCACGTCAAAAGCCTTGAAGCCCAGCTTAACGTAACGCTGTTCAAACGCTTACCCCGCGGCCTGATGCTGACCAGTGAAGGCGAAACCTTGCTGCCGGTGTTGCGCGAGTCCTTTGACCGGATTGCCGAAACCCTTGAACGTTTCGAGGGCGGGCATTTTCGTGAAGTGTTGACCGTGGGTGCCGTGGGGACCTTTGCGGTGGGTTGGCTGTTGCCGCGACTGGCGGACTTCCAGTCGAAACATCCGTTCATAGATTTGCGCCTGTCGACTAACAACAATCGGGTGGACGTGGCTGCCGAAGGCCTGGATTACGCCATCCGGTTTGGCGCCGGCGCATGGCACGGGATCGAGGCGTCAAAGCTGATCGAGGCGCCGTTGTCGGTGCTCTGCGTGCCGGAAATAGCCGGGCAGTTGCAAGAACCTGCGGACTTGCTCAAGCAGACGCTGTTGCGTTCCTATCGCACGGACGAGTGGCCCGAGTGGTTTCTGGCCGCCGGGTTACCGGCCAACACGCCGGCGCCCAGGAGCATCGTCTTCGACTCCTCGCTGGCCATGATGGAGGCGGCGCTACAAGGCGACGGCATTGCCTTGGCGCCGCCGCTGATGTTCGCCCGGCAACTGGCGGCGGGGGCGATCGAGCAACCGTTCGACATCGGTATCACCACCGGCAGCTATTGGCTGACCCGTTTGCAGTCGCGTCCTGAAACGTCGGCGATGACGATGTTCAAGGAGTGGCTGCTGCAAGCGGCCAGGACCCACTGACGAATACCATTTCCCCTGGAGGCGTGAACCTGCTCGCGATGGCGGTGTAACAGTCAACGATGAGGTTGAATGTTATGGCCTCATCGCGAGCAGGCTCGCTCCCACAGGGGATTCTTGGTGCTGCGAGGGTTTAGCGCACCAGGCACGGCCGCTTGTTATCGAACTTCCACCCCGGAATCAGAAATTGCATCGCCACGCTGTCATCCCGGGCGCCCAGTCCCATGCCTTTGTACAACTCATGAGCCTTGGCCAGTTGATCCAGATCCAGCTCAACCCCTAACCCGGGCTTCTTCGGCACCTGCACGCACCCCCCGACGATTTGCAGCGCAGCCTTGGTCAGGCGCTGACCGTCCTGCCAGATCCAGTGGGTGTCGATGGCCGTGATTTCACCCGGCGCAGCCGCGGCGACATGGGTGAACATGGCCAGGGAAATGTCGAAGTGATTATTGGAGTGCGAACCCCAGGTCAGGCCCCATTCGTGGCACATCTGCGCCACGCGAACCGAACCCTGCATCGTCCAGAAATGCGGGTCGGCCAGCGGAATATCCACCGATTGCAACTGGATGGCGTGGCCCATTTCCCGCCAGTCGGTGGCGATCATGTTGGTCGCGGTTTTCAGGCCTGTGGCACGGCGGAACTCAGCCATGACTTCTCGACCCGAATACCCGTTTTCCGCACCGCACGGGTCTTCGGCATAAGCGAGTACGTGATGCTGGTCGCGGCACAGTCGAATGGCTTCCTTGAGTGACCACGCACCATTCGGGTCGAGGGTAATGCGCGCATCGGGAAAGCGTTCGGCCAACGCGGTGACGGCTTCGATTTCCGCGTCGCCGCTGAGCACGCCACCCTTGAGTTTGAAGTCCTTGAAGCCGTAACGGGCGTGTGCGGCCTCGGCCAGGCGCACCACGGCATCGGCGGTCATGGCTTTGTCGTGGCGCACGCGAAACCAGTCATTGTCGGCTTCCGGTTCGCTGCGATAGGGCAGGTCGGTTTCATTGCGGTCACCGACATAAAACAGATAACCGAGCATCTTCACTTCGTCACGTTGCTGGCCTTCACCGAGCAGGGCCGCAACCGGCACGTCCAGATGCTGGCCGAGCAAGTCGAGGAGGGCGGCTTCCAGGCCCGTGACCGCGTGGATGGTGATGCGCAGGTCAAACGTCTGCAATCCGCGACCGCCAGCATCACGGTCAGCAAAGGTCTGGCGCACCTGATTGAGGATCTTCTGATACGTGCCGATCGGACTGCCGACCACCAGCGAACGTGCATCTTCCAGCGTCTGGCGAATGCGCTCGCCCCCCGGCACTTCGCCGACCCCGGTGTGCCCGGCGTTGTCCTTGAGAATCACGATATTGCGGGTGAAAAACGGGCCGTGGGCGCCGCTCAGATTGAGCAACATGCCGTCATGACCGGCCACCGGCACCACTTGCATGCTGGTGATGATCGGGGCTTTGGCGGTGTCTTGTGGGTTCATTGTCTTGTCCTTCAACACAGAGATTCAGGCGTGATTGGGCGCTGGTTTGCCCAAGGCAACGGCGGGTGCGGTTTTCGGTGTGTTGCGCGCGGCGAAGACGATGATCGCGGCGATGATCGATGTCGCGGCCAGGCCATACAGCCCGCCCTGAATCGACCCGGTATGTTCTTCCAGCAGACCGAACGTGGTCGGTGCCACGAAGCCGCCAAGGTTGCCCACCGAGTTGATCAGCGCGATGACGCCCGCCGCGATTCGCGCATCCAGATAAGCCTGAGGAATCGGCCAGAACAGCGACGAGGCCGACTTGAAGCCCAGCGCCGCGAAGCAGATCGCCACGAAGGCAAAGATCGGCCCGCCCGTGGTGGACATGAACATTCCGGCAGCCGCGATCAGCAGGGCAGCGGCGACCCAGGCCTGCTGGTGTTTCCATTTCGCCGACAGCGAAGCGAAGGCGTACATGCCGACGATCGACAGCAACCACGGGATCGAGTTGAAGAGCCCGACCTGAATGTCGCTGAGGTCGCCCATCTTTTTGATGATGCTCGGCAGCCAGAAGGTCGCGGCATAAATGGTCAATTGGATGAAGAAGTAGATCAGGCAGAACAGGATGATCTGGCGATCTTTGAGCAACGTGCCCAACGACGGCTTGATCGGTGTCGCTGCTTCCCGGGCCAGTTGTTCGTCATCGATGGCTTTGACCAGCGCATCTTGCTCGGTGCGGGTCAGCCATTTGGCGTCGTGGGGTTTGGAGTCCAGCCAGAACCACACAAATACGCACAGCCCGACTGAAAACATCCCCTCGATGAAATACATCCACTGCCAGCCATGCATCCCGAATCCGCTGATCTGCAACAGCAAACCGGACAGCGGGCCGGAGATCAGCGAGGCAATGGCCGAGCCGCTGAGGAAAATGGCAATCGCTTTGCCACGCTCGACGCCAGGCAACCAGCGCGTGAAGTAATAGATCACCCCGGGAAAGAACCCGGCTTCAGCCACGCCCAGCAGGAACCGCAGGATGTAGAAGTGGGTTTCGTTCTGGATGAAGGCCATGCCGGCGGCGACCAGGCCCCAGGTCAGCATGATGCGGGTCAGCCAGATGCGGGCGCCGACTTTTTGCAGAAGCATGTTGGAAGGGACTTCGAACAGCGCATAGCCGATGAAGAACAGGCCGGCGCCGAGGCCGTAGGCGGCAGCTCCGATGCCCAGGTCCTGCTCCATGTGGGCGCGGACGAAGCCGATGTTCACGCGGTCTATGTAATTGACGATGAACATGATGACGAAGAGCGGCAGGACATGGCGTTTCACTTTCGAGATGGCGGACTTCAGGACCGAATCGGCGCCCTCGTGCATCCCGGATATGGAGGTATTCACTTGGTTTTCTCCCACTGATTATTTTTATGCGGGGTGTGGCTGGATGTTGCTGTGTTGATAGACATCATACAACTACATTTTTTTGTCCTGCAAGCAGTCTGACCTAATAAAATGGCGTTTATTTTCGCTGTGCTCACTTTTTTGCTGATGGGTGGCGCCTTAAATAACGGTCTTTTTTAGCCGATTGTTGAGTGTTGTCATACAAGTTGGTCGTGGTTTTCTTGGGATTCCAGCTGAGCGCAGTGCTACGATTCCGTTAGCCCTGCTTCCGGATGATCGCCATGCAAGAAGACCTCGACGCGCCTGCCCGCAAGCGCACCCACAACCTGGCCCATGACCTGGTGGCCAAACTGAGCCAGAGCATCTTGCTCGGGCAGATGTTGCCGGGAGACAAGCTGCCGTCGGAGAACACGATTGTTCAGGAGCACGGGGTCAGCCGCACCGTGGTGCGTGAGGCGATCTCGAAGTTGCAGGCCTCAGGCCTGGTGGAAACCCGTCACGGCATCGGCACCTTCGTGCTGGAGCGCGCACCGGAGCAGGGGCTGCGATTGAATGTCGATACCGCGCTGGGAGTGCGCAGCATTCTGGAGTTGCGCATGGGCCTGGAAACCCAGGCTGCCGCGCTGGCGGCGAGCCGTCGCACCGATCAGCAGTTGATGCAGATGCGCGAAGCGCTCGACGACTATCAGAGCCTGCTCGCCAACAACGACAGCTGCGTCGAGGCCGACAAGCGCTTCCACCTGCTGATCGCCGAAGCCACTGGCAATGTGTGCTTCACCGAAATCATGCAGCACCTGGGCAGCGCCATGATTCCCCGGACCCGAGTCAATGCCGCCGAACGTGGCGCGGCGGATTTGAGTAAGTTGGGGCAATTGGCGAACCTCGAGCACGAGGCAATTCTCAACGCGATCAAACGCCAGGATCCGGACGCTGCGCGGGCCGCCATGTGGCTGCACCTGACCAACAGCCGCGACCGGTTTTCGGCCGGTGCCTGACAACCGTTTGTCCAGTTGATAGCACGCTATTCCCGCACCCGCTTCCAACCAGTACGGCCCGGATTTTCTGGACCTCATCAGTGAGGTGCGTCATGGCAAACGACTCAATGCTCCAGGGTGGAACACCCAATACCGACCCCACCAGACCCATGCCCGGCACTGACGAGCCGACGCTGGATGACGATGCTCCGCCTGGCAGGGACCCTTCACTGGACCCGGCGGCCGCAGACGCCGATCGACCCGAAGACTGGAAGGATCCGGCTGCTGACGAGGACGTACCGCCGGCGGATGAGCCAACCCCTTTATCCGATGACAGGCGATAAAAAGAACCCGGCTGAGATGACGGGTTTTTTATCGAACCTTCAGCGATGGCCGGGCAGGCTGGCCGCGATGACGGTGGGGCGCCACCTGTAGGAAATTTCTCGATCATGAGCGAGAAGCGTCCTACATAACAGGCAAGCGAGAGGGCGCCAGACTGTCTGACTCTTTTGGCTATCTGGATTCGGTAATGGCGACATTTGTACTTCGGCTACCTGACGGTTTACGTCAAAAAATAAAACGCGCTGCCAAGGCCAACAGGCGAAGTTTGAACGGCGAAATTATCGCTCGAATGGAACGTGCATTAGCGGATATATCCATGAGTGAACTCGATGATGAAATTAGATTCTTGTTGATTCGTGAAGTATTGGCATTGGAACACTCGACTGTCATTGCAGACGCCAGAACGGAATCGGACTGATTGCTCAGCTTTTTGCTAATCCACTGCTGTCGAAGTGTAAAAAGAACCTCGTCTTTTAGTCTGATCCGTTGTAACAGATTGCCCGCAGTGGATCCAAAAACGGCCGTCGATGTTTTCGGCAGGCGCTGGAAAATCAAAGTCGTTCTAAATAGACTAACGGCCCTGCTAGGAAATTTCCTACAAGGCAGAAGGATGAATCCTTCGTCTGGAGCAGTAGGACGTTGCCACAATTCTGTCTTCAGTTTTGGTAGAGCAACTAGTGAAGATGGACTCACTTAGCGTTCTTGTTTTAGAAGATAAATCGATTCAGCGCGGTGTTTTGGTCAACGCTTTAAAACACTTGGGAGTCATCGATATCTTGCAAGCGGATAGTACCGAACGGGCTATGACGAAGATCAATCGACCCGGGGGCGTGGACATTGTGCTCTGCGACCTGCGCAACACGGCCCTCAACTGCCTCGGTTTTTTGCACACGGTCGGCCAGAACGGCATGGTTCGCGCTGTTGCGCTGAGTAGCGAGGTACGGCCGGAAATGCGTCGTGCCGTCGGGCAGATGACCTGTTTCTCGAAGTTGCAGTTGCTCGGGGAGTTGAGCCAGCCCATGCAACCCGGTTCATTGCAGGGCGTGTTGCATCGCTACAGGCACCGCCGCCATTCGTCTGCCGTTGATTCGTCACCGCTGCACAAGCTGCCCAGTGAAGAAGACGTCCGTCAGGGGCTGGCGTCGGGGGATTTCAAAGCCTGGTTCCAGCCCAAGTTCGAGATGACCAGTGGCACGGTGGTGGGGGTTGAGGCGCTGGCGCGTTGGGAACATCCTGTCAGGGGGTTGCTGCTGCCCAAAGACTTCCTGGCCGCTGTGCTGGCTTATGACCTCATTGATGAGATGTTCAAACAAATGCTGGCGCAAGGGATAAGTCTGTTACTTGCCCTGCGCGATCGAGGCCTTGGTTTGCAATTCGGATTCAATCTTCACGCTTCGCAGCTGACCCGTAATGACCTGACCGACCATATTCTTGGTCGCTTGAAGTGCCACAATTTTCCGGGATCGACCTTGTTGTTCGAAGTGGCTGAGAACGGCCTGCTTGGCGCCCCCCGGATTGCCCAGGACAACCTGCTGCGCCTGCGGGCAATGGGGTGCGGTCTTTCAATCGATGGATTCGGCTTGGGATTTTCCTCGCTGAAGCTGCTCTGTCAGTCACCTTTCAACCAATTGAAGCTCGCCGGGCAACTCGTTCAGGACATTTCTGACTCGCGAACCCGGTCAATGATTACCAGTGCGCTGGCGCTCTCGCGGTCACTGAACATGAGCCTGGTCATCGAGGGGGTCAGCAGCCAGGTCATTCGAGATGGCGTGGTCGAGATCGGCTGCTCATTGGGTCAGGGGTTTCATTTGGCGCCCCCGATGGATTCGGGCCGGCTCATGCAATGGCTGCAGAATCGAGAAATGCGAAACGAATAATAACGGTCGTCGACTGGCGAGTGATGTAGAGGTGAGTGCTTCTTTGTACGGTGACATGTTCCGTTATCTTGTGATGCATGACCTTTCCGTCATCGGTTTTGTCCGGTGCGTATTACAGTGAGGTTCAAATGCATAAAGCGTTGGTTGTGGACGATCATCCATTCATTCGGGCAACGGTGAAAATTCTGCTACAGAGAGAGGAGTTCGGGCTGATCGTCGAGGCTGATAATGGTGCGGACGCGGTGCAACTGGCTCGCGAGCATGTCCCGTCGCTGATCGTGCTGGATATCGCCATGCCGAAGCTGGACGGCCTGGAAGTCATTAGTCGGATTGTTGCGCTGAAACTTCCGTGCAAGGTGCTGATATTGACCTCGCAGTCGCCGGCATTTTATGCCATGCGCTGTATGAAGGCCGGCGCGGCTGGTTATATTTCAAAAACCGACGAATTGGGCGAGCTGAGCAAAGCGATCAAGGCGCTGATGGCGGGCTATACTTTTTTCCCCAACCTTTCAGGTAATTCCGTACGCCGAAATGATATCGATGCGACTGAGCTGGATATGATTCGGTGCTTGTCCGATCGTGAGCTCATGATTTTGCAACAACTTGCACGCGGCCTGAGTAACAAGGAAATCGGCGATGCAATGTTATTAAGCAACAAGACTATCAGTACTTATAAAACCCGTTTGATCGAAAAGCTTAATGTCAAGTCGGTGGTCTATCTGGCCGACTTTGCCAAGCGGAATAACTTGATCTGAATGAGAATGCCTCTGCGTAACTACCTGCTTGCAGTTTTTGTTCTCGGTCAGTTGGGAAGTGTGTCGTCGGCCCATGGCGGTGCGCAAACCCTCAAACTGGCCATTCACTCAAGTGATGAACGCTACATCGTTGGTTCGCAGGAATCGGACGTGCACTGGCTGCGCACCACGAGTCCACTGCAACCGGACATTTCAGCGCTGGGTCTCAGTGCGGCCGAACGACGTTGGTTGGTAAAACACCCTCGATTGAAAGTGGCCGTTTACGATAGCCTCGTCCCCGTGTCTTTCTTTGACTCTTGGGGTGTGTACCGAGGGATCAGCGCCGAAGTTCTGACTAAAATCAGTCAGCGCACCGGATTGAAGTTCGATGTGGTGCGCGGTCATTCGATGGGCGAGCTGATCAGACAGATCAAGCAGGGCGACGCCGATCTGATAGCAGCGTTCAACGCCAGCGCTGAAAAGGACGCAGAGCTGCGGGTGACCCGCGCTTACTTGACCGACCCGAATGTGCTTGTGAATCAAGTCGAGTCGGCCAGCCCGGGAGCACCGGAGGCCATGGCCAGTACCTTCGGTCTGCTGTCAGTCAAGGTAGGTTTCGCGACCGACCGCAAGGCCGTGGAGCTGTATTCGATTCTGGATAAAGCCCTGCAAAACATTCCCGCGCAAGAATTGCAGGCCTTGAGCGGGCATTGGCACAAAGACGCGGTCGTGGATGAGGGCATCTGGCTGCATGGCCGGTCTGTCGTCGTTCCGGGTTTTATTCTCTTCGGGCTGTTATTGCTGGCGGCCGTGGGCTGGATCATTTACCTGCGTCGATTGATCGTGACCCGCGAAAAGGCCGAGTTGGCGCTCAACGACCAGATGGAATTCATGCGCGCCATGATCGATGGCACGCCGCACCCGATCTATGTCCGTGACCGCGAAGGGCGGCTGGTGAGTTGCAACTCGGTCTACCTTGATGTGGTGGGGGCCAGTCTCGAGAAGATGATCGGCAAAAAAATCACCGACAGCCCGCATTTGTTTTATGCCGACACCGTGGCCATTCATAAAGAGTACCTGAGGGTAATGGATGAAGGCTCCCGGGCGATTCAGGATCGGGTCCTGAGAAGACGAACCGGGGTCGTCCATACGGTTTACCACTGGATCCTGCCCTATCGCTCAAGCGATGGCGCGGTTAAGGGCATGATAGGCGGCTGGATCGATATCAGCGAACGCCAGCGCTTGTTCGATGAATTGCAGAATGCCAAGAAAGGTGCGGATGACGCCAATCGGGCGAAAACCACCTTCCTGGCGACCATGAGCCATGAAATCCGCACTCCGATGAATGCCGTGATCGGCATGCTCGAGTTGGCGATGAAGAAGGCTGACAAAGGCATCATGGACCGTTTTGCCATCGAAGTCGCATCCGGCGCAGCGCGTGGATTGCTGGACCTGATTGGCGACATTCTCGATATTGCGCGAATTGAATCCGGACGCCTTTTCCTGGCACCGGAACGCGCGGGTTTGCGCGAGTTGGTGGAATCAGTGACCCGCATGTTCGAGGGCGTGGCGCGGCAAAAAGGGCTGCGTCTGCTGCTGGATTTCGACCCGCAGGCCAGCCGCGATGTGCTGATCGATCCGTTGCGCTTCAAACAGATTCTTTCCAATTTACTGAGCAACGCAATCAAGTTTACCGACGAGGGCAGCGTGCACTTGAGCGTGCAAGCCGCGCCAGGCAACTGTGATGAGCGCCTGGTGATTCATGTGCAGATCAAGGATTCCGGAATCGGTATTTGCGCACAGGATCAGGAGCAGCTGTTCAGTCCGTTCACTCAGGCCCGCAATAATCACCAGTCGGCGCGCGGAGGTTCGGGGCTTGGATTGTCCATCAGCCGTACCCTGTGTGAAATGATGAAAGGGCAGTTGCACCTCAGCAGTGCGCCAGGCGAAGGCACGCAGATTGATATCTCGCTCGATCTGCTCGTTTTGCAACCCTTGCCCGTTGCCACGGTGTCTGTGACCGAACTGAATGCTCAGGAGTGGGTGCTAAACATTCTGGTGATCGACGATTATCCGGCCAACCGTTTGTTGCTGTCCCAGCAATTGACCTACCTCGGTCATGGGGTCAGTGACGCCGAAGACGGAGCCCATGGCTTGCGTGCCTGGCGCAACGGTAACTTCGATGTGGTGATTACCGATTGCAACATGCCGGTGATGAACGGCTATGAACTGACGCGGGCGATTCGCGATCTGGAAAAATCGTCTGACGCCAAGCCTTGCCTGATCCTGGGATTCACCGCCAACGCCCAGCCTGAGGAAAAGGACCGTTGCCTGGCAGAAGGGATGGACGATTGCCTGTTCAAACCCATCAGCCTTGCGGACTTGAGTTCTCGACTGGCCTCGATACAACCCTGCACCGAGCCATTATCGCGTGGCGGGATGCTTTTCGAGACAGGCAGCGCCATCGATCTGAGCAGCTTGCAGCAACTGACCTGCGGAGATCCCTGCGCCATCGACCATTTGCTTGGCGATCTGGCCGTGAGTAACGAAGAGGATATGTTGCGTCTGATCAGGCTGTTTGGCGAGCATGACTTGCCAGGGCTTTCCGATCTGGCGCACAGGGTCAAGGGTGGAGCGCGAATCATCAAGGCATACGGCCTGATCGTCTGTTGCGAGCAGTTGGAAGCGGTCTGCATGGGGGGTGAGTCTGCATTGTTGACGGAAGCGGTCGATGCCTTGCAGCAAACCATGGAGCAATTGGCACAAACGCTCGAGTTGCACAGGTGTGCTGATGTTCAGCCGCCGACTGTGGTTGCAGAGTGATTGTCGGAAAAATCCTACGTACAGGCAGAAATTTCCTAAAGATCCGCCTAGGCCAAGTCCCGACAATGAGTTCACATCTTCGATTGTGAGCCCCTGCCAATGCCCATGCGTCCGATACGTATCCTCGTTCTTGGTGCCCCCCACTTTCAGCGATTGATCTCGGGCAAAATGCGTTCGCAGCCAGATTGCCAGGAGATATTCGAAGTGGCTGATTGGGTACAGGCCCTGGCGATTGTCGAGCAGGTGGGGCCGGTGGATATCACGCTGTGCGACCTGCGTTTCGAGGGGGTGAATAACCTGGAGCTGCTGCAGAGTGTCGGCCGATCGGGCCTGATGGGGGCGATCATCATCTGCAGTCCACTGCCGGCAGAAGTGCTTCGGGCGGTGAGACAGATCGTTTCGCCATTGGGGATGGTCCTGCTGGGTGACTTCAATGAATATTCACCCATGCGTCCATTGCAGGCATTGCTTGAAAAACACAAGAGCAAATCTTTCGACATACCCGTCTCGCCGCCAGTGACAGCATTGATCCATGAAGAAGACGTGCGTCAGGCATTTGTCCAGCGACAATTGCAGACTTGGTTCCAACCCAAGTTCGATCTGCTGACGGGTGAGGTTTGCAGCATCGAAACCCTGGCGCGCTGGCGTCATCCTTTCAAAGGCGTCCTGCCGCCCTCTGTGTTCATTCCGGTCATCGAGCAGTGTGGTTTGCTCGATGAACTGCTTTTCATGCAACTGGAACAAGGCCTGAACCTCCAGCGCCAGGCACTTGAACAGGGCGTTTCGCTGAATGTCGCCTTCAATCTGCAAGTCTCGCAACTCGCCAATGCCCATCTCATACCCAGGATCCGTAAGGTCCTGGATATTCATGGTTTGCCCGGTTCAGGGCTGACGTTTGAACTGACTGAAACGGGACTGCTCGAAGTACCGCCCGCCAGTCTGGAACGATTGACGTGCCTTCGGATGATGGGCTGCGGCCTGTCGATCGATGATTTTGGCGCGGGGTTTTCGTCGCTGCAGCGGCTGTGTCAGTTGCCTTTCAACGAAATCAAACTCGATGCCGGGTTCGTTCGGGGCGTGCTGCACGAACCGCGTTGCCGCGCCGTTATCAGCAGCACCCTGGCGCTGGGCGATGCGTTAGGCATGGCGGTGGTAGTGGAAGGAATAGAAACCGAGGAACAACGACGAGCGTTGCTGGAACTGGGGTGTACGCAAGGGCAAGGCTATTGGTGTGCAAGGCCGATGCCGGGCGCGGATTTGTTGCATTGGCTAGACCTCCAGCAAACGGCTTGCGGCGGTTTCTCGACCCTTATCTGATCGATCTTTTGCGTGAACGCCCAGCGGTTCAGCCCCTGATTGCATAACCCCCAATTACCCACTTGAAAACAACGATCGCTAAATCTGGACGCTTTCGATAAGCCGGCCCTGTCTTTGAGTGCTGGGAACCACACTTGCGGGTAATCTGTACCATAATCTTTGTATGCATGACTCTTTGAGTCGCCGGTATTTTCCGGTTTGTCTTGCTGAGAGGTTTTTATGCATAAAGCGTTGGTGGTCGACGATCATCCGTTCATCCGGGCGGCTGTAAAAGTGCTGCTTGAACGTGAGCAATTCGAAGTCATTTTCGAGGCCGACAATGGCGTCGACGCCGTGCAAATGGCGCGTCAACATACCCCGGCACTTATTCTGCTGGATATCGCCATGCCTGGCCTGGACGGACTGGAAGTCATCAGCCGGATCCGCGCACTGAAACTGTCGAGCAAGATCCTGGTATTGACCGCCCAGCCGGCGTCCTTCTATGCCATGCGCTGCATGAAGGCGGGCGCTGCCGGTTATATCTCGAAAACCGATGATTTGAGCGAACTGAGCAAAGCGATCAAGGCGCTCATGGCCAGTTACACCTACTTCCCCAACCTGGTGGGCCATTCGGTGCGGCGATGTGATGTCGATTGCACGGAGATGGAAATGATCCGCGAACTGTCCGATCGTGAACTGATTATTTTGCAGCAACTTGCCCGAGGCCTGAGCAACAAGGAAATCGGCGATGCCATGTTGTTAAGCAACAAGACCGTCAGTACGTATAAAACCCGCCTGATCGAAAAACTCAACGTTAAATCGGTGGTGTATCTGGCCGACTTTGCCAAGCGCAATAATCTGGTCTGAATGAACAGTCTTCTGCTCAACTGCCTGTTTTCCGTACTTCTACTCGGTCAGTTGGGAGGTATTTCGACAGCACAGGCCGAGGTGCAATCCCTGAATCTCTTCGGCCGTTCGAATGGCGAGAACTACGCCGTTGTCCTGGACGAGACTGACTGGCGTTGGTTGCGCAACAAGAACTCACTGAGCCTGGGCGTGTCCGCGCCGGACTATGTGCCCTTCGACATCATCACCAATGGCCAGGATTACGAGGGGATCACGGCTGATTATGCCGCGCTGTTGGCCACCCTGTTGCACATCAAGATCGAGGTGCGTCGTTACGACTCCCGCGCCGAGGTGATCCAGGCACTCAAGCGCGGTGAGCTGGACCTGGTGGGCACTGCCAACAGCTTCGATGCGGCAGATCCGGCGTTGGCGCTGTCCAGTGCCTATGCCCAGGCCCCGTCCGCGCTGGTGACCCGCCGTGGCCCTGGCCAGGTGTTGAAGCCCGACCTGGCGGACAGTCGCCTGGCCATGCTTGACCACTTTCAGCCGATGGACGCCGTCAGTGGGGCCTATCCCAAGGCGCAGCTGCAGCTTTACCCCTCGGCCCGGAACGCAATCGGTGCGGTAGCGTTTGGTCAGGCGGATGCCTACGTGGGCGATCTCATCAGCACCCACTATCTGGTTAACAAACACTTCCTCAACGACGTCCGGCTGACGACGTTGCCAGGCGTGTATGCAACGCAGTTTTCCTTTGCCGTACACCCGGGCAATCTTCGTTTGCTGCACATCGTCAATGCCGCCTTGGCGGTGATTCCCATCACCGATCGCATGACAATCCTGCGCCGTTGGAGCGCCGGTGACATGAGCATTACCGGCCTTAATCCGCTTCAGTTCAGTGCGGCTGAACAACGCTGGCTGGAAAAACATCCGCGCCTGACGGTGGCCGTCAACGATAGCTTCGCGCCCATATCGTTTTTCGATGGGCAAGGGGAGTTCCGGGGCATCGGTGCCGAGGTCCTGGCGAAGGTCAGCCAGCGTACCGGTTTGAAATTCAATGTGCTGCGCGCCAGCTCGACGGACGACATGATCAAGCTGATCAAAAAGGGAAACGCCGATCTGATAGCGGCGTTCAATCCCAGTACCGAACGAGCAAGCGAGCTGCGTCTCACCCGCCCTTATTTGACCAACCCGTTTGTTCTGGTCACTCGGGACGAGTCGGGCAGCCCCGAAAGACTGGAGGACATGGCTGGCAAAAAACTGGCACTTCGGCGCGGCAATGCGCTGCATGATTTCATCCGCCAACAATATCCGGGCATTCAGTTGATACAGACACCGGCTTCAGCCGATGCGATGGCGTTAGTGGCCAAGGGGGAGGCGGACGGTGCCATCAACGCGCTGATCAATGGGCATTACTTGATCATGCGCGACTACCGTGACCGCTTGCGCATGGCCAGTATCGTCGGCTTGTTGTCGGCGCAAATCGGCTTCGCCACCGATCGCGGGGCGTTGGAACTGTATTCGATCCTGGACAAAGCCCTGCAAAGCATTCCCCCGGAAGAACTGGATGAATTGACGAGCCGGTGGCACCACGACGTGGTGATCGATAATGTCAACTGGCGGCACAATCGCACAGCGATTATCCAGGGTTTTGTCCTGTTCGCGCTGTTGTTGCTGGTGGCCGTGGGCTGGATCATTTACTTGCGCCAGTTGATGTCCAAACACGAAAAGGCCGAGTTGGCGCTCAACGATCAAATGGAATTCATGCGCGTCCTGATCGACGGCACGCCTCACCCGATTTATGTCCGTGATCGACAGGGGCGTCTGGTGAGTTGTAACACTGCTTACCTGGACGTGGTGGGCGTCTCACGCGAGACGGTAATGGGCAAGCAGATTACCGACAGCGTACTGCTCAGTCATGCCGACGCTCAGATCTATCATGACGAATACATGCAGGTGATGGAGGAGGGTACGCGATGGATCCAGGATCGCGCCATCACCCGCAAAGACGGCTCGGTACACACGGTTTATCACTGGATGTTGCCGTATCGCACCAGCGATGGCGTGGTCACCGGCATTATTGCCGGCTGGATCGATATCAGCGAACGCCAGCTGCTGTTCGATCAATTGCAGAATGCCAAGAAAAGTGCCGATGACGCCAACCGGGCGAAAACCACCTTTCTGGCCACCATGAGCCATGAAATCCGCACGCCGCTGAACGCGGTGATCGGCATGCTCGAACTGGCGATGATGAAGGCTGATCAAGGTGTCATGGACCGGTTCGCCATCGAAGTCGCCTCTGGTGCGGCACGGGGGTTGCTGGAGCTGATCGGCGACATTCTCGATATCGCCCGCATTGAATCCGGCCGCCTGTCGCTGTCCCCGGAACGGGCCAACCTGCGTGAGCTGGTCGAATCGGTGGTGCGGATGTTCGAAGGGGCGGCACGGCAGAAAGGCCTGCGGCTGTCGCTGGATTTTGACCTCAAGGCTTGTTGCGATGTCCTGATCGATCCGCTGCGCTTCAAACAGATTCTTTCCAACCTGCTGAGCAATGCGATCAAGTTCACCGATGAAGGCGAGGTGGGTTTGAGCGTGAAGGCAGCGCCCAGCGTGTGCGGCGAGCGGCTGGCGATTCATGTACAAGTAAAGGATACCGGCATTGGTATCTCCGCCAAGGATCAAGAGCAGTTGTTCAGCCCTTTCGGTCAGGCCAGCAATCATCACCAGTCGGCGCGAGGAAGTTCGGGGTTGGGCCTGGTCATCTGCCGTACCCTGTGTGAAATGATGCAGGGGCAATTGCACCTGACCGCCGTTCTGGGCAAAGGCACGCAAATTGATATCCACCTCAACTTGCTCATCCTGGAACCCTTGCCCGCTGCCGAGTTGCCGACGGCAGAACCGGTGTCTCAGGCGGGGATGCTCAATATTCTGGTGATCGACGACTATCCGGCCAACCGGTTGCTGCTCTCCCAGCAATTGAGCTACCTCGGCCACGGCGTCAGCGACGCCGAAGACGGTGCCCATGGCCTGCGTGCCTGGCGCAACGGCCACTTCGATGTGGTGATTACCGACTGCAACATGCCCGTCATGAACGGCTATGAGCTGACGCGAGCCATTCGTGATGAGGAAAAGGCTTCGGGCACCAAGCCTTGTCTGATCCTGGGGTTTACCGCCAATGCCCAGCCGGATGAAAAAGACCGCTGCCTGGCAGAGGGCATGGACGATTGCCTCTTCAAACCGATCAGTCTTGGGGACCTGAGTGCCCGACTCGCCTCGGTCCAGCCCGGCACCGGGTCACGGCCGGCTGGCGGGAGGGTGTACGAGATTGAAGGCGACATCGACCTCAGTAGCCTGCAGCAATTGACGCATGGTGATCACAGCGCCATCGACCGTTTGCTTGGCGATCTGGCCGCCAGTAACGAAGAGGACATGTTGCGGCTGATCAAACTGTTCAGCGCCCATGACCTGTCGGGGCTTTCCAGCCTGGCCCATCGGGTCAAGGGGGGGGCACGAATCGTCAAGGCATGCAGTTTGATCCAGTGCTGCGAGCAGTTGGAGGACGCCTGTCTGGGAGCGGACTCTGCCAACTTGACCGAGGCGGTGGATGCGTTGCTGCAAGCGATGGAGCGCTTGGCGCAAACGCTCGAGCGGCGCCTGGTCGATCCGGCTCTGTAGATCTCGGCGGTAACGCTGCACAGGAACGAGCGCTGCCCTTGGGAAATTTCCTACATTCAGAAAGAAATTTCCCATGGATACTCAACGAAGCCCGGACAATCGGCATCCGTTCACCCGGGCAACTGTCAGGGCCTGAAACCCAAAAAACAACGTGAATCCGGTTGTGTGTCTTGCGGACTTCGCCAAGCGTAACAGTCTGATCTGAATGAAAATGCTCATGCGTAACTATCTGCTTGCGGTGCTTTTGCTCGGCCTGTTGGGAGGTATTTCGACCGTACAGGCCCAGGTGCAATCCCTCAATCTCTTCGGCCGTTCGAATGGCGAGCATTATGCCGTCCCTCTGGATGACGCCGACTGGCGTTGGTTGCGCAGCAAGAGCTCATTGCGCCTGGGCGTGTCCGCGCCGGGCTATCCACCCTTCGACATCGTCACCAATGGCCAGGATTACGAGGGGATCACGGCGGATTACGCCGAGCTGCTGGCGGCAATATTGAACATCAAGATCGAGGTTCGTCGTTACGACTCTCGGGCCGAGGTGATCCAGGCACTCAAGCGCGGTGAGCTGGATCTGGTGGGCACTGCCAATGGTTGCGATGCGCAAGATCCGGCGTTGGCGCTGACCAGTGACTATGTAGACGCCCCGTCGGTGCTGGTCACTCGCAGTGGCGTCGACCCGGTGTTGACGCCAGACCTGGCCGACAGTCGCCTGGCCATGCTTGACCACTATCAGCCATCAGACAAGATCAGTACCGCTTATCCCAAGGCCGAGCTGCAGCTGTACCCTTCGGCCCAAGGCGCTATCGGTGCCGTGGCGTTTGGTCAGGCGGATGCCTTCCTGGGTGATCTCATCAGTTCCCACTATCTGGTCAGCAAACACTTCCTCAATGACGTCCGCCTGGCAACGTTGCCGGGCGTGTTCACCACGCATTTCTCTTTCGCCGTCAACCAGAGCAGCGGTCGATTGCTGTACATCATCAATGCAGCGTTGGCGGCGATCCCCACCACGGATCGCATGACGATTCTGCGCCGTTGGAGTGCGGGCGACATGAGCATGACCGGCCTGCATCCACTTCAGCTCAGCGGGGCCGAACAACGGTGGCTGAAAAAGCATCCGCGCCTGACCGTGGCCGTCAACGACAGCCTCGCTCCTGTTTCTTTCTTCGATGAACAGGGTGAGTTCCGGGGGATCAGTGCCGAGGTCCTGGCCAAGATCAGCCAGCGCACCGGTTTGAAATTCGATGTGCTGCGCGGCGATTCGATGAACCCATTGATTGAGAAAATCAGAAGCGGTGAAGCCGATCTGATTGCGTCGTTCATTCCCAGTCCCGAACGCGAAAGCCAGCTGCGGTTCACCCGCCCTTATTTGACCAATCCGTTTGTGCTGGTCACTCGGGACGAGTCGGGCAGCCCCGAAAGACTGGAGGCCATGGTCGGCAAAAAAATGGCCATCAGGCGTGGCAATGCACTACTTGATTTCATCACCCAGACATTCCCCGGCATACAACTGATCAAGACAACCACTGCGGCCGAGGCCATGGCGTTGGTGGCCAAAGGGGAGGCGGACGGTGCCATCAATTCGCTGATCAACGGGCGTTACTTGATCTTGCGCGAATACCGCGACCGACTGCGCGTGGCCGGCATCGCCGGTTCACAGTTGGTCCAGACTGGCTTCGCGACCGATCGTGGGGCGCTGGAACTGTATTCAATCCTGGACAAGGCCCTGCGAAGCATTCCTCCAGAAGAACTGGATGACTTGACGGGCCGCTGGCACCACGACGTGGTGATCGATAATGGCAGCTGGCTGCACCATCGCTCAGCGATCATTCAGGGGTTTGTCCTGTTTGCGCTGTTGTTGATGGTGGCCGTGGGCTGGATCATTTACTTGCGCCAGCTGATGTGTAAACGCGAAAAGGCCGAGTTGGCGCTCAACGATCAGATGGAGTTCATGCGCGTCCTGATCGATGGCACGCCTCATCCGATTTACGTCCGTGACCGTCTGGGGCGGCTGGTGAGTTGCAATTCTGCGTACCTGGACGTGCTGGGCGTTCCCCGCGAGACGGTGATGGGCCAGCAGATTACCGACAGCATCCTGGTCGGACCTTCCGATGCCCAGACCTTTCAGGCCGAGTACGTGAGGGTGATGGAGGAGGGGACGCGATGGATACAGGATCGGACCTACACCCACAAAGACGGTGAGGTCCACACGGTGTATCACTGGATGTTGCCGTATCACACCAGTGATGGCGTGGTCGCCGGTATCATCGCCGGCTGGATCGATATCAGTGACCGCCAGCGATTGTTCGAAGAATTGCAGAACGCCAAGAAAAGTGCCGATGACGCCAACCGGGCGAAAACCACCTTCCTGGCCACCATGAGTCATGAAATCCGCACCCCGATGAATGCCGTGATCGGCATGCTCGAACTGGCGATGAAGAGGGCCGACCAAGGCGTCATGGACCGGTTCGCTATTGAGGTCGCCGCTGGCGCGGCACGGGGACTGCTGGACCTGATCGGCGACATTCTCGATATTGCGCGCATTGAATCCGGCCGCCTGTCCCTGGCCCCTGCACGGGCCAACCTGCGTGAACTGGTCGAATCAGTGGTGCGGATGTTCGAAGGCGTGGCGCGGCAGAAAGGCCTGCGGTTGTTGCTGGATTTCGACCTCAAGGCCAGTTGCGATGTCCTGATCGACCCGTTGCGCTTCAAACAGATTCTTTCGAACCTGCTGAGCAACGCGATCAAGTTCACCGATGAAGGCGAGGTCCTTTTGAGCGTGCAGGCCGTGCCCGGCGCGGGCGGCGAGTGTCTGGCGCTTCATGTGCAAGTCAAGGATACCGGCATTGGTATCTCCGCCAAGGATCAAGAGCAGTTGTTCAGCCCTTTCGGTCAGGCCAGCAATCATCACCAGTCGGCGCGGGGCGGTTCGGGGCTGGGCCTGGTCATCAGCCGTACCCTGTGTGAAATGATGCAGGGGCAATTGCACCTGACCAGCGTGCCGGGCAAGGGCACGCAGGTGGATATCTGCCTTGACCTTATTGTCTTGAAACCCATGCCCGCTGCCGAGTTGCCGGCGTCCGAACTGGTGTCTCAGGCGGGGGTGCTCAACATCCTGGTGATCGACGATTACCCGGCCAACCGTTTGCTGCTCTCCCAGCAATTGAGCTACCTCGGTCACGCCGTCAGCGACGCGGAAGACGGTGCCCATGGCCTGCGTGCCTGGCGCAACGGCTACTTCGATGTGGTCATCACCGACTGCAACATGCCCGTCATGAACGGTTATGAGCTGACCCGGGCGATTCGTGATGAAGAAAGGTCCTCGGGGGCCGTTCCTTGCCTGATCCTGGGATTCACTGCCAATGCCCAACCGGATGAAAAAGACCGCTGTCTGGCAGAGGGCATGGACGATTGCCTCTTCAAACCGATCAGTCTCGGGGACCTGAGTGCCCGACTCGCCTCGGTTCAACCTCGCGCTGAGTCATTGCCGGTTGGCTCAAAGGTGGATGAAATTGAAGACGACATCGATCTGGCCAGCTTGCAGCAACTGACGCGTGGCGATGGCGCCGCGATCCAGAGTTTGCTTGGCGATCTGGGCTCCAGCAACGAAGAGGACATGTTGCGGCTGATCAAACTGTTTGGCGAGCATGACCTGTCGGGGCTTTCCGATCTTGCCCATCGGGTCAAGGGCGGCGCCCGAATCGTCAAGGCGAGCCGTTTGATCCAGTGCTGCGAGCAGTTGGAAGCCGCCTGCATGGGGACGGACTCCGCTGTGCTGACAGAGGCCGTGGACGCGTTGCAGCAAGCGATGGAACGGTTGGCGCAAACGCTGGAGCAGCGCATCGGTGATCCGGCAATGTAGATCCACGCCCGGCATTGGTTATTCGACGTTGAAAACGATCCCGTCCTCTCTGGCGATCACTCGCGCTTTATCGATTTTCATCCTCATGGTTCTGGCCGCCTCCTTGAGCGTGCGCCCGGCTTCAGCATGCTCGCGCAGTGCTCGTGCGAGTTTTGTGCGGACGACTTGTTGCGTCTTGTGATGGCCAGTGACATGCCGTACTGAATGGACCCCGCTATGGCCGGTGGGAATGTCCTGGATGGTTTTCCCGGCTGCAAAAAACTGCTCTTTATACTTTTCAAGGTCGGCAGCAATGATTTCGCGCGGGTGAAGTTTGATCTCGTCACTCACTGCACACTCCAATGGGTTTTCGTGTGAGGTTTTTTGTGGGGGAAGTGCTGGGGTATTCATGGTTTAAACGTTTCTATTAAGTTAATACTTGCGTTAGTCATGCGCGGGATCACTCAGCAAGTTTGCACCCCTGTCGCTTGTTAAGTTGCTGCAACAGTCTTTCCATTTGTCGTGTCAGGTTCTGGAGGGTTGCGGCGCCTCTGTCGCGATCTTCGCCTCGCCAGGATTCGCTGTGCGCGGTTAATAACTTAAGGTTTTCTTCGTGTCGCCTGAGTAAGATCCGTAGTTGCTTTCGCTCTTTCATCACGTCGGACTCTGTCTTGGGGAAGTGGGCCGATACCCGAATTGAACTTGCGTTAAACATTAGTGATGGAAGCTGTGACCTGTCTGTAGGAAATTTCGCAAGGAGCAAACAATCCACCAGCGCTCTGTCGGAATACTCCAAATCATCACCTTGGGAAATTTCCTACACTCAGAAGGAAGTTTCCTAGAGATACCCACAGGTCTGGCGCGGACAATTGGCTCATCCCTTTAAGAGTGAGCCGCTCCCATGCCCATGCTCCCGTTACGCGTTCCGGTATTTGGCGACAACGCCTTCCATCGCTCGATGGCGGCCAGCATGCTGGGCTCACCTTTGGACGCACCGGTCGTGCCACCAGTGGCGGTGCTGGCCACGGAAGAAGAGGTGCGCCGCGCATTCAGCGACCAGCAGTTGCAGACTTACTTTCAGCCAAAATTCAATCTGTTGACCAGTGAAGTGTGCAGTGTCGAAGCCTTGGCCCGTTGGCACCACCCATTCAAAGGTGTATTGCCGCCCTCCGTGTTCCTGCCGGTTATCGAGCGATGCGGGTGGATGGATGACTTGCTGTTCTTTCAGCTGGATCAAGGGTTGAGGCTCCAGCGTCAGGCACTCAATCAGGGATTCGCCCTGAACGTCGCCTTCAATCTGCAGGCTGCGCAACTGGCCAATGCCGAACTCGCGGGTCGGATCAAGACGATGCTCTGCGTTCACGAATTGCCCGGTTCAGGGCTGACATTCGAACTGACCGAAACGGGATTGATCGAAGCGCCTTCGACCAGCCTGGAAAACCTGGTGCGCCTGCGAATGATGGGGTGTGATCTGTCGATCGATGATTTCGGCGCGGGGTTTTCATCGCTGCAGCGCTTGTGTCAGTTGCCGTTTAACGAAATCAAACTCGACGCTGAATTCGTTCGCGGGCTCAAGCAAGAGCCGCGTTGCCGCGCCGTTATCAGCAGCACCCTGGCGCTGGGCCAGGCGTTGGGCATGACGGTGGTGATCGAAGGCATCGAAACTGAAGAAGAACGTCAGGTATTGCTGCAACTTGGGTGTACTCAAGGGCAGGGCTATTTGTGCGCGCGACCAATGATGGCGGCGGATTTATTGAATTGGCTGGAGCTTAAGTCAATGACTGCTCTGAGTTGATCTGTAAGTAATTGAACGATCTTGTAAAGTTTTCGCCTTGTCAGCTTTTGTTTGGTTTTTTGATATCGATTAAGCAGGAAATTTCCTACAAGCAGCAGGAAATTTCCTAACTTAATTCGCTGGGTGAGTCGAGACAATAGAGTCTCGTAGTTCCTGGGTGGACCCTGTTTTTTAAATAAGACGAAGTGCTGATTCTTGTCGTTTTCAGGGTCGTGCGTCGTTATAAAAGGCGGGGGTTTATATATCAAGGATTGAATTAAAAGCGGACGTCATCACGCCATGGATGACGCAGTTTCGGAGGTTGGCTCGACGCCAATACATTGATGAATAAAATATTTTCTGTTGTCTGGAACACGTCAATGTGTTGCTGGGTAGTTGCTTCCGAGTTGGCTGCGGCCAAAGGCAAGGGATCGGGATCCAGGTGCGCTGCCGGCGGGGGCATTTCGTCGGGGGATTCAGCATATTGGGCTTCTCTCGGGAACGGTTTTTTGCTGAAAAGTTTAGTGGCGGCGTTAATCGTGGTGCTGCCGTTAACGGGACATGCCTCATACAACCCTCCATCTGGCGGAGCAGGCTGCGCCGGCGGTACCGCTAACTATACGGGTGTAGACGGTACCACCCAAACTCGAACTTTTGGGGATGGGAGTGGAAATACTTCGATGCTTTACGGTTGTGACAGCAACGCAGCTACCTTCGTCGGCGCAACCTTGTCCGGCACAGGTTTGGTCGCGACTGGAAGCTACGCCACCGCGGTTGGCTATCTGAGTAAGGCAGGAATACAGGCTACCGCTCTGGGCGCGCAAGTCACCGCATCCAACTACAGCATCGCCATTGGCACTTTGAGTAAGACTTCCGCAGCTGGAGCTATTGCAATCGGCGGGTACCCTGCTGCGGGCGTTGCGAACGCTGTGGGCGCGCAAGCGGCTGCGACGAATGCAATTGCAGTCGGCAGCGGGTCATCTGTCGTCTCGACTGCTACATCAGGTATAGCCGTTGGCAATGGCGCCACAGTCAATGGCACTTTCGGTATTGCACAGGGCGACGGGATCACCAGTGGCGCAACCGGCCAGAACGTTGCGATCGGTTCGTCCGGCACCACTGCTAATTCCAGCACCGCTGCCGGCGGTGCAGTGGCAATCGGACGCGCACAGAAAGCCACAGGTAACGGCGCAGTTGCGATCGGTGATCCGAACGTATCGAACGGTACCGGCGCGGTGACGATGGGTGCGGACAATACGGCGGCAGGCAATCTGGCCGGTACGGTCGCTGCCAATGGCGCGGTTGCCATCGGCAATGCCAATAGCGCGATCGGCCAAGGTTCGGTGGCACTGGGTAATGCCAGCAGTGCGGCTGCAGCAGGCGCCGTGGCGCTGGGCGATACCGCAGTGGCTAACAATACCAACGATGTGGCGTTAGGTTCGAAGTCAACGACAGCTGCTCCGCATACCGGCACTACTGCGCAATTTGGTGCTACTGCAGCGGGCGTGCAAGCAGCGGCTTCGACCAACGGTGTGGTGTCGGTGGGTGCGGCAGGTACTGAGCGCCAAATCCAGAACGTTGCGGCAGGCGTGATTTCTGCCACCAGCACCGATGCTATTAACGGCTCTCAGCTGAATTCGGTCGTCACCGGCGTCAACAACGTGGGCACAACAACCGCCAGCACGTTGGGCGGCGGCGCGACCTATAGTCCGGCGACCGGCAATATCACCGGCTTCAGTCAGCCGATCAACAGTATCAGCGCGACCGGTGCAGTGGCTGGGCCTACAGCGCAGACAACAGTTGCCGCTGCCCTGACAGCGCTCAACACCAACGTTGATAACACGGCCAATATCGCCGTCAAATACGATGCGGTCGGCGGCAACGCCATCACCCTGGGGGCGACCGGCGGTGCCGGTGCACCGGCCGGCGGGGTGAAAATCACTAACCTCAGCGCCGGTGCCTTGAACGCCACCAGCACTGATGCAGTCAATGGCTCGCAGCTGTTTGCCACCGAAACGGCCGTCAACAATCTGGGAACCCAGACCACTACGCTGGGCAACACTTCGGCCAGCACCCTGGGCGGCGGCGTCACTTACTCGCCAGCCACGGGTTTGACTGGCTTCAGTCTGCCGATCAACGCGATCAGCACCACCGGTGCGGTCGGGGCAGCCACTGCGCAAGCCAGCGTAGCGGATGCATTGACGGCACTGAACACCGACACGGTCAACACCGCCAATATCGCGGTGAAATATGATGCGGTCGGCGGCAATGCCATCACCCTGGGGGCGACCGGCGGAGCAGGCGCACCGGCCGGCGGAGTGAAAATCACCAACCTCAGCGCTGGTGCCTTGAACGCCACCAGCACCGATGCGGTGAATGGTTCGCAGCTGTTTGCCACCGATACGGCCGTCAATAACCTGGGGACCCAGACCACAACGTTGGGCAATACCTCGGCCAGCACCCTGGGCGGCGGCACCACTTACTCGCCGGCCACAGGTCTCACTGGCTTCAGTCTGCCGATCAACGCGATCAGCACCACCGGTGCGGTCGGGGCAGCCACTGCGCAAACCAGCGTAGCGGATGCATTGACGGCACTGAACACCGACACGGTCAACACCGCCAACATCGCGGTGAAATACGATGCGGTCGGCGGAAACGCCATCACCCTGGGGGCGACTGGCGGTGCAGGCGCACCGGCCGGCGGGGTGAAAATCACCAACCTGAGTGCCGGTGCCTTGAACGCCACCAGCACTGATGCAGTGAATGGCAGCCAACTGTTTGCCACCGATACGGCCGTCAATAACCTGGGCACCCAAACCACAACTTTAGGCAACACCTCGGCCAGCACCCTGGGCGGCGGCGCCACTTACTCGCCGGCCACAGGTCTGACTGGCTTCAGTCTGCCGATCAACGCAATCAGCACCACCGGTGCGGTCGGGGCAGCCACTGCGCAAACCAGCGTAGCGGATGCATTGACGGCACTGAACACCGACACGGTTAACACCGCCAACATCGCGGTGAAATACGATGCGGTCGGCGGCAACGCGATCACCTTGGGGGCAACTGGAGGGGTCGGCGCACCGGCCGGCGGGGTGAAAATCACCAACCTGAGTGCTGGTGCCTTGAACGCCACCAGCACCGACGCGGTGAACGGTTCGCAGCTTTTTGCGACCAACCAGACCGTCGATGGCCTCGTCAACAACGGCGCGGGCATCAAGTATTTCCACAGCAATTCGATCCTCGCTGACAGCACTGCGACCGGCGTCGACAGCGTGGCCATCGGTCCAACGGCGAGTGCGACCGTGGCCAATGGTGTGGCGCTCGGCTCGAACTCATCAGCCACAGGCGCCACGCTGGCTAACGCCGCTTATGGTGTCGGCGGTGCGGCGACGGGGGGCGAAGTAAACATCGCCAATGGAGCAGATGGCCGTCGCCTTACCGGACTGGCCGCAGGCTCCAGCGCGACTGATGCGGTCAATGTCAGCCAACTGAATAAAGTGGGGCAGGACACGGCGACGGCCCTGGGCGGCGGCGCTGCACTTGATGCGACCGCGGGCACTTGGACGGCACCGAGTTATTCCACCAACAGCATCAGCGTCAACGGCACCAACACCGGGCCGTTGGCCAGCAACAACGTCGGCGCGGCATTGACCAACCTCAACACCAGCCTGACCAACACCGCTGCCGTCGCCGTGAAATACGACGACGCCAGCACCAAGACTCAGGTGACCTTCAACCCGGCAGGAACCGCGGTGAAGTTGACCAACATCGCAGCCGGTGCCTTGAACGGCACCAGTACCGACGCGGTGAACGGCTCGCAGCTTTTTGCGACCAACCAGACGGTCGATGGCCTCGTCAACAACGGCGCGGGCATCAAGTATTTCCACAGCAATTCGGTCCTCGCTGACAGCTCCGCGACCGGGCAGGACAGTGTGGCAATGGGGCCAGCGGCGGTTTCCGGTGGTGCCAATAGTGTTGCGCTGGGCAATGGCGCAACGACCAGCGTCGACAACAGCGTTGCCTTGGGTTCTGGCTCATCGGCAACGGGCACGACCCTGGCTAACGCCGCTTATGGTGTCGGCGGTGCGGCGACGGGGGGCGAAGTAAACATCGCCAATGGAGCAGATGGCCGTCGCCTTACCGGACTGGCCGCAGGCTCCAGCGCGACTGATGCGGTCAATGTCAGCCAACTGAATAAAGTGGGGCAGGACACGGCGACGGCCCTGGGCGGCGGCGCTGCACTTGATGCGACCGCGGGCACTTGGACGGCACCGAGTTATTCCACCAACAGCATCAGCGTCAACGGCACCAACACCGGGCCGTTGGCCAGCAACAACGTCGGCGCGGCATTGACCAACCTCAACACCAGCCTGACCAACACCGCTGCCGTCGCCGTGAAATACGACGACGCCAGCACCAAGACTCAGGTGACCTTCAACCCGGCAGGAACCGCGGTGAAGTTGACCAACATCGCAGCTGGTGCCTTGAACGGCACCAGCACCGATGCGGTGAACGGCTCGCAGCTGTTTGCGACCAACCAGACCGTCGATGGCCTCGTCAACAACGGCGCCGGCATCAAATATTTCCACAGCAATTCGGTCCTCGCCGACAGCACCGCAACCGGCCTCGACAGCGTAGCCATCGGCCCGACTGCGAGTGCAACCGTGGCCAACGGCGTGGCGCTTGGTTCGAACTCATCGGCCACTGGCGCCACGCTGGCTAACGCAGCTTATGGTGTCGGTGGTGCGGCGACGGGGGGCGAAGTAAACATCGCCAATGGAGCAGATGGCCGTCGCCTTACCGGACTGGCCGCCGGCGCCAGTGCGACGGACGCCGTCAACGTAGGCCAACTGAATAAAGTGGGGCAGGACACAGCGACCGCCCTGGGCGGGGGAGCGGCAGTCGATGCAACCACAGGGACATGGACGGCACCGAGCTATTCCACCAACAGCATCAGCGTCAACGGCACCAACACCGGTCCGTTGGCCAGCAACAACGTCGGCGCAGCATTGAGCAATTTCAATACCAGCCTGACCAACACCGCCGCCGTGGCCGTGAAATACGACGACGTCAGCACCAAGACTCAAGTGACCTTCAACCCGGCAGGCACCGCGGTCAAGTTGACCAACGTCGCGGCCGGCAACCTGAACAGCACCAGCACCGATGCAGTAAACGGCTCGCAGTTGTTCGCGACCAACCAAACCGTCGACAACATCGTCAACAACGGCACCGGCATCAAGTATTTCCACAGCAACTCGGTTCTCGCCGACAGCAGCGCGACCGGCCTGGACAGCGTCGCCATCGGCCCCGCGTCCACCGCCTCAGGCGTCAATTCGTTTGCTGCCGGCTCGGGCGCCAATGCGGCCGCTGATGGTGGTGTGGCACTGGGGCGTCAGAGTCAGGTTCAGGTAGCGGGTGGTATCGCATTGGGCGAAGGCTCGGTCGCGGACCGTGCCCTGGCACCGACCACTGGCACCATCCCGGTCGGCAGCGGGGCGATCATCTATGACACCTCGGATGCCACCTTGCTCGGCTCCGTGTCGGTGGGCAAGGCCGGTAGCTACCGGCAGATCACCAACGTAGCGGATGCCACCGAAGCCCATGATGCCGTGAACCTGCGTCAATTGACCGGAGCGATGGGCTCCTTGAGTTCGACCGGTACTCAATATTTCCATGCGAACTCGGCGAACCCTACGGACTCACTCGCCAGCGGTGCCGAGTCGGTTGCGGTAGGTCCGGCCACCGTGGTCAACGGTGACAACGGCATTGGTATCGGCAATCAGGCCACTGTCGGTCTGGCCGCTGCGGGTGGCATTGCCATCGGCCGTAATACGCAGGTGTTGCTGGCTTCCGGTATCGCCATGGGCAGCGCGGCCCAGGCTTCGGCGGAGCAATCGGTCGCGCTGGGTGCCGGTGCCAATGCGAGTCACGCCATGAGTGTGGCGCTGGGCTCGAGCTCGGTGACCACGGTCGGGGCCGAGACGAATTACAGCGCCTATCGATTGGCAGCACCGCAGACGTCGGTCGGCGAGATCGGCTTCGGCACGGCACTGGGCAATCGCAAGCTCACCGGGGTGGCGGCAGGTACGCAGGACAACGACGCGGTCAACGTGGCGCAACTGAAGTGGGTCGGTGATCAAGTGGATCAAAACACTTCGGATATCACCAACCTTGACGGTCGGGTCGGTGGCCTCGAGAACCTTATCGGCTCCGGAGGCGGCATCAAGTATTTGCACGTCAACTCCACCGGCGCCGACTCCGCTGCCACGGGTAGCAACTCGATGGCCTTAGGTTCCAGAGCCCTGGCGTCGGGTAACGGCTCGGTGGCGGTGGGCGACGCCGCCAAGGCTTCCGCTGACGGCAGCGTGGCGTTGGGCAGTGGTTCCAGCGATGAGGGGCGCGGTGCGGAGACCTACAACGGCAAGTATTCGGGGGAGAACAACCAGACCTCGGGCACGGTGTCGGTGGGCAATGTGGCGACCGGTGAAACCCGGACCGTCAGCAACGTCGCCGACGGCAAGGACGCCAACGATGCGGTCAACGTACGCCAACTCGACGGTGCAGTCGCCGAGTCCAAACAGTACACGGATGACTCGATTGCCGATCTCGGTGGCAATGCAGCTCAGCAGGGAGTCCGCATCAGCACCGTCGAGGGCGATGTCTCCAACATCAAGAACGGCACCGACGGCATGTTCCAGGTGAACAACAGCAGCGCCGCCGCCAAACCGAAAGCCACTGGCGTCGATTCGATCGCCGGGGGTACGGGGGCGGTGGCGTCGGGCAGAAACAGCGCGGCGGTCGGCACCAAGGCTCAGGCCAGCGGGGAAAACTCGGTCGCCTTGGGTAACGGGGCCAAGGCTTCGGCCAGGAACGCCACGGCATTGGGTGCCAATACGGTCGCTGATCGCGAGAACAGCGTATCGGTCGGCAGCGTGGGCAATGAGCGCCAGATCACCAACGTGGCGGCAGGCACCAGTGGCACGGATGCAGTGAACTACGACCAGTTGACCAAGAGCGTGGCGGGCATTACCGACAGCGCCAATGCCTACACCGACCAGCGTTATTCGGAGCTGAAAAATGACCTCAAGAAGCAGGACGACATTCTCAGCGCGGGGATTGCCGGTGCAATGGCAATGGCCAGCATGCCGCAATCGTACTCACCGGGCGCGAGCATGACGACGGTGGCTGCCAGTACCTATCGCGGTCAAGCGTCGGTCGCCTTTGGTGTTTCACATTTGTCCAGCAATGGGCGGTGGCTGACCAAGTTGCAGGGCTCTACCGACTCGCAGCGCCAGGTGGGAGTGGCCGTGGGTGTTGGTTATCAGTGGTGATGGCAGTTTTTGATACGTATCTATCCGACTTTTACTCAGGCAAAAAACCATGAACATAAAAACAATTTTCGTCACCACTCTGATCACTTTGTTGGCACTGGCCGGTTACGACAAGTTCCTGATCAACAGACCCGCGGACGTCAAGACCAACTGGCTCAACATTCCCGCTCTGCCGGTGATTCATGATGCGATATTCGAGTTGTCGCCGAAGTTCAACGGGCAGCGCAATGCGCCGGCGATGGAACAGCTTTGCGCGTTGGCCAGGGGCGAAGTGAAGCAGGAGCAGGTCAACGCCTTCCTCAAGCAGGCAGGAGTTGACGCAGAGAAGTTGCCGAAAAAAGGGAGCCAGTTTTCGCTGTTTATCAATGGCGACCAGTCAGGGCAAGCCACGGCCTGTGCGGCGTATCTGGCGACGACCGTATTGTCGCCGGTCAATGTGGCCGAGTTCATGCGCCCCGTCACAACGCCGGCAACCGATGGGCATCCGGAGAAATCGTCGCTGCAGGTTGATAACGCGTTGTTGACCACGGCGCTGTCGATCAAGTTGGCGGAGGCGCGGGCCAATGCTGATGTGTTTGCCTTGATCGCCGCCGAGTTGCAACGCAGTCCCGGTTTGACCATACCGCAATACCGTGAGCGCGCCGGGCAATTGTTTGCCCGCCTGGCTCCAACTTACCTGCAACGCATCAAGGATCAACTGCCGCCTGCGGACACGCAGTACAAGTTGCTGCAAATGGATGACAGTCGGTTTCTCTTCAGTAGCTCCGTAGGCAGCGTATTCGAGTTTGGTAGCAATGGTCTGATCCTGAACCTGGGCGGCATCACCTGGTATGGCGAAGGCAAGCTGCTGGGGAAGGATTACCCCCTACAGGTGGCTTACTTTGACAAGACCGTCAAGGCGTTGCTGTTACCTGCGAAATCGTGATGCAGACCTTCGATATCAACTTGCGAGTCAATGCTGATGCGACACACTGATTTTGTCTTTTCCCTTTTTGCGATTGGCTTTGCGTTGTCCGTCCCCGGGACAACGCAGGCCCACACCGGATCCCTCTATTGTGGATCGGCCTCGAACGGTCTTGGCGTCAATGCCCTCACCACGCAGTCGAAGCAGCGCGCATGTCCGGCGGCGATCGAGGTCGCCAATGCCTATATCCAGTTGAACTACAAGCTGGAGCCCGTCCTGATCATGAACAAGGGCGAGCGTTGGATCTGCCGGCAACGCCAGGGTCACACCAACCCTTACGGGGAATGCCTGATGCAGAAAAATCCCGATGAAAAGGTAACGCTTACTTCATAAACCAGAGACTGAGTGCTCGGACAAACACTTCTATGATCAGCTCCATTAATACCCGCACCTTAAAAGTGCTCGTTGCCCTCTGTTTTTCACATGTCGATGCTCATGCACAGGGCGTGGGCGAGCCGGCTGATGGCATTCATGTCATTAGCTCGGCGCATCCCGTGTGGTTGGTTGAGCAACCCTATGTCGAGGGCATCTTGCTGACGGCGAGCACTTACGGCAACAGCGCTTACGGCGACTATCAAACCAAGGCCAATCTGCAAATCAGCTGCCACCCGGAGAATCCAGAGGCCGGGCTTACGCTGCATTTCGCACCGGAGTCGCTGGGCTTCAACAGCGATCCATTTGAAGGTCCGGGTGCAGTGGGGGCAATGCGAATCACGACCGGCGCACGCACCGCCGTCGATCACCAGACCTCCGGCAGTTGGACTGACGGCGGGGTGTTCCAGGTGGGTACGATTTTTTCGCTCTACACAGCCATCCCGCGCGATGAATTGGCCTACTGGGCGAGTGATGCCTCACGCGGCCAACCCGTGCAGCTTTTCCTGGCGCCCAAAGAGGGCGGCAAGCCGTTGACCGCTACGTTTTCATTGCCAAAAAACAACGCCGGGTTGAAGAAAGTCATCCAGCCTTGCATTAACGGCCGCTGACACATGGCGTGTGTCAGCGGGGACAGGCGCTAAACGACACCCACATCCCGCATCAACAACCCGAACTTCAAATCCACCGCATCCGGAATCGGCACATACACCGTGTGCCCATCCCCCGGCGCCACTTCGATCGCTTCACCTTTGATGTTCTGCAACTGATGCAGATCGAAGTGGAAATTACCCTGGGGTGTCATCAGCTCCATGTGATCGCCCAGGCTGAACCGGTTCTTGACCTTTACCTGCGCCAGGCGATCACGGCGCTCGCCGGTCAACTCGCCGACAAACTGCTGGCGCTCTGATACCGAACTGCCGTGCTGATAGTTCTGGTATTCGTCATGCACATGCCGACGCAGGAAGCCTTCGGTGTAGCCGCGCTGGGCCAGGGACTCCAGATCCGTCATCAAGCTGCGATCGAACTCGCGACCGGCCACGGCATCATCAATCGCCCGGCGATAGACCTGCGTGGTGCGTGCGCAATAGAAGTGCGATTTGGTCCGGCCTTCGATCTTCAGCGAGTGCACGCCCATCTGCGTCAGCCGCCCGACATGCTGAACGGCGCGCAGGTCCTTGGCGTTCATGATGTAGGTGCCGTGCTCGTCCTCGAAGGCCGGCATCAATTCGTCAGGGCGATTGGCTTCCTGCAACAGGAACACCTGATCGGTCGGCGCGCCGATGCCCAGGGTCGGCTCGGGCTGGAATTGCTGAACGATTTCACCGAGCTGGTTTTCCGTGGCTTGCGTCGCCGAATACTTCCAGCGACAGGCGTTAGTGCAGCTGCCCTGATTGGCATCGCGCTTGTTCATGTAGCCCGATAACAGGCAGCGGCCGGAATAGGCCATGCACAGCGCGCCATGGACAAAGACCTCCAGCTCCATCGCCGGGACGTGCTGGCGGATCTCGGCGATTTCTTCCAGCGACAGTTCCCGGGACAGGATGATCCGGCTCAAGCCCTGTTGCTGCCAGAACTCGACACTGGCCCAGTTCACCGTGTTGGCTTGTACCGACAGGTGAATCGGCATCTGCGGGAAGTGTCGGCGCACCAGCATGATCAGGCCCGGGTCGGACATGATCAAAGCGTCCGGGGCCATGGCAATCACGGGGGCCAGGTCGTTGAGGAAGGTCTTGAGCTTGGCGTTGTGCGGCGCAATGTTCACCACCACATAGAAGCGCTTGCCTTGGGCCTGTGCCTCTTTGATGCCGAGCGCGAGATTGGCGTGGTCAAATTCGTTGTTGCGCACCCGCAGGCTGTAACGCGGCTGGCCGGCGTAGACCGCATCGGCACCGTAGGCGAAGGCGTATCGCATGTTTTTCAAGGTGCCGGCGGGAGCGAGCAGTTCTGGGGCAAGGAGCGTCATGGCAGTGTCGATCGCAAAAGTCCGGGAGGGTAATCGCCTTGCCCGCGAGGTTCATTGATCTGGATCTATGCTTGATGAACAAACGGATGGCACTCGCGCGAACCGTGGCGGACTAAGCATCAGCACGGCTCTTCAATACGAGAGCGCACTGACATGGATCGGACATGAACGAACAGACGGTACACAACAAATCGCTGGTGATCTTGCTCGGGGTGGTCACCGCCGCCTTTATCTGGATTTTGCTGCCGTTCTACGGCGCGGTGTTCTGGGCGGTGATCCTCGGGATTCTGTTCGCGCCGCTGCAACGCCGGATACAACTGAAGTTCAGCTGGCCGCGCAACCTGACGTCGTTGCTCACCCTGAGCATCTGCCTGGTGATCGCGATCCTGCCGGTGATTATCCTCAGCATCTTGCTGGTTCAGGAAGGGGCTGCGCTGTACAAGAGCATCGAAAGCGGCGAGCTGGACATCGCGGGGTATGTGACGCATTTCAAACACAGCCTGCCGCCGTACTTCCAGCATTTGCTGGATCGGGCCGGGCTCGGCGAGCTGGACGGGCTGCGGGAGAAAATCATCAAGAGTGCGGTGACGGGCAATGAGTTTGTCGCCACGCAAGTCTTCAGTTTCGGTCAGGGCACGTTCGATTTTGTGGTGGGTTTTTTCATCATGCTCTACCTGCTGTTCTTCTTCCTGCGAGACGGTGCGGAACTGGCGCGTAAAGTTCGCTCCGCCGTCCCGTTGCAGGAGCACCAGAAACGCCGTTTGCAGCTGAAGTTCAACCGTGTGGTGCGGGCGACCGTAAAGGGCAACCTGCTGGTGGCGATTACGCAGGGCGCATTGGGCGGTTTGATTTTCTGGTTTCTGGACATCCCGAGCGCGTTGCTCTGGGCGGTATTGATGGCGTTTCTATCGCTGTTGCCAGCCGTTGGGGCCGGGATTGTCTGGGCACCGGTAGCGGCGTTCTTCCTGTTCACCGGGGCGATCTGGCAAGGGATGGTGCTGGGGTTGTTCGGGGTTTTTGTGATCGGCCTGGTGGATAACGTGCTGCGCCCTATCCTGGTGGGCAAGGACACGAAGATGCCGGACTATCTGATCCTCATCTCGACCCTTGGCGGTCTGGCCATTTTCGGCCTGAACGGCTTTGTTATCGGGCCGCTGATTGCAGCGCTGTTCATGTCGAGCTGGGCGATCTTCATCGAAACCAAACCAAGGGTGCAGCTGCCTTAAGCGCTGAGCTGCCCCTGGCCGATTTGTTGCGACAGTGCCTTGGCGGCCGGCAGCGAAGTGAGCGGTCCGCTGATCGGTTCGCCGTCCTGCACCAGATACCAACAGGCGAGCAATCCTAGCTCTCTGAGCGGTGCGGGAACGGCGCTGCCAATTACGGACATGATCTGAACCTGGGACATAAATACCTCCATCAATCGATGGAGCTACCTTACGGACCTGCCTCGCGAACGGACAATCAACACTTTCGATAGTCGTCATTGACGCCAATGAGTTTTCAGCTCAGTCGACCACCAGGTCAAGCATATGGACCACTTCCTGCTCGTTGAGCAGGCCTTTGCGCACCAGGTTTTCGGCCAGCAGCGAAAGAAACTTGGCGCTGCGATGGCCTTCCAGGTGCTTGAGTTCGGTCAAAGCGTTGTACACCTTGCTGGAAGTGCACAAGCCGACAATGCGGTGCGGGTTTTGCGTGGGCATGAGGTCGTCCTTGTTTTTATCAACCTGTTGTTTACGCACAGATCCAAGCTTGCGGAGCTGACATGACATAAATATGACCGTTTTTCCCAAGTCGGGGGAAGGGCGGTCGAGTCAATCTTGCCAACTTGAACCGTCCACACTGTCTCCACAGCGACATTGGCGCGATTTTTCCAGACCTTCGCCGACGAACGGTCACAAAAAAGCCCCGCTGATTAGGCGGGGCCTGATGAGTCTGTTACCAGCGGCCATAACCGTGGGGATGGCCGTAGTAACCGCGCGGTGGACCGTAATAACCACGGGGCGGGCCGTAGTAAACCGGCGGTGGTGCGTAGTAGACCGGTTGCTGCACGTAGACTGGCGCAGGCTGGTAATAAACCGGTGGTGGCTGTTGTATGTAAACCGGCTGAGGCTGGGCGTAGACCGGTTGTTGTACATACACCGGTCGGTTGCTGTTGATGATGGCCGAGCCGACGATCGCCGAACCAACGATCGCGCCAAATACCGCTGGACCCTGCCAACCGTGACCGCCGCCAGCCTCTGCCTGCCCTGTGATAGCAAGAGCACCGAGCAGCAAGGCAACTGTGGGGATTTTACGGATCATGATAATTCCTCGGTTCTTCGACCCGGCGCTTGCGTCTGCAATAGACCCAAGGATCGTCGCGGGGATACCTCTAAGACAGCGTTTTTTTGAAAATCAGCACAGCCGTTGGGTAAATTTTGTGTAAGGTCTGTACCGGCTTCTTTACGGCCGCTGCCACCCTGCGCGGGCACGCCGTTATGATCGATCAGAATTCGATGGAATGGCTCATCCCGTCCATCTGAAAGTGCTTATGAAGGAGATATTTCATGCAGATGAACCCCAACCGAGACACCCAGCTGTGCATGTCGCTTTCCGGGCGTCCCGGCAATTTCGGCCTGCGGTTTCACAATCATCTGTATGAACAGTTGGGCCTGAATTTCTACTACAAGGCGTTCAGCAGTCAGGATCTGCCGGGTGCTGTTGGCGGCATTCGTGCGCTGGGTATTCGTGGCTGCGGCGTGTCGATGCCGTTCAAGGAGGCCTGCATTGCGCTGGTCGATGAGCTGGACGCGTCCGCAGCGGCCATTCAATCGATCAATACCATCGTCAACACCCATGGCCATCTCAAAGCCTACAACACCGATTACATCGCCATCGCCCAGCTGCTTGAAACCCATCAGGTGCCGAAGGAATCGACCTTTGCCCTGCGCGGCAGCGGCGGCATGGCCAAAGCCGTGGCCAGTGCCTTGCGTGATGGCGGCTATCAAAACGGCGTGATCGTGGCCCGTAACGAACAGGCCGGGCGGGCGTTGGCTGAATCACTGGGCTATCAGTGGCAGGCGGAACTGGGCTCTCAGCGTCCGCAGATGTTGATCAACGTCACGCCGATCGGCATGAGCGGCGGTCCCGAGGCCGATCAACTGGCGTTCGACGCTGAAACCATCGCGGCTGCCGAAACTGTCTTCGATGTGGTGGCGATTCCCTCGGAAACACCGCTGATCGTGCGCGGTCGCGCCGAGGGCAAACGCGTCATTACCGGGTTGGAAGTGATCGCGATCCAGGCGCTGGAGCAGTTTGTCCTGTACACCGGCGTGCAGCCGACGGATGAGCAGTTCAAGAAAGCGGTGGAGTTTGCTCGCGGTTGATCCTTCAGATTATTGGTTGGCTGTACCGGCCTCATCGCGAGCAGGCTCGCTTGTATGTTTAGACTTGAAGGGGTGGGTGGGACTAAAGCTCGTCATCTGACTCTAACCAGTACAGACCGTGGGAGACT